>NZ_JAGPXS010000052.1:0-319 GCF_018070425.1 Micromonospora sp. C81
TGCGTCGGCTTGCCCTCGGGGGTGAACCGGTCGAACGTCGCACCATCCGCGCTCACCTCACGCGTGACGTCACCAGCGGCACTACGGTCCACCGTCGTGCCGTCCGCATAGGTCCACGTACTCGACCCGTCACCGCCGTAAGCAATCGACACGTCCTGCGCCGGCTGCCCATCGACCCCCGGCACCGTTCCGTGCGTCGGCTTGCCCTCGGGGGTGAACCGGTCGAACGTCGCACCATCCGCGCTCACCTCACGCGTGACGTCACCAGCGGCACTACGGTCCACCGTCGTGCCGTCCGCGTAGGTCCACGTACTCGACC
>NZ_JAGPXS010000008.1:0-296717 GCF_018070425.1 Micromonospora sp. C81
TCCGGGGTATAAATCATAATTGGCACTGGCTTTACAAGCACCCTGTTGAGTTCTCAAAGAACAACCACACACCGACCAGAAGCCCCACCTCAGTGGAACCCCAACCGGGGCTTTTCGTTCGTGTCCCTTAGCGCTTTCCAGCGCCAGGCACTTTTACTACGTTACCCGCTGGTTTCCGCCGTGTCAAACCGGTGTTTCGCGGTTCGTCGTGCTTCACCCGGTAATGCGGGCACCATGTCTCGACCGGCTTGCGCCGCTCTCGTCACGGATTTGGCAGGCCGGCCGCTGCGGTTTCCCGCAAGCTTGCCCGGTGCCCTGCCGGTTCGTAACCATACCCGGTCGGTTTCGCCGCACCAAATCCGCCTCGCGGCGTTTCTGGCGGCACCTCCCGGTCCAGGATCCGGTGGGCATGCCCGCCCGACCCCGAGGCCGTTGGCCTGCGCTCCGGCCGTCTCAGGCTTTCGCCTGTTTCGTCCGTTCCGCGCTGGCAGAGAGAAAGTTACGCGTCCGGCGGGATGATCGTCAAATCCGCCGGACGCGTCCCCCGTCACATCGTCGACAGTCGACTATTCTCCCAGCTCAACGCCCGCGAACGAGCGCTTTCCACGGCGCAGCACCAGGTATCGCCCGTGCAGCAGGTCTGTCGCCGACACCCCGGCGTCCACCTCGGTCACCCGGTTGTTGTTGACGTAGGCGCCGCCCTCGGCGATCACCCGACGGGCCTCCTTGAGGCCACTGACGAGCCCGGAGTCCCGCAACAACCCCGCCACATCCGGCAGTTCGCCGGAGAGACGCACCAGGCCGGCCTCGGTCAACGCCGCGCGCAGCGTCTCCGGGGCCAGGTCGTCCAGCGACCCGCGGCCGAAGAGGGCCTGACTGGCGGCGATCGCCTGTCGGGTCTCGTCGGCGCCGTGCACCAGGGTGGTCAGCTCCTCGGCGAGCGCTCGCTGTGCCAGCCGGGCCGCCGGCCGCTCGGCCGTCGCCTTCGCCAGCTCCTCCAGCTCCTCGCGCGTCCGGAAGCTGAAGTAGCGCAGGTAGCGGTCGACCTCGCGGTCGTCGACGTTGAGCCAGAACTGGTAGAACGCGTACGGGCTGGTCAACGTCGGGTCGAGCCAGACGGCGCCGCCCTCGGTCTTGCCGAACTTCGTGCCGTCGGCCTTGGTGACCAGCGGTGTGGTGAACGCCTGCACCGGCCCCGCGCCACGTCGACGGACGTAGTCGACGCCGGCGGTGATGTTGCCCCACTGGTCGGACCCGCCGAACTGAAGCTGGCAGCCGTGCCGCCGGTGCAGCTCGTAGAAGTCGTTGGCCTGCAGCAGCTGGTAGCTGAACTCGGTGAAGCTGATGCCGGTCTCCAGCCGCGCCCGCACCACCTCCCGGGCGAGCATCTTGTTGACCGGGAAGTGCTTGCCCACGTCGCGCAGGAACTCGACCACCGACATCTCGCCGGTCCAGTCCAGGTTGTTGACCAGTTGCGCGGCGTTGTCCCCCGTGTACGACACGAATGGCGCGAGCTGCTCACGGATCCTCTCGACCCAGCCGGCGATCACCTCGGGCGGGTTGAGCGTCCGTTCGGCGCTCTCCTTGGGGTCACCGATCTGCCCGGTCGCCCCGCCCACCAGCAGCAACGGGCGGTGCCCCGCGAGTTGCAGCCTGCGGGCCGTGGTGACCTGCATGAGCGAGCCGACGTGCAGGCTCTGCGCGGTGGGGTCGAAACCCACGTAATAGGTGGTGGCCGTCCCACCGTCGAGCAGCTCTCGCAGCTCGTCGAGGCCGGTCGAGTCCTGGATGAGGCCACGCCAGAGCAGGTCGTCGGTCAGGGAGTCCCGCCCGGACGGCGGGGGGCTGCTGTCGGTCACGGTCACCGATTCTCCCCCATCGCCGGCACCGACCCGTACCGGGTTTCCCGTAACCCGCCCCGGTTAGGCTTGCGCCCCGTTGATCGAGGAGGGGTTCTGCCGTGGAGATGCCGGATCTGACGGGTGGTTTTGTCGCCCTGCTCGGCCTGAAGTTCGAAGAGGCGTCCGCCGACCGGGTGGTCATCAGCTGGCAGGTCCGACCGGAGCTGCACCAGCCGTTCGGCATTCAGCACGGTGGGGTGTACTGCTCGGTCGTGGAGACCGCGGCCAGCGTGGGTGGTTCCCTCTGGCTGGGCGACCGGGGCACTGTGGTCGGCGTGTCGAACCAGACCGACTTCCTGCGGGCCGTTCGGGACGGGGAGCTGACCGCGGTCGGCACGCCGGTGCACCGGGGCCGCAGCCAGCAGCTGTGGCAGGTGGAGATCACCGATGCCGACGAGAGGCTGGTCGCCCGCGGTCAGGTCCGCCTCCAGAACCTCTCGCGCGACTGAGCGGCGGCACCCGGACGGTTCAGCTGCGGGCCTCGTCCAGCACCGGCTCCGAGGTCAGGTCGGCGTCGGAGTCGGTGTCGTCGGGCACCCGGCTGATCCGTACCTCGGTGATCGCCCGGTGGTCGATGCCGGCCACCATCAGCACCCAGCCGTCCAGGGTGACGTCCTCGCCGGCGACGGTGGGGATGTGCCCGAGTCGGGCCAGCACCAGCCCGGCGACGGTGGTGTAGTCGCCTTCCGGGCGCGACGGCAGCTCGACGCCGATGTCCGGCAGGTCGTGCACCGGGAAGGTGCCGGGCAGCAGGAGCGCGCCGTCGGGGTCGCGGCGGACCGAGCGCACATCCCGGTCGGTCTCGTCGTAGATCTCACCGACGATCTCCTCCAGGATGTCCTCCAGCGTGACGATGCCGTCGACCGCGCCGCGCTCGTCCACGACGAGTGCGATGTGCTGGCGCTCGGCCTTGAACTGGCGCAGCGCCTCCACGACGGGCAACGAGTCGGGCAGCAGCATCGGAGGGCGGGCGATCTCGTCGACCGGGCGGTCGTCGGGCACCCCCACCAGGTCGCGCAGGTGGATCACGCCGGCCGTGTCGTCCAGGCCGCCGTGTCGCACGACCGGCGCGCGGGAGTGCCCGGTGGCGGCCAGCACGAGCCGCGCGGCCTCCGCGGTGGTCCCGCTGTCGAGCGTGAAGACCTGCAACCGGGGTACGAGGACAGCCCGCAACCGTCGGTCGGCGATCTCCACCGCGCCGGCGATGATGGTGCGTTGTTCCTTGGTGAAGCCGTGGTTGCCGGCGACGATGTCCCGCAGCTCGTCCGGGCCGATCTCCTCCGGCTGGTGCTTGGGGTTGAGCCCGACCAGGCGGACCACCACGTCGCTGGTGGCGCCGAGCGCCCAGACGGCCGGGCGGGTGAACGTGGCGAGCAGGTCGAGTGGGCGGGCCACCAGCAGCGCCCACCGCTCGGCGGCCTGCATGGCGATCCGTTTGGGTGCCAGCTCGCCGAAGACCAGGGTGACGAACGTCAGCGCGAGGGTGACCACCACGATCGCCATCGTCTCGGCGGCGCCGCCGAACATTCCGAGCAGCGGCACGAGAGGCTTGGCCAGCGAGACCGCCGCGGCGGCGGAGGCGAGGAAGCCGGCGAGGGTGATGCCGATCTGGATGGTGGCCAGGAAGCGGTTCGGGTCCTTGGCGAGGCGGGCCAGCACCCGGCCCCCGCGACTGGTCCGTTCCAACCGCTGGATCTGGCTGTCCCGCAGTGACACCAACGCCATCTCGCTGCCGGCGAAGAGCGCGTTGATCACGACCAGGATTCCGACCAGGGCCAGTTGGCTCCCGTAGCTCTGCACGCCCGGTTCGCTCCCTCGTGGTGGTGGCACCGGCCTGTACGCGCGGCGCCCGCCGGTCGGCGAGCCCGCCCGGCGTAGGCGTGTGATTGCCCCGTCCGGTGCCCGCTGAATCCTGCGCCGGCGAGGCTACGCCGATCGGTCGCCGGTGACGCTACGCGGGATCGGCCGCCGGGGTGGTCGGCAGATCGAGGACGTACGAGTCGCCCTCCGGGCGGAAGCCGAGCCGGTGGTAGTACGGCGCGACCATCCGGGGCGGGCTGACCACCTGGCGGAAGCCTCGTTCGGTGAACAGGTGGCTGCGCCGGTAGACGAACTCGCCCGGGGTGAAGTCGCGGAACTTGGGGGTCACGTAGTCCAGGTCGATCTGGGCGACACCGCGGGCCTCGGCGTGGGACAGCACGACGCCGACCACCTCGTCGGCGGTGACCACCAGGAAGGCGGATCGTCCCGAGGTGTCCGGGTCCCACCGGAAGTCGGGGTTGAAGCGGGCGATGTCGGCGGCGTGCACCCGCAGCGTGTGGGCGAGGAACTGGTCGCCGACGCCGACCTCGACCACCTGGTAGGTCTTCTCGTCGTGCCGGGTGGCGAGCATTCCCCGCAGGTACCAGAGGTTGATCACCGTAAGCACGATGTTGAGGCCGACCATGGGCCAGACCTCGATCGCGGCGTTGTAGCCGATCAGCACGAGGCAGCCGACGAGGTTGAGCGCGCGCAGCCGCAGGATGCGCGACTGCAGCAGCGACCAGACCAGCACCGCGGAGCCGGCCCAGCCGACGAGATCCAACCAGTTCACGCCGCGAGACTAGTGCCCGCCCAGGTCAGAAGCGTCAGCGGGCAGCTCCAGCAGCCACTCCTCGACGTCTTCGCCGCGGCCGTTGGCGTACCCCGAGTCCTCGCCGACCACCACGAACCCGCACTTGCGCAGCACCGCGAGGGACGCGGCGTTGTCCTTGGCGGCGCGGGCGTGCACCGGTCGGGGCAGCTCGCGCAGCAGGGCGGCCAGGGCCGCCGTGGCGTGGCCCCGGCCCCAGCGTTCCCTGTCGATCCAGTAGCTGACCTCGGTCTGGTCGTCGACCGGGAAGGCGCTCACGTAGCCGACCACCTCGCCGTCGACCTCGACGGTCCGGACCCGGTTCGCCGGGTTGGTGAGCACCCGCGCCCAGTGCCGGGCGAACTCCCGACGGTCGGACGGGTCCTTGGCGACGAAGGCGGCCATCCGGTTGGCCTCCGGGTCCTGCTGGAACAGGAAGAACTCGACGAGGTCGTCCTCCAGGACCGGGCGCAGCCGCAGATCAGAAGTCATCGGCCGAGGGTACGCAACGGCGGGCCCGCGCGGCTCGCTCAGTCGCTCACGGCGGCGACCGCCAGCACGGCGGCGAGCAGGGAGCTGGCCACCGACAGCAGGCGACGCCACGGCACCCGCGCGTCGACCACGGGCAGGGCGGACCACCGGGTCACGGCCAGTGTCGCTCCCGCCGCGGACAGACCGGCCCCGAGAGGCCAGAGCCAGACCGGCACCACCGACCAGTCGCCCATCCGGTGCGCCAACCCGAGATAGGCGAACGCCCACACCACCGCGGCCACCACTGTCACCCGGTCCAGTTCGCGGCGGCGGGCGGTGCCGAGCAGGGACAGGCCGCCGAGGAAGGTGAACGCCACAGCGAGACCGGCGCCGATCCAGACGGGAGCCACCGGTGCCGCCTCCCCCGCCTCCTTCTCCGGTACGCCGAGCAGTCGCAGCCCGATCGGCTCGACGGCCTTGTCGGTGTTGCCGAGCACCACCACCGCCCTGCCGGTGGCCCGTTCGAGGCCGATGTAGGACCGGAACCCGCCGGTCGCGCCGTTGTGCCAGACCACCTCGTGGTCGCCGTGCCGGGTGGTGAACCAGCCGTACCCGATGCGGGTGTTCTCGTCTTCGCGGAAGCGGGCGGTGGTGGCGTCGGCGCCGGGTGCGGTGCCGGCGAGGGTCGCGGCGGCCAGCCGGCCCAGGTCCTCGGCGGTGGACCAGGGGCCGACGCCGGCCGGGGCGTACCCCACTCCCGACCAGGTGTCGAGGGGCCGGCCGGAGGCCCGGCCGCCGTGGGCGCGACCGGCCGGCAGGTCGTCGGCGTGGGTGGCGATCACTGTGGCGTGCATGCCGAGCGGTTGGAGCAGCCGCGCCCGCAGCAGATCGGCGTACGCGACGCCGGCCTTCGCGGCGAGCGCGTGACCGAGCACGGACGGCCCGAGGTTGGAGTAGTGGACCTCCCCGCGATCGTCGTCGTCGGGGGTGACCCGGTCGGCGGCGCTGCGGACGGCGTCGGTGTCCTGCCCGGCGTACGGGTTGCCGCCGGACACGTTGGACCAGAGGATGCGTGCCCAGCCCAGGATGCCGTCGGGGGCGAGCCGGGGCAGACCGGCGCGGTGGCTGGCCAACTCGGCGAGCGTCACGTCGCGGGCGGGGCCGGTGACCGTGGGCCAGGTGGCGCCGAGAGGGTCGTCGGGGCGGACGACCCCGGCGGCGGCCTGGTCGGCGAGGAGCATGCCGGTGAGCGCCTTGGTGACCGAGCCGATCTCGAACGAGGTGCCGGGCTCGACGGGCTGGCCGGTCCGGTCCCGGTCACCCAGGCCGGCGGTGCGGATCCGGCCGTTCTCGACCAGTGCGACGGCGAGCCCGCGGTGTCCCGACGGGTCGCGTACGGCCGCGCGTGCGGCGCCGGCCAGGTCGGCGTCGCCGGTGGTCTGCGCGCCGAGGCGGGCCACCCGGGGCATGAGCGCGATTCCGGCGAGGCCGGCGATCAGCGCGACGACGATGGTGATCACTGTCGTCCGGCGCATGGTGCTTCTCCCTGCTGCTCGTCGTGCGGGCGGTCGGTGCTGCGGGCGTGGGTCATCGGCCGGCGGCGGTGAGGATGGTCAGCAGCGGCACCACGCGTTCGGCGGGGACGGCCCACCGACCCCGGCCGGTGCTGCTCAGCCAGCCGGCGGCGGTGATCTGGCGCAGGTGGTGGTGGAGTTGGCCGGTGGTGCCCAGTTCCTCGATCTCGGCGAGCTCGCTGGTGCTCTGCCGGCCGTCGAGGATCTCGCGCAGCAGCCGCAGCCGCACCGGGTGGGCCAACGCGGAGAGCGTGCTGGCCAGCTCCGTCCAGTCGGCTGCGAGCACGTCGTCGACGGTGCGGCCGTACTGCCAGTCGTAGTGCTGCCCGGCCACGCGGACGGTGCCGGTGTAGAGGACGGCGCCGGTGCCCTCGGGCGGCAGGCGCTGCTTGAGGCCGTCGAGTGCCCAGAAGGTGCCCTCGGATGCGGGCGGCGCTGGTGGCGCCGCCGCCAGGCGCTCGTTCAACGCGGCGACCTGGGTCTCCAGCGCGGCGAGCCGCGACTCCATGGTGGTCATGGGTTGATAGTACGTACAAACGTATTCCCGTACAAGCCGGGGGCCGGGAGGGCCGGCGCGGGTCTTTGGTCCCGAGCCCCTCGGGCGCAAGGCCTCTGCCCTGGGTGATCAGTCAGCGGGATGGTGAGACGGACGGCGTGCGGATGTCGCGCCGCGCGGGACGGGGAGGTCACTGGTGGCGAATACGGGCGGTCCGGGCCGGACGCTGGAGGGCACGATCGATGTGCCCGTCGCGGTCGGGCTCGACGCGGCAGAGGCCGCCGCCCGATTGCGGGTGAACGGACCCAACGCGGTGGCGCCACCGCCGCGCCGGCACGCGGCCGTACGGGTGCTGCACCAGCTCACCGACCCACTGGTCGCCCTGCTGCTCGCCGCCGCGGTGGTGACCACGGTGCTCGGCGACTACCCGGACACCGCGGTGATCGTCCTGGTCGTGCTGGTGAACACGATCATCGGGGTGGTGCAGGAGATCCGCGCGGACCGCGCCATCGCGGCGCTGGGCCAGCTCGCCGCACCCACCGCCCGGGTGGTCCGTGACGGCCGGGACCTGGCCGTCCCCGCCGCCGACCTGGTCCACGGCGACCTCGTCCGGGTCGAGGCCGGCGACATCGTGCCGGCAGACCTGCTGCTGGTCGAGGCGAACCGGCTGCAACTGGATGAATCCGCGTTGAGTGGTGAGTCGGTACCGGTGGGGCGGACCGTCGGTCAGGAGGCGCTGGCCGGGACGGTGGTCACCACCGGACGCGCGGACGGCACCGTGCTCCGGACGGGGCCTGCGAGCGCATTGGGCCGGATCAGCGCCCTGGTGGCGGGCACTCGGCCTGGCGCCACTCCCCTGCAGCGCCGCCTCTCCGCCCTGGGCCGCACGCTCGGGTTGGTCGCGGTCGTGCTGTCGGGGCTGGTATTCGCGATCGGGGTGATCAGCGGTCGGCCGCTGGTCGACATGGCCATCACGGCGGTGAGCCTGGTCGTCGCGGCGGTACCCGAGTCGCTGCCGGCGGTGGTGACCCTGGCGCTGGCGCTGGGCGCGCGCCGGATGGCCGCCGCGCACGCCATTCCGCGTCGGCTGCACGCGGTGGAGACACTCGGCTCGGTGACCGTGATCGCCTCCGACAAGACGGGCACCCTCACGGAGGGGCGCATGGCGGTGCAGCAGGTCGCCACCACCGACGGGGAGCGGTACGAGGTCACCGGCAGCGGGTACGCCCCGCACGGCGCCGTGCACCAGGATGGCGCGCCGGTGGCCGTACCTGAGGAACTCCGCCGGCTGGCGCGGGCCGGGCTGCTCTGCAACGACGCCGCCCTGTCACCCCCGGACGACGAACGACGCGACTGGGGCGCCGTGGGCGATCCTCTCGAAGCGGCGCTCGTGGCCTTCGCGGCCCGGTGCGGCCTCGACCCGCAGGACACCCGCGCGGCCTGGCCACGGGTCGCCGAGCACCCGTTCGACCAGGCCCAACGGCGGATGGTCACGGTGCACCGCTCCTGCGACCAGCGCTATCTCGTGGTCTGCAAGGGCGCCCCGGAGAGCGTCCTCACCGCGTCCCTGCTCGACGCCACCGACGACGAGATCGCCGCGCTGACCCGCACCGCCCACCGGCTCGCCGGGGAGGGCCTGCGGGTGCTCGCCGTCGCCGCCGCCCTGGCGGACACGTCGCCGGACCCCGCCGCGCCGACCGGCCTGCGCCCGCTCGGGCTGGTCGCCGTCGGTGACCCGCTGCGCGCCGGCGCGCCCGAGATCGCCGAGAGCCTCGACGCCGCCGGGGTACGGCTGCTGCTGATCACCGGCGATCACCCGGCCACCGCCGCCGCGATCGGCTCCCAGCTCGGCCTGTGGCACGACGGTGACCCTCTCGCCCGCGGCGACGACGACTCGACGGCGCACCCGGACACCCGGGTCTTCGCCCGGACCCAGCCGGAACAGAAGCTCGACATCATCGCGGACCTGCAGGCCCGCGGTCACGTGGTCGCGATGACCGGCGACGGAGTCAACGACGCGCCGGCGCTGCGCCGCGCCGACATCGGGGTGGCGATGGGTGGCGGCACCGAGGTCGCCCGGCAGGCCGCCGACCTGGTCCTCGTCGACGACGACCTGTCCACAGTGGCGGCCGCCATCGGTGAGGGCCGCCGCATCTACGACAACATTCGCCGGTTCCTGCGCTACGCCCTCTCCGGTGGCGTGGCGGAGATCATGGTGATGCTCATCGGCCCGCTGTTCGGATTGGCCGTACCGCTGTTGCCCGCCCAGATCCTCTGGATCAACCTGCTGACCCACGGAGTGCCCGGGGTGGCGCTCGGCGCCGAGCCGGCCGAACCCGGCACCCTGCGGCGCGCGCCGCGCTCGCCACAGGAGTCGGTGCTCGGCGCCGGGCTCGGCCGGGACGTCCTGATCACCGGCGCGCTGATCGCCGCCGTGGTGCTCGGTGCCGGTGTGGTCGCCGCCGACCGGGACCTGCCCTGGCAGTCGGTGGTCTTCGTGGTGCTCGGGCTGGCCCAGCTCGGCGTGGCACTGGCCGTCCGGGCACCCCGGCCAGCGGGCGCGCGGCGCGGCAACCCCGGCCTCCTCGTCGCGGTCGCGGTGTCGGCACTGTTGCAGGTCGGCGGGGTGCTGTTCGCCCCGCTGCGGGACCTGCTCGGCACCGACCCCCTGGCACCGACCGTGCTGCTGGCCTGCGCGGTGGTCAGCGCCCTGCCCGGGTTGGTGCTGCGGCTGACCCGTCGCCGTCCGACACCACCGAGCGACCGGGTCGACGGGACCAATGGCCCCCGGTCCCTTACCTTCCGCCCCTGACCGTCCGGCCCGCACCGCAGGAGGATGAAGACGGAACTAAGGAGGACGTGATGACCAACAGATCCGGTGCCCCCGTGGTGGTGGCTGTGGACGGCTCGACATCGGCGCTGGAGGCGGTGCGTGTCGCCGCCCGGGAGGCCGCGACGCGGGGCCGCCCGCTGCGGGTGGTGCACGCGTTCATCTGGTCGCTCTACGGCGTGTCGTTGGAGCCGGCGCCGGGCGCTCCCGTCAACGCCGGGTTCCGGCACCAGGCGGAGCAGTTGGTCGCCGAGGCGGTGACCGAGGCCAGCAAGGTCGCACCGGAGCTCGCCGTCACCGGCGCGATCGTCGAGGGCGCGCCCACGCCGATGCTGCTGGTCGAGGCCCGGGACGCGGCGCTGCTGGTGCTCGGCAGCCGGGGCCTGGGCGGCTTCGGCGGGCTGCTGGTCGGCTCGGTGGCGGTGCAGGTCTCCGCCCGCGCCGACTGCCCGGTGCTGGTCGTCAAGGGTGAGGCCCGCGCCGACGGGCCGGTCCTGGTCGGGGTCGACGGCTCGGACCTCTCCGCCCAGGCGTTGGGGTTCGCCTTCGAGGAAGCCTCGTTGCGCGGCACCGATCTGGTGGCGGTGCACGCCTGGATCATCCCGGCGGCGCCGAGCGACCTCCTGCCGATAGCGAACGACGTGGAAGCGCTCATCGCCGAGGAGGAGCGGGTGCTCGCCGAGGCGATCGCCGGTTGGTCCGAGCGCTACCCCGACGTGCCGGTGCGGCGCCGAGTGGCGTACGGCGCACCGGCGCGGATGCTGGTGGAGGAGTCGGCCACGGCGCAGCTCACCGTGGTCGGTGCACGCGGCCGTGGCGCGCTGGCCGGCATGCTGCTCGGCTCGGTGAGCCACACGGTGCTGCACCACTCGCACAGCCCGGTGGTCGTCGTTCGGCACCGCCGCGAGGATCGCAAGGACTGACCCCTCGTACCGTCCGCGCCGGCCACTCCCCCTCGGCCGGCGCGGACCCACGTCCGGTGTCACGTCACCCGGCCGGCCGGCGCGTTCGGTCGGCCGGTGCCGGCGCGTTCGGCGCCGTGACGGCTGCGCACCGCCGACAATGGGCTGACCGACCCAGGGAGTGCCGATGAACCGACCTGTCGTGGTGGGCGTGGACGGATCGCCGTCCAGCCTCGTCGCCGCGGAGCACGCCGCCCGCGCCGCCCTGCTCCGGTCCCGGACGCTGCGCCTGGTGCACGGCTACCTGCATCCGTTCGGCTACGGCGTGCCGCTCAACCCGTACGAACTCGGGGTGCCGGTGCCCTCCGAGGAGGCGCAGAAGATGTTGGAGCGCACGGCGGCCGAGCTGACCGACCGGTGGCCCGGCCTGGTCGTCGAGGTGCGCCAGGTCGCCGGTGGACCCGGCATCACCCTGATCGAGGAGTCCCGCCAGGCCGAGTTGGTAGTGGTGGGCAGCCGAGGGCTGGGCGGGTTCGCCGGGCTGCTGCTCGGCTCGGTCGGCACGCAGGTGGCCGCGCACGCGCACTGCCCGGTGCTGGTGGTCCGCCCGGACGAACAGCCGATCCCGGTGGACGCTCCGGTGCTCGTCGGCGTCGACGGGTCGGAGTCGTCCCGGCTCGCCGCGGGCTACGCCGCCGACGAGGCCGCCCTGCGGGACGTGCCGCTGGTGCTGGTACACGTCGGCCCGGCGGACGAGGAGCGGACGGTGCCGGAGGAGGTCGAGGAGTCGCAGGCCGCGCACCAGGCCGACACGGTACGGCTGCTCGCCGACGCCTCCGCCGCCGTTCGCGCCGAGCATCCCGACCTGGTGGTGCGGGAGCATCCGGTCCGCGCGGCCGGCGCGGCCCAGGGGCTCGTCGAGGCCAGCGGCACGGCGTCGCTGCTGGTCGTGGGCACCCGGGGCCGGGCCGGATTCGCCGGGCTGCTGCTCGGCTCGGTCAGTCAGGCGGCGATCCAGCACGCGCACTGCCCGGTGCTGGTCGCCCACCCCTACCCGGTCAGCTGACCGGTGTGTCGTCGGATCGACCGAGCATCTGTAGAAAGTCGGTGGTGAGGGCGAACGGGTCGGCGGGGCCGCTGGCCGGCGGTCGACGCTCGATCTGGTCGGCCAACTCGCCGGCGGCACGCCGGATCCGGCCGCGCAACGCGCCGTCGGCGGTGCCGTCGGACCAGTCCTCCGGTGCGGCGAAGACGGCGGTCGGGACCACCACCGAACGGAGGTAGGCGAACATCGGGCGGACGGCGTGTTCCAGTGCCAGCGAGTGCCGGGCGGTGCCGCCGGTCGCCCCGATCAGCACCGGCCGGTCGACCAGCGAACCCGAATCCAACACGTCGAAGAAGGACTTGAACAGCCCGTTGTAGGAGGCGCTGAAGATCGGGGTGACGGCGATGAGCCCGTCGGCCCCGGTGACCGCGTCGATGACCTCACGCAGCGCCGCCGGCGGGAACCCGGTGAGCATGTTGTTCACCACGTCGTGGGCGTACTCCCGCAGGTCGACGACGTGCAGCTCCACCTCGGAGCCGCGCCGGACCAACTCGTCGCGGGTGGCCGCGGCGAGTTGGTCGGCGAGCAGCCGGGTCGACGAGGGCTGACTCAGCCCCGCCGAGACGACGGCCAGGGTGCGGCGGGTCATCGGGTCGCCCCCTCCGGCGCCTTGCCCGTCACGTCGTCGACGGCGTGCACGGTGCTGTCCTTGGCGCCACCGGCGGCGGCGACCATCGCGGCGTGGGTGGGAGCCTCCGGCACGTGCGCCGGACGCAGCGCCGCGAACTCCTTACGCAGCACCGGCACCACCTCCTCGCCGAGCAGGTCGAGCTGCTCCAGCACGGTCTTCAGGGGCAGCCCGGCGTGGTCCATCAGGAAGAGCTGCCGCTGGTAGTCGCCGACGTACTCCCGGAAGCCGAGCGTGCGGTCGATGACCTGCTGCGGGCTGCCCACGGTCAGCGGGGTCTCCCGGGTGAACTCCTCCAGCGACGGCCCGTGCCCGTAGACCGGGGCGTTGTCGAAGTACGGACGGAACTCCCGGACCGCGTCCTGCGAGTTGCGCCGCATGAACACCTGCCCACCGAGACCGACGATCGCCTGGTCGGCGGAGCCGTGGCCGTAGTGCGCGTACCGCTGGCGGTAGAGCGCGATCATCCGCTGGGTGTGCTCCTTGGGCCAGAAGATGTGGTTGGCGAAGAAACCGTCGCCGTAGTACGCGGCCTGCTCGGCGATCTCCGGGCTGCGGATCGAGCCGTGCCAGACGAACGGGGGCACGCCGTCGAGCGGGCGCGGCGTCGAGGTGAACGACTGCAGGGGGGTGCGGTACTTGCCCTTCCAGTCGACCACGTCCTCGCGCCACAGCCGGTGCAGCAGGTCGTAGTTCTCGATCGCGAGCGGGATGCCGGCGCGGATGTCCTTGCCGAACCACGGGTAGACCGGGCCGGTGTTGCCGCGGCCCATCATCAGGTCCACCCGGCCGCCGGAGAGGTGCTGGAGCATCGCGTAGTCCTCGGCGATCTTCACCGGGTCGTTGGTGGTGATCAGCGTGGTCGCGGTGGACAGCAGCAGCCGCTCGGTGCGCGCCGCGATGTAGCCGAGCATGGTGGTCGGCGAGGAGGGCACGAACGGCGGGTTGTGGTGCTCGCCCGTGGCGAAGACGTCCAGGCCGACCTCTTCGGCCTTGAGCGCGATGGCGACCATCGCCTTGATCCGCTCATGCTCGGTCGGCTCCCGACCGGTGGTCGGGTCGACCGTGACGTCACCGACGGTGAAGACTCCGAACTGCATGACCAGCTCCCTGCGTGTAGAACCGGGTCATTCGTGGTGCCCGGACGCAGCTCTCAACTTATTTGACGACGCAACTATTCCGAAGGCGGCACGTCTCGGGGTGGCGCGGGTCACCTCCAACAGCGGACAGACGGGACCGAACTGGGCTTCGCCGCCGGGCTCAAGGCAGCCGTGACGTCGCTGGCGGCGGCCTGCTGGGTGGTCAGGTCTCGCGGGCGTCGAGCGGCCGCGACCTCAGCCGCCCGTGACCTCAGCCGCCCGCCACCGACGGCAACACCTGCACCTCGGCCTCGTCGCCGACCGGGGTGGCCAGACCGCCGGAGTGCCGGCAATCCTCGCCGTCGACGAAGACGTTGACGTAACGGCGCAGCTCGCCGCGCTCGTCACGGATGCGCCGGGACAGCCGCGGATGATGGGCGGCCACCTCGTCGAGGACCGCCCGTAGCGTCCCGGCGGCGGTGACGCTCAGCCGACTGGCACCACCGGCCTCGCCGCGCAGCGGGCCGGGCAGCAGCACGGTGACCATCTCAGACCGCCGCGGCGCGAACGCAGAGCACGTCGGGCAGGTGCGCGGCCACCATGGACCAGGAGTCACCCTCGTCGCGGCTGGCGTAGACCTCGCCGGAGCGGGTGCCGAAGTAGACCCCACCCGGGGTGGCCTCGTCGGCGCACATCGCGTCGCGCAGCACCGCCGGATAGAACGGCCCCTCGGGCAGCCCCACCGACAGCGGCTCCCACTTGCCGCCCGCGTCTGCGGAACGGAACACCCGGCAGCGGTGGTCGGTGGGGAACCGCTCGCTGTCGGCCACCAACGGGAAGGTCCACACCATGCCGCCCCGCCCCGGGTGGGCCACCATCGGGAAGCCGAAGTCGCTGGGCAGCCCGTCGGCGATCGAGGACCAGGTGCGGCCGTCGTCGTCGGAGCGGTAGACACCGTGGTGGTTCTGCGCGTAGAGCCGCTCGGGGTTGCCGGCGTCCCGGGCGACCTTGTGCACGCACTGGCCGAACTCCGGCCACTCGTCGGGCATGAAGTAGGCACGGATGCCGGTGTTGCCCGGGGCCCAGCTCGCCCCGGCGTCCTCCGAGCGGTAGACCCCGCCGGTGGACATCGCGACCAGCAGCCGGGCCGGGTCACGCGGATGGGGCAGCACGGTGTGCACGGCCTGGCCACCGAAGCCGGCCTCCCACTGGGGGCGGTGCGGGTGGTCCCAGAGGGAGCGGACCAGCTCGAAGCTGCGGCCACCATCGGTGGACCGGAACAGCGCGGACGGCTCGGTGCCGGCCCAGACCACGTCCGGCTGGTCGGAACCGGCCGGCATCAGCTGCCAGACCCGCCCGAGGGAGACGCCGGTGTCGGCCGGGAACGCGACCGGCGCCTCGTCGGGCTCGTCCCAGGAGGCGCCGAGGTCGTCGCTGGTGGCGACGCTGGGCCCGAAGTGCGAGCTGGTCACCCCGGCGAGCAGGCGCGGGGTGGAGCGACGGGTGTCGACCGCGACCGAATAGACACCGGTCATCGGGAAGTGTGGGCCGGTGATCTCCCAACTGCGCCGGTCGTCGGTGCTGGTGGCGAGAAACAGTCCCTTGGCCGTGCCGATCGCGAGCAGTGTTGCCATGACGTCCTCCGAACCGTCGGTGAGCAGGTGCGGTGATTATGGCCACACCCCCCGACACGTTCGTGGGACACACGCCCGGGGATCAGCGCCGGCTGCGGGGCACGTGTCGCCGGTACGCGCTGACCGTCGGGTCGCCGTCGAGCCAGAACCGCCACGGCAGGTCGTGCGCGCCGGTCACGCCGACCCGCGGACCGGCGACCACCGTCTCCGGCGGCACCGGCCGCGTCGGCGGGCGCAACCGGACCGGTCCATCGCCCAGCAGATACCCGCCGTACGCGGAGCGGTCGATGCCGAGCGTGGCGCAGAGCCGGGCCGGCCCACGGGCGAGGTCCACGTCCCGGCGTACGGCCGGCCGGCGCTCGCGAGCCGTGGCCAGGCCGTCGACCACCTCCCCGGCGCGCAGCAGCACGGCGGAAGCCTCCCCCTCGACACCGGTCACCACGTTCATGCACCAGTGCATCCCGTAGGTGAAGTAGACGTACGCGTGCCCGGCCGGGCCGAACATCACCGCGTTGCGTGGGGTGCGCCCCCGGTGGGCGTGCGAGGCCTGGTCCCCGGCCATGCCCGCGTACGCCTCGACCTCGGTGATCCGGACGGTGACGCCTCCCGCGTGCAGCTCGCAGCCCAACAGCCCGCGGGCGGCCGGCAGCAGCGGGCCGGCGAGCAGGTCGGCCAGTGCCGCCAGGTCGGCGTCGGTGGCGTGGTCACCGGGCATGTCGGTGGCGTGGTCACCGGGCAACAGGTCCATGGCTCGACGGTACCCAGCCGGGCGGCGATCGCCATGCACAACCGCTCACGGTTTCAACGTTCTGTTGACAATGTTGTGTTGAGGGTGTGTGCTCGGGACATGACGACGAACGACCCGTTCACCGCGCCGCACCCGGCCCACGCCCGCGCCCATCGCACCCACGAGGCACTCCAGCGGATCAGCGACCGGCACGCCGGCACCGACGCACAGCGGTCGCGCTGGGCACACCCGTACGTGCTGGACCCGTGGGAGGCGGTCGCCCTGGTCACCGCGCTGGCCGCCGGCGGGGCCGAGCGGGAGCCGACGGAGGAGCCGGTCGACGCCGCCGACCTGACCGCCGCGCTGACCCTGCTGCCGCACGTCCGCGCCGAGCTGGACGCGCTGGAGGCCGGGCTGATGACGCTGGCCCGCGACCGGGGGCTGACCTGGCAGGCCATCGCGTACGGGCTGGGGCTGGGCAGCGCACAGGCGGCCCGGCAGCGCTACGAGCGGGTCGCCGCCCGCTCAGCCGAGCAGACCCGCTGACCGCGCACCCCGCGACCGCGCCCCGCACAAGCAGCCCGCGACCCGGCGCGCACCGCAGCCGCGACCAGACGCGCAAACCGGCACGCCGCGTGCCTGCGGGCGGCGGGACGGGCAGACTGTGCGCACGACGAGGAGGCACCCATGGAGCGCGCGGACATGCTGGCGTACTGCCTGGCCAAGCCGGGGGCGTGGCTGGACCAGCCGTGGGAGGGCGACGAGGTGGTGAAGGTGGGCGGCCGGATCTTCGCGTTCCTCGGCAACGGTGGCGGCGAGCCGACGGTCGGCATCAAGTGCGGGCCGACCCGGGAGGTCGCCGACGAGTGGCTGCACCGGCACCCCGACGACGCGCGGGTGATGGCCTACATCGGTCGGTCCGGGTGGAACACGCTGCGGCTCAACGGCGGGATCGACGCCGACGAGCTGACCGAGGCGGTCGACGCGTCGTACGACATGGTGGTTGCCAAGCTCCCCAAGCGGGAGCGCCCGACGGCCTGAACCGGCCGCGGCGCCGGCGGAACCCGCCGACGCCGCGACGAGGTCAGCGCGGAACGACCCGTTCGGTGGCCCACTCCCGCCAGCCGGCCAGCCGGTCGGCCGCGTCGGCGAGCTGGTCGGCGACCGGGCCGGGACCGGTGGAACCGGGGGTGGTGCGGGCCGCGAGGGCCGAACGGACCGAGAGCACGTCGCGCACCGACGGGTCGAGGTGCTCGCTGATCGCGGCCAGGTCCTCGTCCGAGACGTCGTTCAGCTCGCACTCGCGGGCCGCGCAGAGCGCCACCAGCCGGCCGGTGATCTCGTGCGCGTCCCGGAACGGCACGTTGCGCCGGACCAGCCAGTCGGCGACCTCGGTCGCGAGGGAGAAGCCGACCGGGGCGGCGGCGACGAGGCGGTCCACCCGGACCGTCATCGTGGAGATCATTCCCGCCAGGGCCGGCAGCAGCAGCTCCAGGGTGTCGACGGCGTCGAAGGCCGGCTCCTTGTCCTCCTGCATGTCCCGGTCGTAGGTCATCGGCAGGCCCTTGAGCATGGTGAGCACTGTCACCAGGCCACCGACGAGGCGCCCGGACTTGCCGCGCGCCAGCTCCGCGATGTCCGCGTTCTTCTTCTGCGGCATGATCGACGAGCCGGTGGCGAACGAGTCGTCCAGCTCCACCCAACCGAACTCGTGCGACGTCCAGAGCACCACCTCCTCGCCGAGCCGGGACAGGTGCACCCCGATCATGGCTGTGGTGAAGAGAAACTCGGCGACGAAGTCCCGGTCGGCGACCGCGTCCATCGAGTTGGCGAACGACGTGCGGAAGCCCAGCTCCTTGGCCACGGCGACCGGGTCCAGCGGCAGGCCGGAGCCGGCCAGCGCGCCCGCGCCGAGCGGGCTGACCGCCGCCCGGTGGTCCCAGTCACGCAGACGCTCCAGGTCACGCAGCAGCGGCTGCACGTGGGCGAGCAACCAGTGCCCGAACGTGACCGGCTGGGCGTGCTGGAGGTGGGTCATGCCGGGCGCGGCGGTGTCGATGTGCCGCTCGGCCTGCTCGACCAGCGCCTCGGCCAGCTCGACGAGGCGGCTGGCCACACCCCGGGCGTGGTCCCGCAGGTAGAGCCGCAGGTCCGTGGCGACCTGGTCGTTGCGGGACCGGCCGGCGCGCAGCTTGCCGCCGAGGCTGCCGAGGCGCTCCAGCAGGCCGCGCTCCAGCGCGGTGTGCACGTCCTCGTCCTCGATGGTGGGGCGGAACGCCCCGGAGGCGCAGGCGGCCTCCAGGTCGTCCAACGCGGCCAGCATGCGGCCCAGCTCCTCCGGGTCGAGCAGGCCGGCGCCGGCCAGGACCCGGGCGTGCGCCCGGGAACCAGCGATGTCGTACGGGGCCAGGCGCCAGTCGAACTGCACGCTCACCGACAGTCGGGCGAGCGCCTCGGCGGGGCCGCCAGCGAACCGGCCACCCCACAGGCTCGTCCGGTTGGTGGCGGCACTGTTCTCGGTCAGGCTCTTGTCGTCCACGTCGCCCATCATTGCTCTGCCTGCCTTTCGCTCGCGACTGCGGGGCTCACTCGCCGCGCTCTCTCACTCCGCGCGCTCGCACGTGTCACTGTCCGCCACCGCCCAGCCGGGCGTCCCGAGCGGCGGCCATCCGACTCGGCAGGCCCCACAACTGCACGAAGCCCTTGGCCAGGGACTGGTCGAAGGTGTCGCCGGTGTCGTAGGTGGCCATCCCGAAGTCGTAGAGGCTCGCCTCGGAGCGCCGACCCGTCACGGTGGCCCGGCCGCCGTGCAGGGTCATCCGCACCTCACCGCTCACGTGCCGCTGTGCGTCGTCGATGAACGCGTCCAGCGAGTCCTTCAGCGGCGAGAACCACAGGCCGTCGTAGACCAGCTCGCCCCAGCGCTGGTCGACGCTCCGCTTGAAACGGGCCAGGTCGCGTTCCACGGTCACCGCCTCCAGCTCCTGGTGGGCGGTGATCAGCGCGATCGCGCCGGGTGCCTCGTACACCTCGCGGCTCTTGATTCCGACCAGGCGGTCCTCGACCATGTCGAGCCGGCCGACGCCCTGGGCGCCGGCACGCCGGTTCAGCTCCAGGATCGCCTGGTACGGGGTGACCGTCTCACCGTCGATCGCCACCGGCACCCCGCCGTCGAAGGTGATCACGACCTCGTCGGCGTCGCGGTCCGACGCCGGGTCGGCAGTGTACGAGTAGAGGTCCTCGACGGGGGCGTTCCAGATGTCCTCCAGGAACCCGGTCTCCACCGCCCGACCCCACAGGTTCTGGTCGATGGAGTAGGGGGACTTGGCCGACACGTCGATCGGCAGCCCCTTCTCCTCGGCGAAGGCGATCGCCTTGTCCCGGGTCCAGGCGAAGTCCCGGGCCGGCGCGATGATCTTCAGGTCGGGGGCGAGCGCGTTCAGGCCCACCTCGAACCGGACCTGGTCGTTGCCCTTGCCGGTGCAGCCGTGCGACACGATCGTGCCGCCGTGCTTGCGCGCCGCCGCCACCAGGTGCTTCACGATCAGCGGCCGGGACAGCGCCGACACCAGCGGGTAGCGGTCCATGTAGAGGGCGTTGGCCCGGATGGCCGGCAGGCAGTAGTCGGCGGCGAACTCGTCGCGCGCGTCGACCACCTCCGACTCGGCGGCGCCGCAGTCCAGGGCACGCTGTCGGATCGCGTCGAGGTCCTCGCCGCCCTGACCGACGTCGACCGCGACCGCGATCACCTCGGCACCGGTCTGCTCGGCCAGGTACGGAATGGCGACGGAGGTGTCCAACCCTCCGGAGTACGCGAGCACGACCCGCTCGGTCATGATGCGGTGTTCCCTTCGGCGTTGTCTTCCCGTCGGGCCCAGCCGGCGAGCTTCTCGCCGAGCGCGGCCCCACCGACGGCCTCGCGGGCCACGACGAGGATGGTGTCGTCGCCGGCGATGGTGCCGACGATCTCGGGCAGGCCCGCTCGGTCCAACGCGCTGGCCAGGTACTGGGCTGCGCCCGGCGGGGTACGCAGCACGGCGATGTTGCCGCTGGAGTCGACGCCGTTGAGCAGCTCGTGCAGCAGCCGCATCAGCCGGGCCGGCGCGGCCTCGGCGTCGCGCAACGGCCGTTTGCCGTCCTCGGGGATCAGGTAGACGGCCGGGCCGTCGCCGCCGCGCACCTTGACCGCGCCCAGCTCCTCCAGGTCGCGCGAGAGGGTGGCCTGGGTGACGCCGACGCCGTCGGAGGCGAGCAGGTCGGCCAGCTCGGTCTGCGACCGGATCGCCTTGTCGCGGATCAGCTCCACGATCCGGGCGTGCCGGGCCGCGCGGGTCAACGGTGCGGTCATCGGGACTCCCCCGTCGCGGTGTCCAGCAGGAAGGTGAGCAGCGCCTTCTGCACGTGCAGGCGGTTCTCCGCCTGGTCGAAGACCGCGCTCTGCGGGCCGTCGAGCACCTCGTCGGTGATCTCCTCACCGCGGTGCGCCGGCAGGCAGTGCAGCACGATCGCGTCCGGTGCGGCCTGGCCGAGCAGCTCCTTGTTGACCTGGTACGGCAGGAACGGCGTGATCCGGTCCAGCCCGTCGGACTCCTGCCCCATCGAGGTCCAGGTGTCGGTGGCGAGCACGTCGGCGTCGCGTACCGCCTGGGCCGGGTCGGTCAGCACCCGCACCGACCCGCCGGTCTCGGCGGCGATCCGGGCCGCCGCGTCCACCACGCCCGGGTCGGGCGCGAACCCGGCCGGCCCGGCGACCCGGACGTGCATGCCGGCCATCGCCCCGGCCAGCAGGTACGACTGCGCCATGTTGTTCGCGCTGTCCCCCACGTAGGTCAGGGTGCGGCCGGCCGTGCCGCCACACCGCTCCCGGATGGTGAGCAGGTCGGCCAGCAGTTGGCACGGGTGGAAGCCGTCGGTGAGCGCGTTGACAACCGGCACGCTGGCGCCCGCCGCGACCTCGGCGATCCGGTCGTCGCCGTGGGTGCGCAGCACGATCGCCGCGACGTAGCGGGACAGCACCCGCCCCGCGTCGGCGAGGGCCTCGCCCCGGCCGAAGTGGGTGACCTGCGTGTCCACGACCAGCGGGTGCCCACCCAGTTCGGCGATGCCGGCGTCGAACGAGATCCTGGTCCGCAGGCTCTGCTTGTCGAAGAGCACCGCCACCGAGCGGGGGCCGACCAGCGGTCGGTGGCCGAACCGGTCCGCCTTCATCCGCGCCGCCAGGTCGAGGACCGTGGACTGCTCGGCGGGCGAGAGGTCGTCGTCGCGCAGGAAGTGCCGGGTCATCGAGTCGTCCCCGTCGTGGTGGTCAGCGTGGAGGGTTCGCCCGCCGTGCCGGCGGCCGCCGGGGTCGTCGCGTCCAGTGCGGCGGGCAGCGCGGCGAGGAAGGTGTCCACCTGCGCGGCGGTGAGGATCAGTGGCGGGGCCAACCGGAGCACTGTCGGCTGCACCGGGTTGACCAGGAAGCCGGCCTCCCGCAGGGCCTCGGCCAGCACCGCCGCCACCGGCGCGGTGAGCGCCACACCGAGCAGCAGCCCCTCGCCGCGTACGCCGGCGATAAGCGGGTGGCCCAGCGACTCGATGCCGCGGCGCAGCCGCTCGCCGACCCGCTTGACGTTGTCGAGCAGGCCCTCGTTGGCGATGGTCGCCACCACGGCGAGCGCCGCCGCGCAGCTGACCGGGTTGCCGCCGAAGGTGGTGCCGTGCGAGCCGGGGGTGAGCAGGTCGGCGGCCGGGCCGAAGGCCAGCGTGGCACCGATGGGCAGACCGCCACCCAGACCCTTGGCCAGGGTGACCACGTCCGGCTCCACGCCCTCGGCCTGATGCCTGAACCAGTGCCCGGTGCGGCCCATGCCGGTCTGCACCTCGTCGAGGACCAGCAACGCGCCGTGCCGCGCGGTGATCCGCCGGGCCGCGGCCAGGTAACCGGCCGGCGGGACGACCACACCGTTCTCACCCTGGATCGGCTCCAGGATCAGCATCGCGGTGGCGTCGGAGACGGCCGCCTCCAGGGCGGCGACGTCGCCGTAGTCGACGTGGGTCACCTCGCCGGGCAGCGGCCGGAACGGATCGGCCTTGGCCGGCTGACCGGTCAGCGCGAGCGCGCCCATGGTGCGGCCGTGGAAGCCGCCCCCGGTGGCCACCACGTGCGTGCGGCCGGTACGCCGGGAGAGCTTGAACGCCGCCTCGTTGGCCTCCGCGCCCGAGTTGGAGAAGAAGACCCGACCGGGCCGGCCGGCGAGCGCCAACAGCAGCTCGGCCAGGGCCACCGGCGGCTCCGCGACGAAGAGGTTGGAAACGTGCCCGAGGGTCGCGACCTGCTTCGACACCGCCGCCACCACGGCCGGGTGGGCGTGACCGAGGGCGTTCACCGCGATGCCACCGACCAGGTCCAGGTATTCGCGGCCGGCGTCGTCGACCACCACGGCACCGGCACCGGAGACCAGCGCCAGCGGCGGCGTGCCGTAGTTGTCCATCATGGACTGCTTCCAGCGCTGCGCCAACGTGCTCACGACGCGACCATCCCGTCTCCCGGCACCACCATCGTTCCGAACCCTTCCGAGGTGAAAACCTCAAGCAACGTCGAGTGCGCCACCCGACCGTCGACGACGTGCGCGGCCGGCACTCCCCCACGCACCGCGCGCAGGCAGGCCTCCATCTTCGGCACCATCCCCGACTCCAGACTGGGCAGCAGCTTCGCCAGGTCGTCCGCGGCGATCTCGGAGACCAGGCTGGTCGTGTCCGGCCAGTCCGCGTACAGGCCGGCCACGTCGGTGAGCACGACCAGCTTGCGGGCCCGCAACGCGATCGCGAGCGCGGCGGCGGCGGTGTCCGCGTTGAGGTTGTGCAGCACCCCGTCCACGTCCGGCGCCACAGTGGAGATCACCGGGATCCGACCGGCCTCGATCAGATCGGTCACCGCGGACACGTCGACCGACTCGACGTCACCGACCTGGCCGACGTCGACCGGCAACCCGTCCACGTACGCCGGGCGGCGCACCGCGGTGAACAACCGGGCGTCCTCGCCGGACAGGCCCACGGCGTACGGGCCGTGCGAGTTGATCAGCCCGACCAGTTCGCGGCCGACCTGCCCGACCAGCACCATCCGGACGACGTCCATCGCCTCGGCCGTGGTCACCCGCAGGCCACCCCGAAACTCGCTGGCGATGCCGAGCCGGCCCAGCATGGCGGAGATCTGCGGACCGCCGCCGTGCACCACCACTGGCTTCAGGCCCGCGTAGCGCAGAAAGACCATGTCGGCCGCGAACGCCCGCTGCAACTCGGGATCGGTCATCGCGTTGCCGCCGTACTTGACCACGACCGTGGAGCCGGAGAAGCGTGCCAACCAGGGCAGCGCCTCGATCAGCGTCTCCGCCTTGACCTGGGCGCGAGTCAGGTCGCTGCTGAGACTCATGTCGAGTAGGCCGAGTTCTCGTGCACGTACGCGTGGGAGAGGTCGTTGGTCCAGATCGTCGCGGCCGACGTGCCGGCGTGCAGGTCGATCCGGATCGTCACGTCCCGCCCGGTGAGGTCGACCTTCGAGCGGTCCTCGGCGGCGGCGCCGCCCCGGCACACCCACACGCCGTTGACCGCCACGTCCACCTCGTCCGGCTCGAACGCGGCGGCGGTGGTGCCGACGGCGGCGAGGATCCGACCCCAGTTGGGGTCGTTGCCGAACAGCGCGGTCTTGACCAGGTTGTTGCGGGCCACCGAACGGCCCACCTCGACCGCGTCGTCCTCGTCGGCGGCGCCCACCACGTCGATGGCGATCTGCTTGGTCGCCCCCTCGGCGTCGGCTACCAACTGCTGGGCCAGGTCGTGACAGGCCGCGGTGACGGCGGCGGCCAGCTCGGCCGGAGTCGGCTCGATGCCGCTCGCACCGCTGGCCAGCAGCAACACGGTGTCGTTGGTGGACATGCAGCCGTCGGAGTCGACCCGGTCGAAGGTGACCCGGGTCGCCGCGCGCAGCGCGTCGTCCAGCGCCGCCGGCCCGGCCACCGCGTCAGTGGTCAGCACGCAGAGCATGGTGGCCATTCCCGGCGCGAGCATTCCGGCGCCCTTGGCCATGCCGCCGACCGTCCACCCGCTGCCCCGGGCCACTGTGGTCTTCGACCGGGTGTCCGTGGTCATGATCGCCTCGGCGGCGGCCACGCCGCCGTCGCGGGACAACCGCCGGATCGCCGAGCGGACACCGGGCAGCAGTTTCGGCATCGGCAGCCGCTCACCGATCAACCCGGTGGAGCAGACCGCCACCTCACCGGCGCCGAGGATCAATCGTGGGCTGACCGAGGTCAGCGCGGCGGCGGTGTGCTCGGCCGTGGCGTGGGTGTCCTGGAAGCCAGCCGGGCCGGTGCAGGCGTTGGCGCCACCGGAGTTGAGCACCACCGCGCGGACCACACCGCCCTGCACGACCTGCTGGCTCCAGAGCACCGGCGCGGCCTTGACCCGGTTGGTGGTGAAGACACCGGCGACACCGGCGTCCGGGCCGTCGTTGACCACGAGCGCGACGTCCGCACCACCACTGGTCTTGAGGCCCGCGGCCACTCCGGCCGCGCGGAACCCCCGAGGGGTGGTGACACTCATGGGCTGACTCCCCAGATCGACAGGCCCGTCGTCTCCGGCAGGCCAAGCATGAGGTTGGCGTTCTGCACTGCCTGACCGGCCGCGCCCTTGCCCAGGTTGTCCAGCGCGCTGAGCACGATCAAGCGGCCCGAGTCGACGTCGACGGTGGCCTGCAGGTGACACGAGTTGGAGCCCAGCGTGGCAGCCGTGTGCGGCCAGCGGCCCTCCGGCAGCACGTGCACGAACGGCGCGTCGGCGTACGCCTGCGCCAGCACCTGCTGCGGGTCGACACCGCGCGCCGGCACCGCGGTGACCGTGGCCAGGATGCCGCGCGGCATCGGCGCCAGGACGGGCGTGAACGACAGGCCGGTCGCGCCTGATGCCTGCTTGATCTCCGGCACGTGCTGGTGGGTGCCCACCCGATACGGCGACAGGTCGCCCAGCACCTCGCTGGCCAGCAGATGCGGCTTCGCCGCCCGACCCGCGCCGGAGGTGCCGGAGGCGGCCACGACCACCACGTCGGCGGGGCTGGCCGCACCATCGGCGATCAGCGGCGCGAGCGCCAGGGTGATCGCCGCGGCGTAGCAGCCGGTGTTCGCCACCCGGGTGGAGCCGGCGATCAGCTCCCGCTGACCGGGCAGCTCGGGCAGGCCATAGGTCCACTGCCCGGCGTGCGTGCCGCCGTAGTACTGCGCCCAGGCGTACGGGTCGGCGAGCCGGTGGTCCGCGCCCAGGTCGACGATGCGCACCTCGGTCGGCAACTGGGACGCGAGGGCCGCCGACTCGCCGTGCGGCAGGGCCAGGAAGACCAGGTCCGCGTCGGCGAGCGTCGCCGGGTCGGTCTGACCGAGCACCAGGTCGAGCCCGGTGAGCTGCGGGTGCACCACGTCGAGGCGGTGACCGGCCTGGCTGTGCGCGGTGGCGGCGACCAGGTCGAACTCCGGGTGCCCGGCGACCAGGCGCAGCAACTCACCCCCGGCGTAGCCGCTCGCACCGGCGACCGCGACTCGGATCCCCATACTCACCTCCGCATGACTATGCAGGAAAGATTAACAAGGACGACTCACGACTGCAAGTTCATGCAGCCCTCTGCATGGCAATGTACCGGCGCCGCTGCCGGGGAAACACCTGAGTCAACGTTCAGCTAAATCGTCTGAGGCGGCATTCAATCGACTAGCATAACTTTCTGACGGTGGTGGGCCGGCCTGCCCGGTCCGCGTGGGGGCACCTGACGGAGGACGCGGTGGGGCTGTCATTCGAGATCCTCGGTCCGGTCCGGGTGCGTCGCGACGGGCAGACCCTGCGGGTGCCGGCCGGCCGGCCCACAGCCTTTCTGGTCACCCTCCTGCTCCAGGCCGGCCTGGCGGTCCCGGTCGACCGGCTGCGCGAGGAGCTGTGGGGCAGACGACCCCCGGCCTCGGCCGTGGCCAACCTGCGCAGCCACGCCAGCCAGCTACGCCACCTGCTCGACTCCCCCGACGAACTGCCCCGACTGCCCGCCGAGCACGGTGGGTACCTGCTCCGCGTCGAACCGGGTGAACTGGACGCCACCGAGTTCGAACGACTCGCCACCGACGGCCACGCTGCCCGCATCAGCGGCGAACACGAACTGGCCACCACCCTGCTGAGCCGCGCGCTCGCGCTCTGGTCACCGACCGAACCACCCCCGGCGTACGGGCCGGCGACCGCGGCCGCCTTCGACCGGCTGCGGGAGCGGCGCGCCGGCGCCCGGGAGACGTACGCGGCCTGCCGCCTCGACCTGGGCGACCGGGGCACACCGGAGCTGCTGACCCTGCTGCGCCAGCACCTCGCGGAGCACCCGCTGCGCGAACCGGCGTGGGCGCTGCTGATGACCGCGCTGCATCGCGCCGGCGACCATGCCGGCGTGGTGCAGACCTACCAGGCGGCCTGCCGGGCACTCGACGGCGAACTGGGCGTGGCTCCCGGGCCCGAGCTGACCGAGCTGTACCGCTCGGTGCGCCGCCAGGAGCGCCGGACGGCGGTCCCGACCCGGCGGCCAGGCGGCACACCGCCCCGGCATCGCGCCGTCGCGTCGCGGGTGCCGCACGAGCTGCCCTGCCCCGCCGCGTCGTTCGTCGGCCGCCGGGCAGAGCTGGCCCGGCTGTGCCAGGCGCTGGCCGACGCCCGGCGGCAACCGGTCACCGTGGCCGTCTACGGCATGGCGGGCACCGGCAAGTCGGCACTGGCGCTGCGTGCCGCAGCGGCGGCGCTGGACGCCTTCCCGGACGGCCAGCTCCACCTCGATCTCGGCGGGTCGGTCGCGGACGCCCCACCCCTGCCGTTGCAGGTCGCCACCCGGGTGCTCCGGGCCCTGTACCCGGGCGCCGACGAACCTGAGCCGACCAGCGTCGCCGAGGCGCGCGCCCGGGTCCGGTCCCTGCTGTTCGACCGACGGGTGCTGCTGGTGCTCGACAACGCCGCCGACGCCGCCCAGGTCGACGGCCTGCTGCCGGTCCGCGGCGGGTGCGCGCTGCTGGTCACCAGCCGCAACCCGGTCACCACCGGCGACGCCCCCGGCCTGCGGCTCGACCCGCTTCCCGCCGCCGACGCGCTGGCGATGCTGCGGGCCACCGCCGGAGATCGGACGGTGGACGCGGAGCCGGAGGCGGCCTCGGCGGTGGTCAACCTCTGCGAGCGGCTGCCGCTCGCATTGCGCACCGCGGCCGGCCGGCTGACCGAGGGACCGCACTGGTCGCTGACGCGGTTGGCGCTGTTGCTGCGCGACGAGCGGTACCGGCTCGCCGAGACCGGTCTCGGGCCCCGGCTCAGCGCCAGCTACCACCGGCTCGGGTCGGCCGCGCCGGTCTTCCTCCGGCTCGGCCGAGCCCACCCCGGGCCGGTCACCGCCGAACTGGCCGCCATGCTGAGCGGGGCTCCGCCCGAGGACGCGGCGCGGGCACTGGACCGGCTGGTCGCCGCGCAGCTCGCCGAGCCGGCCGGACCGGGCCGGTTCCACATCGGCGAACTCGTCCGGCTCTACGCCGCCGAACTCGCCGCCACCGAGGCGAGCGGTGACCTGGCCGGTCAGACGGGTGCCGGGGCGTCCTCCCGGTAACCGCGGGCCTGCAGGCCGAACAACCGGGCGTACCGGCCTGCGGCGGCGAGCAGCTCCCGGTGGTCACCCCGCTCGACGACCCGACCGTCGGCGAGCACCACGATCGTGTCCGCGTCGCGCACCGCGTTGAGCCGGTGCGAGATGAGCAGACTGGTCCGACCCCGGCGCAGCTCACCCAACCGGCGGTGCAGGTCGTGCTCGGCCTCGGCGTCCAGGCCGGAGCTGGGCTCGTCCAGAATCAGCAGGTCCCGCTCGGCCCGCAGGAACCCCCGGGCAAGCGCCACCCGTTGCCACTGACCGCCGGAGAGCACCACCCCGGCCTGCGGGTCGTCCCGGTCCGGGCCGTCGAAGAAGATCCGGGT
Source organism: Micromonospora sp. C81 (assembly GCF_018070425.1). NCBI lineage: Bacteria > Bacillati > Actinomycetota > Actinomycetes > Micromonosporales > Micromonosporaceae > Micromonospora > Micromonospora sp. C81. Next base: position 27,956 of record NZ_JAGPXS010000008.1, read on the forward strand.
CAGCAGGGTGTCGTAGCCGCGGGGCAGCGCGGTCAACGTGTCGTCGATGCCCGCATGCCGGGCGGCGGTTCGCAGCCGCTCCGGGTCCTCGCGCGCGCCCAGGTCACCCAACGCGATGTTCTCCGCCGCGCTGAGGTCGTACGGCATGAAGTCCTGGAACACCGCCCCCAGCCGCTCGCGCAGCTCCGCCGGATCGAACTCGCGCAGGTCGACCCCGTCCCACCGGATGCTGCCGCGCTCGGGGTCGTAGAAGCGGCAGAGGAGCTTGACCAGGGTGCTCTTGCCGGCGCCGTTCAGCCCCACCAGAGCGGTCGTGGCCCCGGCGCGCAGGTTCAGGTCCACACCCCGCAGCACCCACGGATGCTGCGGCGAGTAGCGGAACCACACATCGCGCAGCTCGATGCCCTCGGTCAGCGGTGGCACCGGCCGGGGGGTGGCCGGCACCGGCAGGTCCGTCTCGACGTGCGCCACCTGGTCGTAGTGCTCGAAGAGCAGCAGCGCCTGGTGGATCGCGCCGAGCTGGACGACCAGGCTGCCCAGCGCGCCCTGCACCCCCGGGATCGCGGCCAGGAAGATCACCACATCGCCGGGGCTGAGCCCGCCCGCGCGGGCGATCGAGACGGTGTAGACCACCCCGATGCCCGCCACCGTCGCGCCGAGCAGGCCGAGCACCGCCTGGGCGCGCACCTCCCGGCGGTCCAGTTTCTGCTCCACCCGGTGCAGGTCGTGCAGCTCGTCGAGCATCCGGTCGCCGAAGAACCGGCCCAGACCGAACAGGCGCACCTCCTTGGCCGCCGGCACACCCACCAGCAGCTGGGCGAAGAACAGGTCTCGCCGTTGGAAGTGCTCCATCCGCAGCACCATCGCCGCGCGGGCCCGGTTGAGCCGTAGCTGCATCCAGAGGGTGGGCAGCGCGGCGAGCAGCACCAACGCCCCGATCAGCGGGTTGAGCATCAACAGGACGCCGAGGAACCCCGTCATCGCCAGTGCGCTCTGCACCGCGCCGAACGTGTTGCCGGTCAGCTGGGTGGGACCGAGGTGACCGGTCTGCTGGGCGGCCTGCAACCGGTCCTGGAACTCCGGATCCTCCAACCGCACCAGCCCGACGAGTCGCTGCACCGCGTCGTAGAGGCGGCGGCGCACCAGCCGCGACACCGCCCGCGACCGCTGCGCCGCCACGTAGGTGCGCAGGTGCGGCAGGACCGTGCCGAGCGCGGCGGCCATGGCGAGGCCGGCGGCGAGCGCGGTCAGCGGCACGCCGACCGAGCCGCCACCGGTGAGCCGGTCCAGCACGAGCTTGGTAAGCGTCGCCACGAGGACCGGGGTCAAACCGGCCAGCACGGCGAGCAGCAGGTCCGTCGTAGTGCCCCCCGGGGCGGCCCGCCAGGTCAGCCCCAGTGCCGACCGGGCGTGCCGGGCAGCCTGCCGCGGTGCCAGCCGGGGGCCGCTCACCGAGCCACCGGCAGGTCCAACCGGGCGATGCCGAACGCCGTCGACGCCACGATGCCGCGCTCGTCGAGCAGGCCGAACGCCGGGAACCCCTTGACCCCGAACGCCAGCGGAAGCGCGCCGGTGCCCGGCTCCACGAAGACGGTCGCCAGGCCGGCGAACCGCTCCGCGTACGGCTGGGTCTCCGGACCCTTCCCGACCACCACGATCCAGACGTGCTCCGCGCCGCCGGGCATCGTCCTTGCCCGGTCGACGAGCACCGGCAACTGCTCCTCGCAGTGCTCACAGCTCGGCGAGAGGAACGCCACCAGGGTCATCGGCGGCAGATCGGCGCGCGCGAGCACGCGACCGTCCATAGTGGTTGACACAAAGTCACCGGGGATCGAACCCACCTCCAGCATCACCGCCGGTGGTTGGCCCTGCTGGTCGCTGAGCAGGTCGGAGTGCTCGCGCAGCCGGCGGACCACACCGAGCAGCAGGACCAGGTTGAGAAGGCCGAGAGCGGCGACGAGGACAACGGCGACGGTCAACAGCGCCATGAGGGCTCCTTCGGGGTGCGGGGATACGAACCGGGGTCAGTGCCGACCGGCCGGACGGGACTGCCGCGGCGACGTGGGGGCGAACAGGGCGACCAGGTCGTCGAGCCGGACCACCACTGCGGCGAGGGGAACCGCCACACCGACGGCGACCAGGACGGCCGACGCGGACGGCGGCGGCCCGGTGGCGCTGGCCCAGCCGGACAGGCCGAGCAGCGCCACCGCGGCGAGGGCGAGGTTGCGCCCGACGTGCCGGGGCCCGACCGGCGCGTCGGCGGCGCCGAAGCAGCGGCAGGCCGGCCGGGCACCCCGACGCAACGCCCCGACGATCGCGGCGGTGAGCACACCGAGCAGCCCGACGGCGAGCACCAGCCCGACGGGCACGGTCCGGGGGACGGCGAGCAGCACCACGACGGCGGCCTCGGCGGCCACCGCGACGCGGGCAGCGGGCACGGTCCAGCGGTCGGGCACGCCGAACTGGCCGACCGACCCGACGAAGGCGGCGAAACCCGCCCGGGTCCGCAGCTTGCCGACGACCGCGGCGAGGAACACCAGGGCCAACAGCAGCCGTGCGGTCAGTTCCAGGGCTCGCATCCGTACCACCTCCCATTGCCGGGAGGCCCACGCTAGAAGTGGCGGATACATCGCGGATACATCGACTGTTGCCGACCTCCGGCTCGGCTGTACCGGCGGTGTACCGACCCGCCGTAGCGTCCCGGCAACGATCCGTATCGAGGGGAGGTGAACGGATGTTCCGTCGACTGGAGAACCTGGGCGAGCGGATGCTCGGCGTGTTCGTACCCAAGGTGACGGCAGCCGCCGGCTGTCCGCCGGACCCGTACTGCGCGCTCTGTGGGACGTGCTACTTCAAGCGGTGCAGCACGAACCTGGCCTGCAAGACGACCTGCGGAAGCTGCGGTTACTACTGCAGCGCGGGCGCGAGCACGATGAGCGCTCTCTGCTGAGGCGCTGACGGCGTGCCGTCCGGCCCGGGCCGGGTGGCACGCCGTTCCGCGTGCCACCCGCGCCGACGGTCAGTCCGCGCGCGGTCGCGGCCGGACCACCACGCCGAGCACGTCCGGCTCCGGAATGTAGCCGCATTCACGGGAGTCGTAGCTCTGCGACGGGTTGTCGCCGAGCACCACCAGCCGGCCGGCCGGCACCACCTGCTCGCCGCCGCGGCGCAGCAGCGGCACCCGGTCCACCGGCACCGGGTCACCGGGCACCGCGTACGCCCGCTTGATCAGCAGGCCGGGCGTGCCCGTCGCGTCGGGGCGGGTGGGTCGCCCGGCGGTCATCTCCGCCGGGGCGACCACCACGACGACGTCACCGGGCCGGATCCGGGCCAGCGGCACGCGCCGGGCCAGCACCCGGTCACCGGAGCGCAGCGTCGGCTCCATGCTGCGCCCCACGACCGCGACCAACAGCAGGTGCCGGCGGGCCCAGATCAGGGCGGCGGTGGCCACCGCGAACACGGCGGCCACCGCGAGCCATCCCAGCACCGGCACCGCTCAGGCGCCGCGCAGGGTGGCGCCGAGGCGCTCCGCCGCGACGGCGACCGCCGCGTCCCGTGCCGCGACCGCCTCCTCGACGGTGAGCGTCCGGTCCGGTGCTCGGAAGGTGAGCTTGTACGCCAACGAGCGGCGACCGTCACCGAGCTGCGCGCCGGAGTACACGTCGAACAGCCGCACGTCCTCCAGCAGCTCACCGGCGCCCGCCTCCAGCGCACGGCGCACCTGCTCCGCTGGCACCGAGTCGTCCACCACCAGGGCCACGTCGATCAGCGCCGGCGGGAAGCCGGACACCGTCGGCGCGGGCGTCACCGGGGTCGGCGGCAGCGTGTCGAGGTCCAGCTCCATCGCGCAGGTGCGCCGGGGCAGCTCCAACGCCGCGACGACCACCGGGTGCAGCTCACCGGCGTGCCCGACGACCGCGCCGTCGACCCGCAGCTCGGCGCAGCGGCCCGGGTGCCACGGTGCGTACTCGGCCGCCCGCACCTCGACCCGCTCGCCGGGGATCCCTGCGGCGTCGAGCACGTCACGGGCCGCCTCGATCGCGTCCGCCCAGCCGGCCGGTCGACCCGCACCCCACCAACCGGCGGGGTCGAGGTCGCCGGCGAGCACCACCGCGACGTGCACCGGCTGCGCCGGCACCACCGCGTCGGCGGCCGCGAACTCCGCGTCGGTGGGACGCCGGTCCACGCCCATCGCCGGCGGGCTGCCGGCGCCGACGCGCGGGTGGAAGACCGCGCCGATCTCGTAGAGGGCGAGGTCGCGGTGACCTCGACCGAGGTTGCGCTTGAGGATGCCGAGCAGCGGGCCGAGCAGCGTGGTGCGCAGCAGCGGCTCCTCCTCGGACAACGGGTTGGCCAGCCGCACCGCGGGGCGACGCGGGTCGTCGGCCGCCAGGCCGAGCTGGTCGGCCAGCTCCGGCGACACGAAGGGGTGCGCGAGCACCTCCACGTACCCCCGCTCAGCGAGGGACCCGGCGACCGCCCGGCGCCGACGTTGCCGCGGGGTCAGGCCGCGACCGGGAGGCGCGGTCGGCAGCACCGACGGCACCCGGTCGTACCCGTCGAGGCGGACCACCTCCTCGACCAGGTCGGCCGGGTCGGTCAGGTCGGGCCGCCAGGTCGGCGGGGTGACACTCAGCGCCGTCCCGGCGCCGCTGGCCACGCCGACCGCGCCTGGGTCCTCGGACAACCGGTCCACGCCCTGCGCGACGGTGCAGCCGACCCGCTCCAGTAGGGCGACCACCCGCGCCGGCGGGTACTCCACACCGACCCGCCGGGTGGGCAGGTCCGCCGGCAGGGTGATCGGGGTACGCGGACGGACGTGGTCGATGTCCAGGACCTCCGCGCCCGGGGTGCCACCGCCGTGCTCGGTGAGCAGCCGCACGGCACGTTCCAACGCGACCAGCGCCACGGCCGGGTCGACGCCCCGCTCCCAGCGCTTCGCGGCCTCGCTGAACAGCTTGTGCCGGCGGGCCGTACGCCCGACCATCGCCGGGTCCCAGTGCGCCGCCTCGAAGAGCACTGTGGTGGTGTCGGCGACGACCTCGCTGGTCTCGCCGCCCATCACGGCCGCGAGGGAGATCGGCCCCGTGTCGTCGCAGATGACCATGTCGTCGGCGGTGAGCACCCGGTTGACACCGTCCAGGGTGGTCAGCTTCTCCCCCGCCTCGGCGCGGCGGACCACCAGCGGCCCGACGACCCGGTCGGCGTCGAAGGCGTGCATCGGCTGGCCCAGCTCCAACATCACGTAGTTGGTGATGTCCACCGGCAACGAGATGCTGCGGATGCCGGCGGTGACCAGCCGCTGCTGCATCCACGACGGGGTGGGCGCGCTCGGGTCGACGCCCCGGACCAGCCGGGCGGTGAACCGGTCGCAGCCGACCGTGTCGCGGACCTCCACCGGGTACGCGGGTGTCTCGGTGCCGCTCGGCGCGGGCGCCAGGGCCGGGTCGTGCAGCGGCACGTCGAACGCGTGCGACAGCTCCCGGGCCAGACCCCGCAGGCTCAGCGCGTACCCCCGGTCGGGGGTGATCTCCAGATCGAGCACGACGTCGTCGAGGCCGACCACCGGGCGCGCGTCGTCGCCCGGCTTGGCCGTCACGTCCGGCCCCAGCACGATGATGCCGGAGTGGTCGTCGCCGAGACCCAGCTCCTTCGCCGAGCAGATCATGCCCGCAGAGTTGTGCCCGTACGTCTTGCGGGCGCCGATCGCGAACCCGCCGGGCAGCACACCGCCGGGCAGGATCACGACCACGCGGTCACCGACGGCGAAGTTGCGCGCCCCGCAGACGATCTCCTGCGGCTCCCCGGTGCCGTTGGCGTCACCCACGTCGACCCGGCAGAACCGGATCGGCTTCTTGAAGCCGGTGAGCTCCTCGATCTCGCGGACCTCACCGACGACGAGCTGACCGGTGACGGAGGCGGCCAGGTCCACCACGGACTCGACCTCGATGCCGAGGTCGACCAGTGCCTGCTCCAGGTCACCGGTGGGCAGGTCGGCGGGGAGGTCGACGTACTCCCGCAGCCAACTGACAGAAACTCGCATGACTTCAGACCACCGTTCCCGTGTCTCGTACCCGCATCGCCCTACGCCCCGGTCCCGAGCGCGCGGCTGAACCGCACGTCGCCCTCGAAGAGGTGGCGGATGTCGCTGACCCCGTGCCGGACCATCAGGGTCCGGTCGATGCCCATGCCGAAGGCGAATCCGGAGTAGACCTCCGGGTCGACGCCGCAGGCGCGCAGCACCCGCGGGTTGACCATGCCGCAGCCGCCCCACTCGACCCACTGCGGGCCGTCGCGGTGCTCCGGGAACCACACGTCGAACTCCGCCGACGGCTCCGTGAACGGGAAGTAGTGCGGCCGCCACCGCGTCTTCGCCTCCGGCCCGAACATCGCCCGGGCGAAGTGGTCGAGCGTGCCCCGCAGGTGCGCCATCGTGATGCCCTTGTCGACCACCAGACCCTCGGCCTGGTGGAACACCGGGCTGTGCGTGGCGTCGATCTCGTCGGTGCGGTAGACGCGGCCGGGCACGATCACGTAGATCGGCGGCTTGCGGCTGAGCATGGTGCGGGTCTGCACCGTCGAGGTGTGCGTACGCAGCACAAGGCCGGAGCCCTCCGGTGCGATGTGGAACGTGTCCATCAACCCGCGCGCCGGATGGTCGGCGGGGATGTTCAACGCGTCGAAGTTGACCCACTCCAGGTCGACCTCAGGCCCCTCGGCCACCTCGTAGCCCATCCCGACGAACAGGTCGCTGATCGACTCCATCAGGACGCTCAGCGGGTGTCGGGCGCCCCGGGGACGCCGGTTGAAGGGCAGGGTGACGTCCACCCGCTCCTCGACCAGCACCCGCTGGGCCTGCTCGCGCTCCAGCACCTCGGCGCGGTCGGCGTACGCGGTCTCGATCGCCCGGCGGGCCTCGTTGACCCGCTTGCCGGCGTCGGACTTCGCGGCCGGCGGCAACGCGCCGATCTCGCGGCGGGCCAGCGAGACCGGTGACCGGTCACCGAGATGCACCGAGCGCAGCGCGGTCAACGCGTCCGGGTCGGCGGCGGCCGTGAACGCCTTCGTGGCGTCCGCGACAGCCTCGTCCAGGGCGGCGGGGTCGAGCAGGGCGACCTGCTTCGGGTCGTACGGATCGTTGCGGTAGCTCATGGCGTACGGGCACTCCCTCACGGCGGCGCCAGCCCTCACCGGGGGCGGCTAAGCGAGTCTACGGACGCGCGGCTGTGCCGCAGCCCGCCGGTAGGAGTTGTGCAGGGAGCAGGTCAGGCCCGCCGCCCGCCGACACCGGCGGGCTGGCTAAACGAACGCCGTGTCGCGTTCATGGGCGGACGCTCTCCCCTGCTGTCAGTCGCGCCGGGCACGATCACCCTCAGCGCTGTGCTCTCGCTGAAGCGTACAGGCACACCGCCGCTGCGGCAGCCAGGTTGAGGCTCTCCGCGCGCCCGTACAACGGCACCCGCACCCGGGCGTCGGCGGCGGAAGCCAACTCCTCGGGCAGGCCGTGCGCCTCCGAGCCGAACAGCCAGGCGGTGGGCCCGACGAGCCGCCCGTAGTCGGTCATGTCGTCCAGGTCGCTGTCGCCGTACCCCGTGGTGGCGAAGATCGACAGCCCGGCGGCGCGCAGCGCGTCGACCACCTGGGCGGGGTCGGCGGCGCGCACCACGTCGAGGTGGAAGAGGCTGCCGGCGGAGGCGCGTACACACTTGCCGTTGTACGGGTCGACGGCCTCGCCAGCGAAGACGACCGCGCCCGCCCCGGCCGCGTCGGCGGTGCGCAGCACCGTGCCGGCGTTGCCCGGGTCACGGATCTCGGCGAGCACCGCCACGAGCCGGGGCGCACCCGCGAGGGCCTGCTCCAGCGACACGTCGAGGTGCCGGCAGACGGCGACCAGTCCCTGCGGGGCGACGGTCTCGGTCAGCGCGGCGAGGGCCTCGTCGGTGACCTCGGAGACGGGCACGTCGGCGCGGGCCGCCGTGGCGGCCAGATCCGGGTGCCGGTCGAGGGCGGCGGTCGTACCGAACAGCTCGGTGACCACCTCCGGCCGCGCGAGGGCCTCGCGGACCGCCTGTGGGCCCTCGGCCAGGAACTGGCCGGTGGCGTCGCGGTCCCGGCGGCGTTGCAACCGCCGGGCGGCGACAACCCTGGGGGTACGCGGGGTGAAAGCCATGGTGTGCGCTCCTCCGGCACGATTGAGGCGCCCCCCGGACGGCGGTGCCGACACGGGAGACGCCTCGTTCTGGTGCGTGGGGATCAGGCGGCCTGAGCCGCCGCGCCGCCGGTGCCCTCGGCCGTGACCGCGGCCCGGGCCAGCTCGACGATCGCCGCGAAAGAGGCGGCGTCGTTGACAGCCATGTCGGCCAGGATCTTGCGGTCGACCTCGATGCCGGCCAGACGCATGCCCTGGATCAGGCGGTTGTAGGTCATCCCGTTGGCCCGGGCGCCCGCGTTGATCCGCTGGATCCACAGCTGCCGGAAGTCGCCCTTGCGGTCGCGACGGTCCCGGTAGGCGTACTGCATCGAGTGCAGCACCTGCTCCTTGGCCTTGCGGTACAGCCGGGAGCGCTGACCGCGGTAACCACTCGCGGACTCCAGCAGGGTACGACGCTTCTTCTGGGCGTTTACAGCCCGCTTGACGCGTGCCATCTCAACTCCTTATTACGTAAAGGTGGCGCGCGTCAGCGGCCGAGCAGCTTCTTGATGCGCTTGACGTCGGCCTTGGCCAGCACGACCGTGCCGGTCAGCCGGCGGGTCTGGGTGGAGGGCTTCTTCTCCAGGTTGTGACGGAGGCCGGCCTGCTGGGCAACGATCTTGCCCTTGCCGGTCACCTTGACCCGCTTACCCATACCCGTGTGGCTCTTCATCTTCGGCATGTGGAACGTCTCTCCCCTGTTACTCGCCGCTGGTATCGGCGGCGAGGCCGGTGTCACCGGCTGCTGCGGTCTCGCCGACCGCTGCGGTCTCATCGGCTTCCGGAGCGGCGGACTCGTCCCCTGCCCGGTCCCGAGGTCCACCGCGGGACGCCGTAGCGGCGACCGCGGAGGCCTTGACGGCCCGATGCGGAGCGAGAACCATGATCATGTTTCGGCCGTCCTGCTTCGGAGCGGCCTCGACGTATCCCAGTTCCGTGATCTCGGATTCGAGTCGACGCAGGAGCCGGTAACCCAGCTCCGGACGACTCTGCTCGCGACCGCGGAACATGATCGTCACCTTGACCTTGTCGCCCGCCTTGAGGAACCGCACCACGTGACCCTTCTTGGTCTCGTAGTCGTGCGGGTCGATCTTCGGTCGAAGCTTCATTTCCTTGATGACGGTCTGCTGCTGGTTACGCCGCGCTTCGCGCGCCTTGAGTGCGCTCTCATACTTGAACTTGCCGAAGTCCATGAGCTTGCACACCGGCGGGCGCGCCATCGGCGCAACCTCGACCAGGTCCAGATCGACGTCCGCGGCCAGCTGAAGAGCGCGCTCCAGCGGGACGATGCCCACCTGCTCACCCTCTGGGCCGACCAGTCGGACCTCACGTGCCCGGATCTGCTCGTTCACGCGTGGTTCGACGCTGATGGGGCCTCCTCGAGTCGCTTCTGCTCAGTGCCGACCCCCGCGGCCCCCGGATGGGAACCAACCCGAAAAGCAGAAGGCCCCGGCGCATGCCAGGGCCCGCTCGACCGGTCAGCACGATCACAGGATCGCGCATCCGGCGCCGGGACATGCCCGGAACCGGTGACCGGACCCGGCCACCGTAGCGGCGACTCGGGTGGGAGCAGGCGCTCCGCTTTCAAGGCTGTCTGCTCGCACGCGGAGACAGCCTGGTCGACTCGACAACACTACACCGGCGCCCCGTCCGCCCCCAAACCGGGCACCACCTGAGGGTCAAGGCCCTGCCCGCGCTGGCCGTGCTGGCCGCCCCGCCCCGGTCGTGCCGGTCGTGCCGGTCGTGCCGGTCGTGCCGGTCGTGCCGGGCGGGTCGGGCGAGTCGGACGGGCGGCGGGCGGCGGGCGGCGGGCGGCGGGCGGCGGGCGGCGGGCGGCGGGCGGCGGCCAAGATCCGCGCAGTTTCCCTGAAAGTGCTGCCTCCGGCGACGCTGAGACAGCAGTTTCAGGGAAGTTGTCCAGATCTTGCCTATGGCGGGCGGGCACGTCTGGGCGGCGGTCCGACCGGACGGTGCGCGGCGGGCGCTGGCCAGGCGCCGAGGCGGGGCAGACGCTGCGGCGCAGCGCAAACGCCGACTCGGGGCCGGGCAGTCAGGTGCGGGTCAGTGACCAACGGCGCGTTCGAGGCGGGACAGCGCCCGACGCGGGAGCAGACGCCGACGCCGAGCAGAGCCCGACGCAGGGGCCGGGCAGACAGGTGCGGGTCAGCGGCCGGCGGCGCGTTCGGCGAGGTGGGCCTGGTGCGCCTCGTGCAGTCGCCGCAACGCACGGACCCCGTCGACGGCAAGCTCCTTGTCGGCCGCCTGGAGGGCGATCATCGGCAGGAGGTCGTCGTCATGCAGGTCCAGGCTGGCCCACGGCGCGCCCCGGTCGAACCGGACTCCCCGGACAACCTCCCAGGGCAGCTCGTAGGAGCTGATGATGTTGCGCACCCGGACGCCACGCGCGTCCGCCTCCACCCGCGGACGGGTGAACAGCAGGAAGCCCAGCGCCCCGAAGATGCCCAAGCCGACCATGGCGATCTGGTCGCCGCGCTGGAAGCTGCCGTAACCGTCGCCGGTCGGCCCGCTCAGCGAGGTGGCGACCAGACCGAACACCACCACCAGCGCAACCGCCGCCGACCAGCAGACCACGCGGATGCGGCGGGGCTTCAGGCGGACCAGTTCGGTTTCACTCACCCCACCAGTCTGCCATCCGCACCCGCCCGTGGGCCGCACCACCCGCCGAGCGACCACTCAGCCCAGCCATGCGGGCACGACCACATCGCGCCACCGGGCAACACCGCACCGCACCGCACCGCGAAGATCGTGCTCGATTCAAGATCCAGTGGCCTCCGTCGAGATCGACACCACTACTTCAATGATCAAGCGCGATCTTCCCGGTCGGGGCACGGCCGCCGGGAGGTTCCTCGCCGCACACCCGCGCCGCACACCCGCGCCGGCGCGACAGATCCACTCGGTTTTCGTGAAACGGGGGTGTCCCTGGCGCGCGGACACCCCCGTTTCAGCGAACACGAGTTGATCAAGCGCCGGGCCGCCCGCCGGACGAACGGTCAGAGGCGACAGGCGTGGATGTTGGTGACGAGGATGGCGCGAGCGCCCAACTCGTACAGCTCGTCCATGATCCGGTGGACGTCGTCGCGGAGCACCATCGCCTGTACCGCCACCCAGCCCTCGCGGTGCAGCGGCGAGACGGTGGGTGACTCGATGCCCGGGGTGAGCCCGCTGGCGCGGTCCAGCAGGCCGGCCGGCACGTCGTAGGCGAGCATCACGTAGCGGCGGGCCACCAGCACACCGTGCAGACGGCGCAGCAACTGCTCGGCCTGCGCGTTCGCGGGCGCGCCGGCACGCCGGACCAGCACCGCCGAGGAGCGCAGCAGCGGCTCCCCGAACACGACGAGGCCCGCCTGGCGCAGGGTGGCGCCGGTCTCCACGACGTCCGCGATCACGTCGGCGACACCGAGGCGTACGGCGTTCTCCACCGCACCGTCGAGGCGGATCACGTCGGCCTTGACTCCCACCTCGCCGAGGTGCCGCTCGACCAGCCCGGGGTACGCGGTGGCGATCCGGTGGCCGCCCAGATCCTGGACGGAGGCGATGTCGTCGGGGCGGGCGGCGAAGCGGAAGGTGGCCCGGCCGAAGGCGAGGTCGACGACCTCTTCCGCCGGCGCGGCCGAGTCGATCAGCAGGTCCCGGCCGGTGATCCCGAGGTCGAGGTCACCGGAGCCGACGTAGGTGGCGATGTCCTTGGGGCGCAGGTAGAAGAATTCGACGTCGTTGGCCTCGTCCCGGCAGACGAGGTCCTTGGGGTCGGTGCGCTGGCGGTAGCCCGCCTCGCGCAGCATCTGGGCGGCCGGCTCGGCCAGGGTGCCCTTGTTGGGGATGGCGACACGCAACATGACGGAGTGCTCCTTCGATCCGGATGGCGATCAACGGGTGGGGGCACTCACAGATGTCGGTAGACGTCCTTGAGGTCGAGACCACTGGCGAGCATGAGCACCTGGACCTGGTAGAGCAGTTGGGAGATCTCCTCGGCGGTGCGCTCCGGCCCCTCGTGCTCGGCGGCCATCCACGACTCGGCCGCCTCCTCGACGACCTTCTTGCCGATGAAGTGCACCCCCTTTTCCAGGGCGGCGACGGTGCCCGAGCCCGGGGTGCCGGCGGCGGCCTTGGCCTGCAGCTCGGCGAACAACTCCTCGAACGTCTTCACGGGAGAGGATTCTTCCAGCCGGTCGACTCGCACCGTACGTCCGGGTCCGCCAACACCCGGTCAGCGGGACTTCGAGGCGGCAATTCCCTATCGGCATGGTGGGACAACCTTCGATCGATGCTCATGGAGCTCTACGCTGTCGGCCATGGCCAGCAGCTCACGTCTCCTCGCGCTCACCCTCGCCGGTGCCGCCGTCGTAGCCACCGCCGGATGCGCGCCACAGAAGGAACTACCAACCCCCACTGTCACCACGGGTCCGTCCTGCGCCAAGGACAGCCTGCCCACCCGTACGCCGGGCAAGCTCACCATCGCCACCGACCAGCCCGCGTACGAGCCGTGGTTCTCTAAGGACAAGCCGGAGAGCGGCGAGGGCTTCGAGTCGGCCGTCGCGTACGCGGTGGCGGAGAAGCTCGGCTACGCCCGCGCGGACGTCACCTGGACGCGGGTGAAGTTCGACACCGCGATCGCGCCCGGGCCGAAGGACTTCGACTTCGACATCAACCAGTTCTCCATCACCGAGGAGCGCAAGCAGGCGGTGGACTTCTCCGCGCCGTACTACCTGGTGCGGCAGACCGTCGTCGCGTTGAAGTCGTCGAAGATCGCCGGCAAGACGTCGCTGGCAGATCTTCGCGACGCGCGGCTCGGCGCCCAGGTCGGCACCACCAGCTACCAGGCGATCACCGACGTGATCAAGCCGTCGGCCAAGCCGCAGGTCTACAACAGCAACGACGACGCCAAGAAGGCCCTGCAGAACGGGCAGCTGGACGGTCTCGTGGTGGACCTGCCGACCGCCTTCTACATCACCGGGGCGGAGATCACCGACGCGACGATCGTGGGGCAGGTGCCGCAGGTCGGTACGCCCGAGGCGTTCGGGTTGCTGCTGGACAAGAACTCCCCGCTGACCTCCTGCGTGACCGGCGCGGTCGGTCAGCTCACCGCGGCCGGCACGCTGAAGCAGTTGGAGCAGACGTGGCTCGCGCAGGCGGCGGGGGCGGCCGAGCTGCGGTGACGCTCCTGGATCACGTGCCCTCCGAGGCGCAGCGGCGGCGGTCGGCGTACCGGCATCGGCAGACCGTCTACAGCGTGGTGGTCGCGGCCTGTTCCACGGCGGCGCTCGGCACGCTGCTGGTCGTCGCGGTGACCGGTGCGCCCGGCTGGGATCGGGTGCGGCAGTCCTTCCTGGACCCGGAGATCGCCCGGGACGCGTTGCCGGCGGTGCTGAGCGGGCTCTGGCTCAACGTCCGGTTGCTGGTCTGCTGTGCGGTCGGCGCGCTGCTGCTCGGGCTGGTGATCGCGGTGCTGCGGACGTTGCGCGGCCCGGTCTTCTTCCCGGTCCGGGCGCTGGCCGCCGGCTACACCTACACCTTCCGCGGCCTGCCGCTGATCATCGTGCTGTACCTGCTCACCCTCGGCGTGCCCGGCCTGCGACTGCAGGGGATGCCGCCGGTGCTGGTGCTCGGTGGGGCCGCGTTGGTCCTCACCTACAGCGGTTATCTCGCCGAGGTGTTCCGGGCCGGCATCGAGTCGGTGCACCCCAGCCAGCTGGCCGCGGCGCGCTCGCTGGGCCTGACCTACCGGCAGACGATGCGCCACGTGGTGCTGCCGCAGGCCGTCCGTCGGGTGGCGCCGCCCCTGCTCAACGACGTGGTGGCGTTGCAGAAGGACGTCGGGCTGGTTTCGCTCGCCGGGCCCATCGACGCGGTCCGCGCGGCTCAGATCGCCACCGCCCAGTCGTTCAACTACACGCCGTACGTCGTGGCGGGAGTGCTCTTCGTCCTGCTCGCGATCCCACTGATCGCGGTCACCGACTGGGTGACGCTGCGGGCGGCGCGCCGACAGTCGGGAGGCTGAGGATGGCTTTGCTTCGCTGCCGGGGTCTGCGCAAGGAGTTCGCCGGCCAGGTGGTGCTCGACCAGCTCGACCTGACCGTCTCCGAGCATCAGGTGGTGGCGCTGATCGGCGCCTCCGGATCGGGCAAGTCGACGCTGCTGCGCCGCGTGAACCTGCTGGAGGACCTGGACGACGGCACCATCGAGCTGGACGGGGAGGACATCTCCGATCCCCGGGTTGACCCGGACCGGGTCCGTCGGCGCATCGGCATGGTGTTCCAGGCGTACAACCTCTTTCCGCACCTGAGCGTGTTGGAGAACGTCACCCTCGCCCCGCGCCGCGTACACCGGCGGGCCCGGGCGGAGGCGGAGGCCCAGGCCCGGGAGCTGCTCGACCGGGTGGGGCTCGGCGCCAGGGCGGACGCCTACCCGGACCGGCTCTCCGGCGGGCAGCAGCAGCGGGTGGCGATCGTCCGGGCGCTGGCGAACTCACCTCGGCTGATGCTGCTCGACGAGGTGACCTCCGCGCTGGACCCGGAACTCGTCGGTGAGGTGCTGGCGATGATCCGGGACCTGAAGGCCGACGGGATGACCATGGTGCTGGCCACCCACGAGATGAGCTTCGCCCGGGAGGTCGCCGACCAGGTGTGCTTCCTCGACGAGGGTCGGGTCGTCGAGAGCGGCCCGCCCGAGCAGGTGCTGGGCGAGCCGACCCAGCCGCGCACCCGGCAGTTCCTGCACCGGATCATCGAGGCCGGCCGGCTCTGAAGCCGGCCGCCCCTCAAGCCGGCCAGGGCGGGCAGCCGCCGGCGAGGATGCCTCAGCCGCCGAAGCCGACCCGCTGGGCGCTGCCGGCGGCGACGGTCCGGACGGCCAGCGCGGCGTCGAGCGCGGCGACGGTCGCGGCCCAGCCCTTGTCCTCCGCCGAGCCGGGCAGACCGGCGCGGTCCCGGGCCTGCTCGATGGTCTCCACGGTCAGCACCCCGTGCGCCACCGGCTTGCCCTCGTCCAGCGCCACCCGGGTCAGCCCGTCGGTGACCGAGCGGCAGACGTAGTCGAAGTGGGCGGTGGAACCGCGGACCACCACGCCGAGCGCGACCACCACGTCGCAGCGGCGCGCGAGGGCCTGGGCGACCACCGGCAGCTCGACCGAGCCGGCGACCCGGGCGACCACGGACCGGGCCCCGCACGCCTCGGCGGCCGCCAACGCCCGCTCCAGCATGTGGTCGGTGAGGTCGCCGTGCCAGCGGGCGGCAACGACCCCGACGGTCAGCCCCGCGGCATCCACCGCGTCGACTCCCGGCTCACCGAAACCCGCCATCGTCATGCTCCGATCTCGTCGTTGGCGACCGGGCGCCCCAGCGGCGCCTCGGACAGCTCGTCCAACTCGTCCAGCAGGTGACCCATCCGGTCCCGCTTGGTGCGCAGGTAGCGCAGGTTCTCCGGATGCGCGCCGGCCGGCAACCCCTCCCGGCCGGTGATGGTCAACCCGTAGCCCTCCAACCCGGCCCGCTTGGCCGGGTTGTTGGTCAGCAGTCGCATCGAGCGCACGCCCAGGTCGTAGAGGATCTGCGCGCCGGTGCCGTAGTCGCGGGCGTCGGCCGGCAGGCCCAGGTCGAGGTTGGCGTCGACGGTGTCGCGGCCGGAGTCCTGCAACTGGTACGCCTGCAGCTTGTGCAGCAGCCCGATGCCGCGCCCCTCGTGCCCGCGGACGTAGAGCACCACGCCCCGGCCCTCCCGCCCGACCCGGGCCAGCGCGGCGTCCAGCTGCGGCCCGCAGTCGCAGCGCAGTGAGCCGAACACGTCCCCGGTGAGGCACTCGGAGTGCACCCGCACCAGCACGTCCTGGCCGTCGCCGAGGTCGCCCAGCACCATCGCGATGTGTTCGGCCGGGTCGTGCTCCGCGCGGTAGCCGAGGGCCCGGAAGACCCCATGCCGGGTGGGCATCCGGGCGTCGGCGACAAGCTCGACCTGCTTCTCGGTGCGCCGCCGGTAGGCGATCAGGTCGGCGATCGTGATCAGCGTGAGGCCGTGCTCGGCGGAGAACTTCTCCAGGTCCGGCAACCGCATCATGGTGCCGTCGTCGTTGACCAGCTCGCAGAGCACGCCGGCCGGGCGCAACCCGGCCAGCCGGGTCAGGTCGATCCCCGCCTCGGTGTGCCCGGGGCGGCGCAGCACCCCGCCCTCGCGGGCGCGCAGCGGCACGACGTGCCCGGGCCGGGCCAGGTCGGTCGGGTCGGTCGCCGCTGCCGCGAGCAGCCGGCTGGTGTGCGCGCGGTCGGCCGCCGAGATGCCGGTGCTGACGCCCTCCCGGGCGTCCACTGTCACCGTGTACGCGGTGCCGCGCCGGTCCTGGTTGGTGTGGTGCATCGGCGGCAGGTCGAGGCGGTCGGCCTCGCTCTCGGTCAACGCCACGCAGACGTACCCGGAGGTGTAGCGCACCATGAACGCCATCAGCTCCGGCGTGGCCAGTTCGGCCGCGAAGATGAGGTCGCCCTCGTTCTCGCGGTCGGCGTCGTCGACGACGACCACCGGCCGACCGGCCGCGATCTCTGCGACCGCCTGCTCGATACTTCCGAAACTGGTCACGCCACGGCCTCCCGGTAGATGGGCGTACGGGCGAGGGCCGCGGCGCGCGAGGTGCGCCACCAGGCGGCGAAGCCCCAGGCGCAGAGGGCGCCGTAGATCAGGTACATGACCGCCGACGGGTAGAACCCGCCGCGCAGCAGCAGCGGCACGCCGACCGCGTCCACCGCGATCCAGAGCAGCCAGAACTCCACCCAGCCGCGCGCCATGCCGTAGGTGGCCAGCAGGCTGCCGGTGAGGATCCAGGCGTCGGGCAGCGGACCCCACGAGCCCAGCGCCTTGAGCACCGGGTACGCGGCGGCGGTGCCGACCACGGCAGCCAGCAGCAGCATCAGCCGCTCCCGCCCGGTGGCCCAGCGCGGGACGACCGCTGCCTGACCGGCGTCGGCGCGGCGGTTCGACTGCCAGCGCCACCAGCCGTAGACGCTGACCGCGAAGAAGAACACCTGTCGGCCGGCCTGCCCGTACAGGTCGTGCTCCTGGGGGGTGGCGAACACCCCGCCGAGGAAGACGGTGAGCAGCAGCGCGTTGCCGACCATGCCGACCGGCCACGCCCAGACCAGCCGGCGCAGCCCGAGCAGCGCGGAGACCAGCCCGAACGCGTTGCCGACGATCTCCCGGGCCAGCACCGACGAGCTGCCCACCTGCACCTGTGCGTCCAGCAGCCAGCTCAGCGGGCCCATCAGGCCACCCCGCCGGTGATCGGGGCCACCCCGGTGCCGTCGGTGCCGGTGAGCCGGTCGCCGAGCAGCCGCTCGACGTACTTGGCCAGCACGTCGACCTCCAGGTTGACCGGGTCGCCGACGCTCTTCGCGCCGAGCGTGGTCAGCTTGAGCGTGGTCGGGATCAACCCGACGGCGAACTCGTCCGCGCCCACCTCGGCCACGGTCAGCGAGACACCGTCGATGGTGATCGAGCCCTTCTCCACCACGTACCGGGACAGGGCGGCGGGCAGCCGGAACCGGACCGTCTCCCACTGCTCGGCCGGCTCCCGGGAGAGCACCGCGCCGACGCCGTCCACGTGGCCCTGCACCAGGTGCCCGCCGAGTCGACTGCCGAGTGCGGCGGCCCGCTCCAGGTTGACCGGGTCGCCGACGTTCAGCGCGCCCAGCGCGGAGCGGCGCAGCGTCTCCCCCATCACGTCGGCGGTGAAGACCCCGTCGGCCACGTCCACCACGGTCAGGCACACGCCGTTGACCGCGATGGAGTCGCCGTGCCGGGCGTCGGAGGTGACCAGCGGACCGCGTACGCCGATCAGCGCCGAATCGCCCGCCGTCGGCGTGACCCGGACGATCTCGCCCAACTCCTCGATAATGCCGGTGAACATCTCAGCCCTCCCTTTTGCGGGGCAAAGCGGTGATCCGGAGATCCGGACCGATCTGCGTAACGTCGACGAACTCCAGATCGATGGCCTCAGCGATGGTGCTCACTCCGGCGTCGACCAGGGCGGTCGGGCCGGCGCCGAGCAAGCGGGGTGCGACGTACCCGACGATCTTGTCGACCAGGCCGGCCCGCAGGAACGCGCCGGCCAGCCGGGGGCCGCCCTCCAGCAGCACCGCGCGGACCCCGCGCTGGTGCAGCGCCGCGAGCAGCGCCGTCAGGTCGACCCGGCCGTCCGGGTCGGCGCCCACCTCGGCGGCGGTCGCGATCCACGTCCGCGCGGCGCCGTCGCGGACCCGGGCGTCAGCCGGGGTACGCCCCGAGCTGTCCACCACCACCCGCAGCGGCTGCCGGATGGCCAGGCTGCCGTCGCGAAGGTTGCGAGCTGTCAACCGGGGGTCGTCGGCGAGAACGGTGCCCACCCCGGCAAGCACCGCGTCGACGGTGCCACGCAGGGCGTGCACGTCGATCCGGGCCGCCTCCGAGGTGATCCACATGCTGGTGCCGTCGAGCGCGGCGGAGCGCCCGTCGACGGTTGCGGCGTACTTCCAGATGACGTACGGCCAGCCCCGACGCATCGAGGTCAGCCAGGCGACGTTGCCGGCCTCGGCCTCCTCGCCGCGTACGCCCAGGTCGACACGGACCCCGGCGGCGCGCAGGGTGGCGGCGCCGCCGGACGCGACCGGGTTGGGGTCGGGCACGGCGATGACCACCCGGGCGACCCCGGCCTGGACGAGCGCGGAACTGCAGGGGCCGGTGCGGCCGGTGTGATCGCAGGGTTCCAGAGTGACGACGGCGGTGCCGCCCTTGGCCCGCTGCCCGGCCTGCGCGAGGGCGACGATCTCGGCGTGCGGCCCGCCGGCGTACGCGTGGAAGCCCTCACCCACGACCTGGCCTTCGTCGTCGAGCAGCACGCAACCGACCACCGGATTGGGGCTGGTCGTGCCGAGCCCGCGCGCCGCCAACTCGATCGCACGCCGCATCGCCTCATCGACGGAGACGCTGGCCATCGCGCTGCCCCTGCCCTCTCACTCGCCGGTCCGCGCGCTGGCGGTCAGGGAGGCTGCGGCCATGGGGCCGCGGGCAGGCGGAGGCGGAGTCCGGGAACGGCACAGCCGCCCCGGGGGGCTCGGCACGGCGCGCTGAAGCCAGCGGCCGGCTCGGACCCGTCCGTCCCGCGCGCTGTCTCCCATCCGGACTGTCTGGGCGCGGACGAACCGCCCCCAACCGTCGGCCCCGGATTTTCACCAGGTCCACCGGGCGGCCAGAGCCGTCCGGGTCGCGGGCTGACCACGGTTGGACCGTGGATCACCGCCGGTTCGGAATTTCACCGAGTCCCGCCAGCGCGTGGTGGGTTATACGGGCAGTCTTACACGCCGATGCGGGTGCGCCGCCACCTAGGCGAGGTACTTCACAGCGGGATCACGCGTCAGGTGACGCCGCGACGCCGGTCCACTGCCACGTACGAGCCCGGCTGGCTCTTGGCGACCGTCTTCATCTCCGAGGCCACCGCGATCGCTTCGAGGGGGTCGGTGAACCGCTTGCCGGCGTCGGAGAGGGACACCCCGATGGAGAGCGTGACCAGGGCGGCGCGCCGGATGTTGCCGCGCCGGTCCTTCAGCTCGACGAAGCCGCGCTCACGGTCGGTCGCGTCGTAGAGCGTGTCGGCCGACTTCTCGAAGTCGACCACCGCCCGGGACGTCAGCGGGCGGACCTGGTCCGGGGCGCAGACGATGACGAAGTCGTCGCCACCGACGTGACCGAGGAAGGCCGGTGGCAGCCCCACCGCCACCACCGCCCGGTGCAGGCTGCGGGCCAGCGCGGAGATGAAATCGTCGCCGCGGACGAAGCCGTACCGGTCGTTGACGCTCTTGAACCGGTCGATGTCGATGTAGCCGACCGCGTAGTCGACACCGTGGCGGACCCGGTCGCTGATCTCCCGACGGATCCGGCTGTTGCCGGGCAGCCCGGTCAGCGGGGAGACCTCCCGGAACTCCTTGTTGCGGCGCAACGTGGAGGAGACCCGGGCCACCAGCTCGGCGGTGTCGAACGGCTTGACCAGGTAGTCGTCGGCGCCGGCGCTGAGACCGTGCACCTTGTCCACCGTCATGCCCTTGGCGGTCAACATGATCACCGGAATGGCGGAGGTCATCGGGTCGGCGCGCAGCCGCCGGGTCAGCTCCAACCCGTCGATCCGGGGCATCATCAGGTCGATCACCGCCAGGTCCGGACGCTGGCGTTCGATGACCTCGAGCGCCTCCTGACCGTCGCTGGCGTGGATCACCTCGAAGCCGTGCAGCCGCAGGTTGAACTCGACGAAACGAGCGATGTCCTCGTCGTCGTCGACGACGAGGATGATGTCCTTACGGTCGTCGTCGGAGTCCACCTCAGGCGCCTGGAGCCGCGCGTGCCGCCAGTGCCCGCAGGTGCCGTACGGCCTCCGCCGGGTCGGCGGCGCCGTACACGGCGGTGCCGGCCACGAACGCGTCGGCGCCCGCGGCGGCGGCCTGCTCGATGGTGTCGGCGGCGATGCCGCCGTCCACCTCGATGCGCAGTTCCAGGTGCCCGGCGGAGATGTGGCGGCGGGCGGTACGAACCTTGTCCAGCAGTTGCGGGATGAACCGCTGCCCGCCGAAGCCGGCCTTGATCGTCATGATCAGCAGGGTGTCGAAGCTGGGCAGCAGGTCGAGGTACGGCTCGATCGGGGTGTCCCGGTCGATGGCCAGGCCAGCCTTCGCACCGGCCGAGCGCAGGTCCTTGGCCAGCGCCACCGGATCGTCGGACGCCTCGGCGTGGAAGGTGACGTTGTACGCCCCGGCGTCCGCGTAACCGGGGGCCCAGCGGCGCGGATCCTCGATCATCAGGTGCACGTCGAACGGCATCGCGGTGACAGCCCGCAGGCTCTGCACGACGGGCAGCCCGATGGTCAGGTTCGGCACGAAGTGGTTGTCCATCACATCGACGTGCAACCAGTCCGCGGCGTCCTCGACGGCACGGACTTCTTCGGCGAGGCGGGCGAAATCGGCGGCCAGAATGCTCGGCGCGACGATCGGCGGCGGTACGGTCACGTGGTCAGTGTACGAACGTTGCGGACCGCAACCCGCATCGCGGCACCAACAGGGACGCGCTGTGACCCAGCAGTGACCAGTGGTGCAGAATTGGTCGCTCCGGACCGCCGATTCCGGACGAACAGACGTCAGTGGCTGGCCGATCGACGGAAAGGCGACGACACTCCAACCGGGACTGTGCCGTAGGCTGCACGCCCGCCGGGGTCTCGCCGCGGGGCGCGGTGACCGGCCGCCAGCTCCCGGAAGGGCGGACGATGCGACGGTGGCTTCCAGCGCTGGCGCTGGCCGGCGTCACCACGATGCTGCTAGCCGGCTGCGCGCCGGCGCGAGGCGCGGACGGTGACCTCACCGACGACTGGCCGGCGCTGCGGGTCCCGAAGCCGTTCGCTCCCGCCGCCGACACCTGCCTGCCCCGGATCATCCCGGTCGTGCAGGCCAGCACCTACGAGACGGTGGACTGCGCGCGCAGTCACCTGGCCGAGACCATCCACGTCGGCACGTTCGTCGGGCCCGACGCGCTGACCGAGGCCCGGCCCGAGTCCGGGTCGCCGGCGCTGCGCACCGCCCGCGCCGAGTGCGACCAGCGGGCCCGGGAGGTGCTCGGCGGCGACTGGCACACCGCCCGGCTGGCGCTGTCGCTCGCGTTGCCGTCCGCACCCGCCTGGTCCGGCGGCGCGCGCTGGTTCCGCTGCGACCTCAGCGAGACCGGCAGCATCGACAACACCCGCCCGGTCAACCGCACCGGCAGCCTGCGCGGCGCGTTGATCGGCGACAACCCGCTGACGCACCGCTGCTTCGACCCGAAGCTGATCGGCGACAACCTCAACTACATGGCGCCGGTGCTCTGCACCGAACCGCACCGCGCCGAGTTCGTGGGCGTCTACGAGGAGCGGGACATGAGCTGGGCCGACTTCAAGAAGTCACCCGCGCAGTCGCACCAACGCTGCATGCAGTTGATCGCCGAGTTCGCGTCCGTGCCGAACAACAGCGACCTGCCGTACCGGGCCGGGTCCATCTACTACCCACCGTCGCAACGCGAGTGGGAGGAGGGTGACCGGGGCATTCGGTGTTTCCTGTGGAGCGACGACCGCAAACTCACCCGCTCGATGCGGGGTGCCGGCCCGGAGGGACTACCGGCGATCTGAACATCGGTGCCGTATGCTGCTGCGCCGTGGCGCTACCGACCGGCGAGGTCCGGCCGGAGGCCACCAGCGGCGGGAGGTCGGGGATGCGACGGTGGTTGGCGGCGTTCGCCGGGGGTGCGGCCCTGACCCTGGCACTGGCCGGGTGCGGCGCACCCGCCGGAGTCGACACTGACCTCATCGACGACTGGCCGGCGCCCGTCGCGGCGCAGCAGTTCGTTCCCGCCGCCGACGTCTGCCACCACTCCTCCCAGCAGGTCGGCTTCCTGAGCGGTTACAACCCGATGCCGTGCACCGAGGCCCACCGGGTGGAGACCATGCACGTCGGCACCCTCACCGGCCCGGGCGCCGAGCGCGACGCACCGCCGCAGGCCGGGTCGGTGGGCATGCGGGCCGCGCAGAGCGCCTGCGACACCGAGGTCAACAAGGCGCTGGGCGCCGACTGGCGGTCCGGGCGACTCGGCGTGACAGTCGTGCTGCCCTCGCCGCAGGCGTGGTCGGGCGGGGCCCGCTGGTACCGCTGCGACGTCACCGAGATCGCCAGCATCGACGACACCGCTGTCGACCTGCGCACCGGCAGCCTCCGGGGCGCACTGTCCGGCGCGGCGCCACTGGCGTACCGCTGCTTCAACCCGAAGCTGGTCAAGGACGACGTCGACGAGATGGTGCCGGTGTCCTGCACCGCCAAGCACCACGCCGAGTTCGTCGGGGTCTGGCAGGCGCCGGACGTCACCTACGCCGAGTTCTCCCGCACCATCAAGCGCACCCACCGTGCCTGCCAGTCGATGATCGCCAAGTACGCGAAGGTACCGGACAACTCCCAGCTCGACTTCCGCGCCGGGACGATCTACTACCAGCCGTACGAGGAGGAGTGGAAGAACGGCAACCGTGGCGTGCAGTGCTTCCTCTGGATCTCCGACCGCAACCTCACCCGCTCGATGAAGAACGCCGGCAACAAGGGCCTCCCGGTCACCTGAGCGCCCCTGAGCTGAAGGAAGGGCCCCGAGGGGCCCTTCCTTCGCGCGTCGGGTGTCGGTGCGACTCAGCCTCGGCGCAGGACGGCGAGGAACATCGCGTCGGTGCCGTGGCGGTGCGGCCAGAGCTGCACGGTCGGCCCGTCGCCCAGACCGGGCATGCCGGCCGGCAGCAGCGGCCGGGCGTCCACGAAGTCCACAGCGACCCCGCTACGGCGGGCCGCCTCGGTCACCGTCACGTGTGTCTCGACAGTGTGCGGCGAGCAGGTGACGTAGGCGACCAGCCCACCGGGGCGGACCGCCCGCAGCGCCGCGCCGAGCAACTCCCGTTGCAGCCGGGTCAGCGGCGGCAGGTCGGACGGCTGGCGACGCCAACGCGACTCCGGCCGGCGGCGCAGCGACCCCAGCCCGGTGCACGGGGCGTCGACCAGCACCCGGTCGAAGTGCTGCTCCGGCAGCTTCGGGTCGCCGCCGACCTCACGACCGTCCATGGTCAACACGGCCACCGGCAGGTCCCGGGTCGCCAGGGAGACCAGCCGGGCACGGTGCTCGGCCACCTCCACCGCTGTCACCCGGGCACCACGTTGCGCGGCCAGCGCGCCGAGCAGCCCGGCCTTGCCACCCGGGCCGGCGCACAGGTCCAGCCAACGCCCGTCCGGGCCGTCCAGCGGCGCGTCCGCGAGTGCGGCGGCCACCAGCTGGGAGCCCTCGTCCTGGACGTGGGCCCGGCCGTCGACCACCGCCGGGATGTCGCCCGGCGCGCCGCCGGGCAGATAGACGGCGTACGGCGAGAAGGCACCGGGCGCTCCGCCGACCTGGTCGGCCAACTCGACCGGGTCAATCAGCCCCGGCCGCGCGCACAGGTGCACCGGCGGGCGCTCATTGTCCTCGATCAGCAGGCGCTCGGTCTCACCCAGATCACCGTCGAGCGCCTCGGAGAACGCCCGCACGATCCACTGCGGGTGGCTGTACGCCAGTGCGAGGTGCCCGACCGGGTCGGTCTCCATCGGCGGGGCGAGCTTCGCCACCCAGGCGTCCGCGTCCCGGGTGGACACCTCGCGCAGCACCGCGTTGGCGAAGCCGGTGGCACCCGGAGCGACCGAGCGGACCAGGTCCACTGTCGACGAGACGGCGGCGTGCGCCGGCACCCGGGTGTGCAGCAGCTGGTACGCCCCGAGCCGCAGCGCGTCACGCACCGGCGGGTCGATCCGGGCCACGTCCCGGCCGGCCGCGTCGGTCAGGATCGCGTCCAACGTGCCGAGGTGGCGCAGGGTGCCGTAGGTCAGTTCGGTGGCGAAGGCCGCGTCCCGACCGAACAGCCCCTCCTCCCGAAGGATCATGGGCAGAACGAGGTTGGCGAACGCGTCGTCGCGGTGCACCGCGGCAACCGCCTCGTACGCCGCACGACGCGGTCGGTCCAGTGGTGGCCGGACCGGCCGGCGGTCCCCGCCACGACCCGCGGGCGGGCCGGAGCGGGTGGGGCGGGTGCCCTCGGGGGCTGTCACGCGAAGTCCTCTCCAGTGCCGACCCGGACGCCGCGCGCCCAGTCGGTCGCGCCCATTGCCCGCTTGCCCGCGGCGCGGACCTCGCCGAGGCGCACCGGCACTGTCGCCGTGCCGCTCAGCACCCGGGACTTCTCCACCAGCAACTCCCCCGGCTTCAACTCTGGGCCGTCCGGCACCGGCACGACCGGGCCGAGCTTCACCCGCTCGCCCCGGAAGGTGGTCCAGCTGCCCGGGGCCGGGGTGCAGGCCCGGATCCGACGGTCCACGGCGAAGGCCGGATCGCTCCAGCGCACCCGGGCGTCGTCCACAGTCAGCTTCGGCGCCAACGACACCCCGTCGGCGGGCTGCGGCTCGGCCCGGGCGGTGCCGTCGGCGATCGCGTCGAGCACCGCCACCAGCAGACCGGCACCGGAGTCGGCGAGCCGCTCCAGCAGGTCACCGGAGGTGTCGGCGGCCCGGATCTCGTCGGTCAGGGTGCCGTAGACCGGGCCGGTGTCCAGGCCCTCCTCCAACTGGAAGACGCTGGCACCGGTCAGCTCGTCGCCGTGCAGCACGGCGTGCTGCACCGGTGCGGCACCCCGCCACGCGGGCAGCAGCGAGAAGTGCAGGTTGATCCAGCCGTGCCGGGGGATCTCCAGGGCGGCCGGCGGCACCAACGCGCCGTAGGCCACCACCGGCACGCAGTCCGGCGCGAGCGCGCGAAGCCGGTCGAGGAACTCGGGGTCGCGGGGACGGGCCGGCGTGAACACCTCGACGCCGTGCTCGTCGGCCCACTCGCCGACCGGGGACCGGGACAGGCCACGCCCGCGTCCGGCGGGCGCGTCGGGCCGGGTGACCACGGCGACCAGCTCGTGCCGGGAGGCGGCGACGGCGGCCAGGGCGGGAACGGCGACGGCCGGCGTGCCGGCGAAGATCACGCGCATCCGGTCACCGACCCAGACCGAACGGGTCGCTGAGGTGCGGGCTGAGCTTCACCGTGGGCGGGGCCGCCGCGTCGTACCACTCGGCCTGGCGGATCGCCTTCATGGCCTCCTTGCGCCCGGCGGCGTCCAGCCGGTCGAGGAAGAGCACACCATCGAGGTGGTCGGTCTCGTGCTGCACACAGCGGGCCATCAGGCCGCTGCCGACGATCTGCATCGGGTCGCCGAACGAGCTGAAGCCCTTGGCGATGACGTTCTGGCGGCGCTTGGTGTCGAAGTAGAGCCCGGGGATGGACAGGCAGCCCTCCGGGCCGTCCTGCTCCTCCTCGTCGGGGAACTCGAGCACGGGGTTGACCAGGTGCCCGAGCACGTCGTCGACGTCGAAGGCGAACACCCGCAGGCTCACACCGAGCTGCGGGGCGGCCAGGCCGGCGCCGTTCTGCTCACGCATCGTGTCGGTGAGGTCGGCGACGAGCCGACGCAGCTCGGCGTCGAAGTCGACCACCGGATCGGCCGGCGTGCGCAGCACCGGATCCCCAAACAGACGGATGGGCTGGACGGTCACGCGGGGTGGCTCCTTCATGGGTCGGACGGGGATGCCGTACCAGTCTACGGAGTGCCCCGCCGCACGCTGGCCGGCGTACCTCGATCGGCGACGGCCGGTGTGCCCAGCGTCACCAGCAGGCTCTCGTAGCCACGCAGGGTGAGCCGGGTCCGGTGCCGGGGCTGCTCGGCCAGCGCCAGCTCGGGGAGGCGGCGCAGCAGCATCGGGAAGGCCAGTTGCGCCTCCAGCCGGGCCAGGCCGGCGCCGAGGCAGTAGTGCGGGCCGGCGCCGAAGGACAGCGGGTGCGCCTGGTCACGGGTCGGGTCGAAGCGCTGTGGGTCGGGAAACCGGCGCGGGTCCCGGTTGGCCGCGCCGAGCAGCAGCAGCGTCGTGCTGCCGGACGGCAGGTCGAGCCCGCCGCAGCGCACCGGCGCCGTGCTGGTGCGGGTCGTCAGCTGCACCGGCGAGTCGTAGCGCAGCAGCTCCTCGACGTACGCCGGGGCGAGCGCGGGATCGGCGCGCAGCCCGGCGGCGGCGGCCGGGTGGTCCAGCAGCACGACGAGACCGTTGCCGAGCAGGTTGGTGGTGGTCTCGAAGCCGGCCACCAGCAGCACCACCAGGTTGGCCAGCAGTTCGTCGCCGGTGAGCCGGTCGCCGTCGGCGTCGTGCACCTGGACCAGCGCGGTGGTCAGGTCGTCGGCCGGTGCCCGCCGCCGGGCGACGATCAGCTCGACGAAGTAGTCGCGCAGCTCGGAGGCGCCCGCGTCGGCGACCGTCAACTCCTCGGGGGTTATCTCCGGCTCCAGCACCCCGGTCAGGTCACCGGCCCAACGGCGGAACAGCGGCCGGTCGGCGGCGGGTACGCCGAGCAGCTCGCAGATCACCCCGACCGGCAGCGGGTACGCGAAGTCGGCCAGCACGTCGACCGGAGCGCCGTCCTCGGCCCGGGAGACGATCGCGTCGAGCAGTTCCTCGGCCTGCGCCCGCACCACGTCGCGCATCCCGGCGATCCGGCGAGGGCTGAACGCCCCGGCGGCCAGCCGACGCATCCGGCTGTGGTCAGGCGGGTTGGTCCGCAGCATGGACCGGGCGATCGACGACACGGCGGGGCTGTCCCGCCAGTTCGGCCAGACCTCGTCGCGCAGCGGGTCGTCGAGCACACCGAGCCGGGAGTCGCGCAGCAGCTCGTCGGCCTCCGGGTAGCCGGTCACCACGTACATGCCCGGCATCGCCTGCACCACCGGCCCATGGGCGCGCAGCCGCTCGTACGTCGGGTACGGGTCGACGCGTCCCTGCGGCGACATGAGCAGTGTGAGCGCTTCGGCAGCCTCCATGGCTGGCCTCCCCCGTCGATGCGTCGGAGGTTCCATCATCCCGGTGCGGCCGCCATCCGGCAGCCCTCGGCGCCGTGCAGTCGACGTCGAGCACAGGCGCCGGCGACTCAGGCGCCGGCGCCCAGAGCTCAGGCGCTGGCGGCCGGGTCCCCGGCGAGCACCGCGTCACCGCGGAGCAGCGCGGGCTCGGGCAGCGGCAGCTGGATCTTGTGAGCCGCTTCCCAGTCGTAGATCAGGCCGGGGCGGACCTGGGCGGCGAAGTAGTCGATCGCCGTCATCCCACCCACGACCGGCTCGTCGACCTCGGCGACCAGCTGGGCGGGGACCATGGAGAACCCGTTCTGGAGGGCGGCGCTGAGGCGGCGGTGACCGTCGACGACGAAGAAGTACTCGCCGGTGAACCCGATCTTCAGGGGTTCGAGGGCCTCGTCGCCGGCCTCGGCCACGTCGCCGACGAAGTCGGTGTCCCACAGACCGCGCAGCGTGGCGATGTCCTCGGTCGGGTAGACGCGGGCCGGGTCCAGCAGCAGCAGCGGCGGGCCGTCACGCAGCACCTCGGCGCCGAGCTTCCCCTCGTACGCGGCGACGATGTGCTCGATCACCTCGGTGGCGGACGCCCGGGTGGTGTCACAGATCAGGTCGTAGTTGCGCAGCCGGGCCTTGTCCACGCCGTATCGGATGATGAACCGGCTGCGCTCGCTCACGCTGCGCTCACGAAGCTTGGCCTTGGCCTCCTCCAGGGAGGCGTAGCTCTCCGCCGGGCCGGACGGTCGGGCGAGCACCCGACGGGCCGCCTCACCCGGCTCGGTGATCATGTGGACCTTGAGCGCGTCGGTGAAGAAGTGCCAGGCCAGCCGGGAGTCCATGACCAGGCGCTCACCGGAGGCGGCGATGTCCCGCTGGAGCTGGTCGACGTAGCCGTCGACAGCCTGGTCGAGCTCGGCGTGCAGGTTGAGCTGCAACGCGGTCATCTGCCGCTGCTGCGCCATCTCCCGGTAGAGGTCCCCCACACTGACCCGGCGCATGCCGAGCCGCTTGGCGATCTCGACCGACACGGTGCTCTTGCCGCTGCCGAGGTCGCCGTTGAAGACGATCGATTGTCCAACGGTCACGACTGGTCCACCCCTGATCACCGGATCATTGACATCATCGACATCGCGCCCGAGCAACGCGTTACCGCCATTGTCGCGCCATCCTGCGGCGGCCCCGACTCGGCGCGTCCGACGCTCCGTCGCGACCTGGAGCCGCCGTACGCCTCGGCATGACGGGCGATGCTACCACTCTGACGCCACCGCCCTGCCGGACGCGGTGTGCGGGCGACCACCCGACGGACGGGCTGCGGCACCGCCGGCACCGCCGGAAACTTCTCAGAAGAGGCTCAACGGATCGACCTGGAGACGGACCGGGTCGGCGGCTTTGCGGGCGGCACGGACACCGGCAGCCGAGTGCAGCGCCTCGGCGAGCGCGGCAGCTCGGGCCCGGGGCACCCGGACCAGCATCCGCTCCCGGCCCTCCTCGGCCGGCACCGGCCCGAGCACCTCGGCATCCGCGGGCAGCCGGGCAGCGGTGAGCAGGTCCGCCACCGCCTCGGCCGGGCCGGTGACGCTCGCCATCCGTACCGCCGGCGGGAAGCCCAGCTCCCGGCGCTCGGCCAACTCCCGGCCGGCGAACCAGGCCGCGTCCCAGCGCAGCAACGCCTGCACAGGGGCGAGCGCGCCGTCGGCGACCACCACCACCCGGCCGGCCGGCGCCGGGCGGGCCAGGGCCGCCGCGGCCAGCCAGCGCCGCAGCGCCTCCTCCCCGGCCCGCAGGTCGGCCCGGGTCAGCAGGGCCCACGAGTCGAGCAGCAGCACCGCGCCGTAGCCGCCCTCGGCGACCGGCTCCGCACCCGGCGTGGCCACCACCAGGGCCGCGCCGCCGGGCACGTCGGTCAGCACCTCCTCGCGCCCCGAGGTGCGCACCGGGACGTCCGGGAACGCCCGCCCCAGCTCCTCGGCGGTCCGCCGGGCACCGGTCACCGCGGCCCGCAGCCGCCGCCCACCGCACTCCGGGCAGGCGTACGCGGCGGCCACCCGGGCACACCACCGGCAGGCCGGGGTGCCGCCGGCCGAGGGCAGCGCGAGCGGGCCGGCGCAGTGCGCGCAGCGCGCCGGGGTGCGGCAGTCGGCGCAGGAGATCGACGGCAGGTAGCCGCGCCGGGGCACCTGCACCAGCACCGGATGGTCCTGCCGGAGGGCGTCGCGGGCGGCCGTCCAGGCCAGGCTGGGCAGCCGGGCGGTGGCGGCCCCGGGGTCGCGGGCCAGTTGGGGGTCGTCGCCGGTTGGCGCGATGGCCGGGATCCGGGCCCGCACGGTCGCCCGGTCGGCGACCACCTCCCGCGCCCAGCCGGTCTCCAGCAGCAGCTGCGCCTCGGAGGTCCGGGCGTACCCACCGACCAGCGCCCCAGCCTCGGCGAGCTGGACGCGGGTGAGCAGCACGTCACGGGCGTGCGGGTAGGGGGCCCGGGGTTCGGAGTGCAGGTCGTCGCCGTCGTCCCAGATGGCGACCAGGCCGAGCCGGTCCACCGGGGCGAACATCGCCGCCCGGGTGCCGATCACCACCGGCACCTGGCCGCGGCGGGCGGCGAGGAACGCCCGGTAGCGCCGGGCCGGCCCGAGCGCGGCGGAGAGGCTGACGTGCCGTCCCGGACCGAGCACGCTGGTGAGCGCGGCGTCCAGCCGGTCGAGGTCACGGGCATCGGGCACCACGACGACCGCCCCGCGCCCCCCGGCGACGGTGGCGGCCACCGCGTCGGCGTAGCGGGCCGCCCAGTCCTCGCCGGGCAGCGCCGACCAGACCGCACGCGGTGCGCGGCCGTCGGTGAGCGCGCGCAACAGCGCGGGGCCGGTCGGGTAGTCCCGCCAGCCACGAGGGTCGACCGCTGCGGCCTCGGCGACGGCCGTCGGGCCGGGTTCGTCGTCGCGGGCCTCCTTCTCCACCCGCGCGTGCCGGGGCGGCACGGCGAGCCGGAGCACGTCGGCGAGGTTGCCCGCGTACCGGTCGGCGACCGCCCGGGCCAGCCGGGCGACCTCGGGCGCCAGCACCGGTTCCGGCGAGACCACCTTCTCCAGGTACGCGAGGCGGCCGGTGTGCCCGGAGTCGTCGGCACGGGACAGCAACCACCCGTCGACGAGCTGCCCGGCGAAGCGCACCTTCACCCGGGTACCGGGCACCGCCACCTCGTCCAGCTCGGCAGGCACCAGGTAGTCGAACGGGCGGTCCAGGTGCGCCAGCGGGACATCCACGCAGACGCGCGCGACCGGCGACCCATCCGCGGGTCGCCGGTCGCTGTGCCTGGTGGCGGTCAGGCTCCCGCGGCCGACTTGAGGTCGGCGGCCCGGTCGGTGCTCTCCCAGGTCAGGTCCGGCAGCTCCCGGCCGAAGTGGCCGTACGCGGCGGTCTGCTGGTAGATCGGGCGGAGCAGGTTGAGGTCCCGGATGATCGCGGCCGGGCGCAGGTCGAACACCTCGGTGACGGCCTTCTCGATCGAGGAGACCGGCACGGTCTCGGTGCCGAACGTCTCGATGAACAGGCTCACCGGGTGCGCCTTGCCGATGGCGTAGGCGACCTGCGCCTCACACCGCTCGGCCAGGCCGGCGGCGACCACGTTCTTGGCGACCCAGCGCATCGCGTACGCGGCCGAGCGGTCCACCTTGGACGGGTCCTTGCCGGAGAACGCGCCACCGCCGTGCCGGGCGTACCCGCCGTAGGTGTCGACGATGATCTTGCGGCCGGTCAGGCCGGCGTCACCCATCGGGCCGCCGATCTCGAAGCGGCCGGTCGGGTTGACCAGCAGCCGGTAGCCCTCGGTGTCCAACCCGAGGCTCTCCAGCTCCGGCGCGATGACGTGGTCACGCACGTCCGGGGTGAGCAGCGAGTCCAGCGAGATGTCCGCGGCGTGCTGGCTGGACACGACAACGGTGTTCAGCCGGACCGGGCGCAGCCCCTCGTACTCGATGGTGACCTGGGTCTTGCCGTCCGGGCGCAGGTAGGGGATCGTGCCGTCCTTGCGGACCGCGGCGAGCCGGCGGGCCAGCCGGTGGGCGAGGGCGATCGGCAGCGGCATCAGCTCGGGCGTCTCCGAGCAGGCGAAGCCGAACATCATGCCCTGGTCGCCGGCGCCCTGCGCGTCCAGCGCGCTCTCCGACGCCCCGGTACGCAGCTCGAAGGCGTTGTCCACGCCCTGCGCGATGTCCTCGGATTGCGCGCCGATGGAGACGCTGACCCCGCAGGAGGCGCCGTCGAAGCCCTTCTTCGACGAGTCGTAGCCGATGTCGAGGATGGTCCGGCGGACGATCGTCGGGATGTCGGCGTACGCCTTGGTGGTCACCTCACCGGCGATGTGCACCTGGCCGGTGGTGATCATGGTCTCCACCGCGACCCGGCTGTGCGGGTCCTCGGCCAGCAGCGCGTCGAGGATGCCATCGCTGATCTGGTCAGCGATCTTGTCCGGGTGGCCTTCCGTGACCGATTCGGACGTGAAGAGACGGCGTGTCACGGCACTCCTAAGCGTGTGAGGTCGTTCCGCGGCAGTCTAATCACCACTGCGGCCGGTGTCGGGATCGGTCGCGCCGTTTACCACTCGTCAGGAACTGCCGGGCAGCCGCGCCACGACGAGATCCCAGACAGTGTCGGCCACGGCCTCCTTGGCCTGCTCGGGAAGCCGGCTGACCGAGCCGTCCGCCCCGATGACCGTCACCGTGTTGGTGTCGGCGCCGAAGACCTTGTCGGGGCCAACCTCGTTGATCACGATCAGGTCGGCCCGCTTCCGGGCGAGTTTTGCTCTGCCGTTGGCCTCGGCGTCGCCGGTCTCGGCGGCGAACACCACCAGCAGCTGCTCCGGTCGCTTGCGCTGGCCGAGCTCCGCTGCGATGTCGGGGTTCGTGACGAGCTCGATGGTGGGCGCGACACCATCGTCCGACTTCTTGATTTTGCCAGCCGCGTACGTCGCCGGGCGGAAATCGGCCGGAGCCGCCGCCATCACCACCGCGTCGGCGTCGACGGCGGCCTTCACCGTCGCCTCCCGCAGCTCGGCGGTGGTGCCCACCCGGATCAGGTCGACGCCGGCCGGGTCGGGCAGGGACACATTCGCCGCGATCAGGGTGACCCGGGCGCCCCGGGCCACGGCGGCGCGGGCGAACGCGTAACCCTGCTTGCCCGAGGAGCGGTTGCCCAGGAAACGGACCGGGTCCAGTGGCTCCCGGGTGCCACCCGCGGTGACGACCACCCGACGGCCGGCCAGGTCGGCGAGGGCGACGTCGCCCCGGGCCAGCACCTGACGGGCGATGGCGAAGATCTCCGCCGGGTCGGGCAGTCGCCCCTTGCCGGTGTCGACGCCGGTGAGCCGGCCGACGGCGGGCTCGATGACCCGGACGCCCCGGGAGCGCAGCGTGGCGACGTTGGCGACGGTGGCTGGGTGCTCCCACATCTCGGTGTGCATGGCGGGGGCCAGCAGCACCGGGCAGCGGGCGGTCAGCAGGGTGTTGGTCAGCAGATCGTCGGCGAGCCCGTGCGCGGCCTTGGCGAGCAGGTCGGTGGTGGTCGGCGCGACCACCACCAGGTCGGCCTGCTTACCGAGTCGGACGTGCGGCACCTCGTGGACGTCGGTCCAGACGTCGTCGGCGACCGGCTGGCCGGAGAGTGCCGCCCAGGTCGGCGCCCCGACGAACCGGAGCGCCGACGCGGTCGGCACGACACGGACCCGGTGACCTGATTCGGTGAAGAGTCGCAGCAGCTCACACGCCTTGTAGGCGGCGATGCCGCCGCCAACCCCGAGGACGATCGAGGCGGACATCGGCCGGCGAGTGCTTACGGCTGGTCGGTCGGCTCGGCGGTGAGCAGGCCCGAGTTGATCTCGCGCATGGCGATGGAGAGGGGCTTCTCCTGCGGGGTGGTCTCGACGAGCGGGCCGACGTACTCCAGCAGACCCTCACCGAGCTGGCTGTAGTAGGCGTTGACCTGGCGCGCGCGCTTGGCGGCGAAGATGACCAGCGCGTACTTCGACGTCGTCTTCTCGAGGAGCTCGTCGATCGGCGGGTTGGTGATGCCTTCGGGGTTGGCGATGGATCCCACGAATTAACCTCTGCGTCTTTCGAGCCGCGCGGACGCGGTGCTGAGTCTCAACAGCGGCCGACCGTCAGCCGCGCACTCGCGACCAGGTCGGATCCGGATAAGAAGAACCGAGTAAGCCTACCAGCTCGTCGGCCACCCGCTCGGTGAGGTCGTGGGTCAGCGTGTGCTCGAAGGCGGCCGCCACCACGGCGTCGGGGTGATACCCGGGTGGGCTCAGCAGCACCAGCCGCGAATCGGGCAGGCGCGCGCGCACCAGCGGGGCGCCAGGCAGGTCGAGCGAAAGAAGCACCGGCTGCCCGGCGTCGAGCCGGGCGCGCAGCGGTTGGTATGGGGTGCCCCGGCGGTACGAGCCGATCCGGGACCACTCCAGCAGCTCGCCGTCGACGAGTCGGCGATCGAACTCGGCGGGGGCGAGGAAGACGCGGTCAACGCCGTCGATTTCCGACTCCCGGCGCGGCCGTGTGGTCGCCGGCACCGGCAACCACACGGACGGAGAACGCGCCCGGACGAGCTCGACGACACTCTCCCTGCCGGAACCCGAAGGTCCAGCCAGGACAGTGAGCCGAGCCGCCGGGCGCGCCTCGTCATCCGTGCTCACTGCTTGTTTCTACACGCTGCCAGGTTCAGTTGGCGGCGAACTCTCCAAGCAGTGCCTTGCGCTGCTGCTCGCCGAGGCCACGCAGGCGACGGCTGTCGGCGATCTTGAGCTTCTCCATGATCTGGGTGGCCCGGATCTTGCCGATACCCGGCATGGCCTGCAGGACGGCCGAAACCTTGAGCTTGCCGACGACGTCGTCGCTCTCGGCGCGCTCGAGGACAGCACCGAGGGTGGTCTTGCCCTGCTTGAGCTGCTCCTTCAGCTGAGCACGGGCCTTGCGGATCTCCGCGGCCTTCTCGAGCGCGGCAGCGCGTTGTTCGGGGGTCAGTGACGGGAGCGGCACCAGTTCTCCTCAGGTCCCTATCGCGGCGGGCGGGGCGCACCGCCGCATCTGTGAAACGTGGTGTCGCTGTGAACCAAGGGGTCCGTGGTTCCCAGCGCGGGGAAAACTAGCGGTCAACGGAGCTTTCGGCAACGTGGGGGGCCCATGATCAACGCACAGTGACCGACCCGTCAGTCAGTCACCGGGCAGGCAATACGGCCCGACAGTCGGCCAGAACCCGGTCCGCGGCGGCCCGCAGGGCAGCGACGTCGGGGCCCGCCGAGAGCACCTCCCGGGAGTACGACGGGAGCACCGAGCCCAGGCTCGAACCGAAGACGGTACGCAGATCGGCTGCCCCGGCACCCTGCGCGCCGAGGCCCGGGGCGAGCAGTGGACCCCCCACGCCGGATAGGTCGTGACCGGTGTCGCCGATGGTCGCCCCGACCACCAGACCGAAGCTCCCGAGTGGTGTCGCACCCCTGTTGAGCTGGGAAATCTCGTCGATGACGGTCTGCGCCACGGTGCGGCCGTCGGCCGTACGGGCCCGCTGCACGGCCGCGCCCTCAGGGTTGGAGGTGAGGGCGAGCACGAACACCCCGCCGCCGTGCTGGGCGGCCAGCTCGAACATCGGCGCCAGCGAACCGACCCCGAGGTAGGGGCTCGCGGTGACCGCGTCGACATACAGCGGGCTGGATGGATCAAGGTACGCGGAGGCGTACGCGCTCACCGTCGAGCCGATGTCGCCGCGCTTGACGTCAAGGAGAACGAGCGAGCCAGCATCCCGTAACTGTCGGATAGTTGACTCAAGAATCGCCACGCCGTGGGACCCGAATCGCTCGAAAAAGGCCGACTGAGGCTTGACCACCGCAACCCGGTCACCGAGGGCTTCCACGACGGTTTGGGTGAAGCGGTCAAGACCCTGAAGGTCGTCGGCGAGACCCCAACGGGCCAGCAGACCGGGATGCGGGTCGATGCCCACACAGAGCGGCCCCCGCTCGTCGACCGCCCGGTGCAGCCGGCTTCCGAAGCTCTCCATCCGGTACTCCCTCTCTCCTCCTGCCGGGCGGCGGACCGCCTCCCGGGTACCCGTCGACCAATACCGGTTCAGCCGGCCGCCACCGCCGCCGCGACGCCAGCCGCGATCCGAGCCAGGTCGACGTCGTCGGTGACGTACGGCGGCATCGTGTAGACCAGGTCGCGGAACGGGCGCAACCACACCCCCTGCTCGACCGCGGCCCTGGTGGCCGCGCCGAGGTCGACCTCGTGATCGAGCTGCACCACCCCGATCGCGCCGAGCACCCGCACGTCGGCGACGCCCGGCGTGCCGCGCAGGGGCTCCAGACCGGCACGCAGACCGGCGCCGACCCTGGCGACCTGCCCCGCCCAGTCCCCGGCCCGCAGCAGCCCGATGGAGGCGTTGGCCACCGCGCAGGCCAACGGGTTGCCCATGAACGTGGGCCCGTGCGCCAGCACGCCGGCGGCGGAGATGCCACGGGCGACCTCAGGGGTGCAGAGCGTCGCCGCGAGCGTCAGGTAGCCCCCGGTGAGTGCCTTGCCCACGCACAGCACGTCCGGGGTCACCCCGGCGTGCTCGGCCGCGAACATCGCACCGGTACGGCCGAACCCGGTGGCGATCTCGTCGAAGATCAGCAGCACCCCGTGGGCGCGGGTCACCTCGCGCAGCACCCGCAGGTAACCCGGGTGGTGGAAACGCATCCCGCCGGCGCCCTGGACGACGGGTTCGACGATCACCGCGGCCAGCTCGTCGGCGTACCGCTCGACGGTCTCCACCAACGCCGCCACGTACGCGTCGTCGGGCGGGTCGTCGAAGCCGCCCGGCGGAACCGGCGCGAACACCTGCCGGGGCAGCACGTCGCCCCAGAGGTGGTGCATGCCGCCCTCCGGGTCGCAGACGCTCATCGGGTGGAACGTGTCGCCGTGGTAGCCGCCCCGCCAGGTCGCCAGCCGGCGTCGCTGCGGCTGCCCGACGGCCCGCTGGTACTGCAGGCACATCTTCACCGCCACCTCCACGCTGACGGAGCCGGAGTCGGCCAGGAACACGTGCTCCAGGCCCTCCGGGGTCAGCTCGACCAGGGTCCGGGCGAGCTGCACGGCGGGCTCGTGGGTGAGCCCGCCGAACATCACGTGACTCATCCGGCCGAGCTGGTCGGTCACCGCCGCGTCCAGCACCGGGTGCCGGTACCCGTGGATCGCCGCCCACCAGGACGACATCCCGTCCACCAGCTCCCGCCCGTCGGCCAGCCGCAGCCGTACCCCCTCGGCGCTCCGCACCACGTAGGGCGGGTTCGTCGGCGGCAGCGCGGCGTACGGGTGCCAGACGTGCGCCCGGTCGGCGGCCAGGATCTCCTCGGGTGTCACGCGTACTCCTTCGTGCCTCAGGCGGCCCGGACGGCGGACGTCCTGCGGCCGGGTCGAACCTCGCCGTCGCCGCCTCCCGCGCCGCCGCCGCTCCCATGTCCGCTGCCTTTGCTCTGCACCCACGGACGCGACACCCGGGGACGCGACACCCACGGACGCGACACCCGGGGACGCGACACCCGGTGACGCGACACCCGGTGACGCGACACCCGGTGGCCGGGTGTCGCGCTCCGGGTGGTGCATCCACGGGTGCAGAGCAAAGGGGCAACAGCGGGGGTGGGCTCCTCGGCGCGCAGCGGGCTCGACGCCCGGTTGCGCCGGGCCAGCACCGGACCGGGGGCGGTCACCGACCGGCGACCGGTTCCGGTGCCACGGTTACGGCCGTCGCGCGGGCGGCGGCGCGCACCAGGGCCGGGCCCCGGTAGATGAAGCCGGTGTAGAGCTGCACCAGGGACGCGCCTGCGTCGAACATCCGTGCCGCGTCGTCCGGGTCGAGCACCCCGCCGACGCCGACGATCGGTAGCCGGCCACCGGTTTCGGAGTGCACGAAGGCGACTACGTCGCGGGCCCGCGTGGTCAGGGGCCGACCGGACAGACCACCCGCCTGGGCGCCGCGCTCGGCGTCCACAGTGGCCAGACCGGTACGGGCCAGGGTGGTGTTGGTGGCGATCACCCCGGCGGCGCCCCGGGCCAGGCACACCTCCAACAGCTCGGCGATCGCCGCCTCGGTCAGGTCCGGCGCGATCTTGACCAGCACCGGCTTCTCCCCCACCAGGGCGCCGAGCAGCGCGTCCAGGTGGGCGCGGTCCTGCAACGAGCGCAGCCCCGGCGTGTTGGGTGAGGACACGTTCACGGCGAAGTAGTCGCCGTGCCCGCGCAGCGCCCGGTACGAGGCGAGGTAGTCCTCGACCGCCTCGTCGAGCGGGGTCACCTTGGACTTGCCCAGCGAGATGCCCAACGGCACCCCGAGCGGGCGCGGCAGCGCCGCCAGCCGGGTGGCCAGCGCGACGGCCCCGGCGTTGTTGAAGCCCATCCGGTTGACCACGGCCTCGCTGGCCGGCAGGCGGAACAGCCGCGGCCGTGGGTTGCCCGGCTGGGCGTGCGCGGTGACAGTGCCGACCTCGACGAAACCGAAGCCGAGCGCCGGCCAGGCCGGCAGCGCCACGCCGTCCTTGTCCATGCCGGCGGCCAGCCCGACCGGGTTGGGGAACCGCACGCCGAACACGGTGCGCGGCGCGTTGACCGCGTACCGGGCCCGCAGCGCGGCGAGGGCCACCGGACGCCGCGACAGCGCGCTCAAACGCCGCAGTGTCCACTCGTGCGCCACCTCGGCGTCCCCACCGCCGAGCCGGAACAACTGGGGGCGTACCACCCGCTCGAACAGGGTCACTGGGCCGCCCGCAGGGTGGCGTGAAGGTCCTGCAGGGGGCGTACCTGCATGTCGCCGCGGATCCGCGCCTCGATGCCCATCACGGCCGCGGCGGCGCCGGGAACCGTGGTGATGCAGGGGATGTCGGCGGTGACGGCCGCGCTGCGGATCTCGTAGCCGTCCGAGCGGGCACTGGCACCCGAGCCCTGCGGCGTGTTGATCACCAGCGCCACGTGGCCGCCACCGATCAGCGACACCGCGTCGTCGCCCTCACCGGCCTGGTAGTGCTTACGGATCTGCTCGCAGGCGATGCCGTGCCGGCGCAGCACCTCGGCCGTGCCGGCGGTCGCGACGATCTCGAAGCCCAGATCGGCCAGCCGCTTGATCGGGAAGATCATGCCGCGCTTGTCCCGGTTGGCCACCGACACGAAGATCTTCCCCGCGGTCGGCAGCGAGCCGTACGCGGCCGACTGGCTCTTGGCGAACGCGTGCCCGAAGTTGGTGTCGATGCCCATCACCTCGCCGGTCGACTTCATCTCCGGCCCGAGCAGCGAGTCGATCCCCTTGCCGGCGCGCGTCCGGAAGCGCTTGAACGGCAGCACCGCCTCCTTGACCGCGATCGGCGCGTCGGCGGGCATCGTGCCCCCGTCCCCGGTCGCCGGCAGCAGGCCCTCGGCGCGCAACTCGGCGATGCTCGCGCCGAGCGCGATCCGGGCCGCCGCCTTGGCCAGCGGCACCGCCGTCGCCTTGGAGACGAACGGAACGGTCCGCGACGCCCGCGGGTTGGCCTCCAGGACGTAGAGCACGTCGTCCTTGAGGGCGTACTGCACGTTGAGCAGGCCGCGGACGCCGACGCCACGCGCGATGGCCTCGGTGTAGCGGCGCACCTCGGCCAGGTGCGAGCCGGCGAGGGTGATCGGCGGCAACGCGCAGGACGAGTCGCCGGAGTGGATGCCGGCCTCCTCGATGTGCTCCATCACGCCGCCGATGTAGACCTCGCCGTCGGCGTCGCAGAGCGCGTCCACGTCGATCTCGACGGCGTCGTCGAGGAACCGGTCCACCAGCACCGGGTGATCCGGGGAGATGTCGGTGGCGCGTCCGATGTAGTCGCGCAGCGTCGGGTCGTCGTAGACGATCTCCATGCCCCGACCGCCCAGCACGTACGACGGCCGGACCAGCACCGGGTAACCGATCTCGTCGGCGATCGTCTTGGCCTCGTCGTAGGACGTGGCCATGCCGTGCGCCGGCGCGCGCAGCCCGGCCCGGGCCAGTACCGTGCCGAACGCGCCGCGCTCCTCGGCCAGGTGGATCGACTCCGGGGAGGTGCCGACGATCGGCACGCCGGCGTTCTTGAGCCGCTGCGCCAGGCCCAGCGGCGTCTGCCCGCCGAGCTGTACGACCACCCCGACCACGCCCGGCCCGCCGGCCGCCCGGCCGGACGAGTCCTCCGCGTGCCAGACCTCCAGGACGTCCTCGAAGGTCAGCGGCTCGAAGTAGAGCCGGTCGGCGGTGTCGTAGTCGGTCGAGACCGTCTCCGGGTTGCAGTTGACCATGACCGTCTCGTAGCCGGCCGCCCGCAGCGCCTGCACCGCGTGCACGCAGGAGTAGTCGAACTCGATGCCCTGCCCGATCCGGTTCGGGCCGGAGCCCAGGATCAGCACCTTCGGCCGGTCCGACGGCACGACCTCGGTCTCCAGGTCGTACGTCGAGTAGTGGTACGGCGTGGTGGCCTCGAACTCGGCCGCGCAGGTGTCCACCGTCTTGTAGACCGGACGCACGTCGAGGCGATGCCGCAGGGTCCGTACGCCGTCCTCGGCGGCCAGCTCCGGGCGCAGCGCGGCGAGCTGCCGGTCGGACAGCCCGGCCCGCTTCGCCACCCGCAACAGGTCGGCGTCGAGCACCGGCGCGTCCACGATCTCCGTACGCAGCTCGATCAGGGCGGCGATCTGGTCGAGGAACCACGGGTCGATCCCGCCGGAGGCCTCGGCGACCTCGGCGATCGACGCGCCGAGGCGCAGCGCCCGCTCGACGGTGTACAGCCGGCCGTCGTGCGGGATCCGCAACGCGGCGAGAGTGTCCGCGAGCGTGACGTCGGCCGGGTCCGGCACGGTCCAGAAACCGGCGGCCTTGGTCTCCATCGAGCGCATCGCCTTGTTCAGCGCCTCGGTGAAGTTGCGCCCGAGGCTCATCGCCTCACCCACCGACTTCATCGTGGTGGTCAGCTCCGGGTCCGCACCGGGGAACTTCTCGAACGCGAACCGGGGGATCTTCACCACCACGTAGTCCAGGGTCGGCTCGAACGCCGCCGGGGTCTTCAGGGTGATGTCGTTGGGGATCTCGTCGAGGGTGTAGCCGATGGCCAGCTTCGCGGCGATCTTCGCGATCGGGAAGCCGGTCGCCTTGGAGGCCAGCGCCGAGGAGCGCGACACCCGGGGGTTCATCTCGATCACGACGATCCGGCCGTCGACCGGGTTGACCGCGAACTGGATGTTGCAGCCGCCGGTGTCCACCCCGACCTCGCGCAGCACAGCGATGCCCAGGTCACGCAGGCGCTGGTACTCCCGGTCGGTGAGCGTCATGGCCGGGGCCACTGTGACGCTGTCGCCGGTGTGCACGCCCATCGGGTCGATGTTCTCGATCGAGCAGACCACCACGACGTTGTCCCGCCGGTCGCGCATCAGCTCAAGCTCGTACTCCTTCCAACCGAGCACGCTCTCCTCGATGAGCACCTCGTGCACCGGGCTGGCGGACAGGCCGTCGCCGGCGATGCGGGCCAGGTCCTCCGGGGTGTGCGCCATGCCGGAGCCCAGGCCACCCATGGTGAACGACGGCCGGATCACCACCGGCAGACCCAGGTCGGCGACGGTCGCCTCGACCTCGTCCATCGAGTGGCAGACCCGGGAGCGGGGCACCAGCCCGGTCGGGTCGTCGACGCCCAGGCGGACCCCGGCCTTCGCCACGATCTCCTTGAACAGCTGCCGGTCCTCGCCCCGGTTGATGGCGTCGATGTTCGCGCCGATCAACTCCACGCCGTACTTCTCCAGGACACCACCCTCGTGCAGGGCGACGGCCGTGTTCAGCGCGGTCTGCCCACCGAGGGTCGCCAGGATCGCGTCGGGGCGCTCCTTGGCGATGACCAGCTCCACGAACTCCGGGGTGATCGGCTCGACGTAGGTGGCGTCGGCGAACTCCGGGTCCGTCATGATCGTCGCCGGGTTGGAGTTGACCAGGCTGACCCGGATCCCCTCACTGCGCAGCACCCGGCACGCCTGGGTGCCGGAGTAGTCGAACTCGCAGGC
The DNA here is from genome assembly GCF_018070425.1 of Micromonospora sp. C81. Taxonomy (NCBI): domain Bacteria; kingdom Bacillati; phylum Actinomycetota; class Actinomycetes; order Micromonosporales; family Micromonosporaceae; genus Micromonospora; species Micromonospora sp. C81. Next base: position 69,675 of record NZ_JAGPXS010000008.1, read on the forward strand.
CTGCCCGATGACGATCGGCCCGGAGCCGATCACGAGAATGTGCTTGAGATCGGTCCGCTTAGGCATTGCTGCGCCCCCTGCTGTGGTTCCGACCCTCGATCAAGTCGGCGAATCGGTCGAAGAGGTAGTCCGCGTCGTGCGGGCCGGCCGCCGCCTCCGGGTGGTACTGCACCGTGAACGCGGGCACGTCCACGGCCCGCAGCCCCTCGACCACGTTGTCATTGAGGCAGACGTGCGACACCTGGACGCCGCCGAAGTCGGTGTCGATCACCTGGTCGGGGACCACCGCGCCAGCACCCGCGCCCGGCACCTTGACCGCGAAGCCATGGTTGTGGCTGGTCACCTCGACCTTGCCGGTGACCCGGTCGAGCACCGGCTGGTTGATCCCCCGGTGGCCGTAGCCCAGCTTGTAGGTGCCGAAGCCGAGCGCCCGGCCGAGGATCTGGCTGCCGAAGCAGATGCCGAACAGCGGCACCTCCCGCCGCAGCGCCTCCCGGGCCAGCGCCACCGGGGCGTCGGCGGTGGCCGGGTCGCCCGGACCGGGCGACAGGAAGATCGCGTCGGCGCCGGTGGCGAGCAGGTCGTCGATGCTCGACGAGGCCGGCAGCACGTGGGTGGTCACCCCACGGGTGGCGAGTCGGCGCGGCACGTTGCGCTTGATGCCCAGGTCGAGGGCCGCCACGGTGAACCGGTGCTCGCCGATAGCCTCGACGACGTACGGCTGGGCGGTGGTCACCTCGGCGGACAGGTCCGCACCGACCATCTGCGGTGCCTGGCGGACGCGGGTCAGGAGGCTCTGCGGGTCGTTGTCGACGCTGGAGATGCCCACCCGCATGGCGCCACGCTCGCGCAGGTGCCGGGTCAGCGCCCGGGTGTCCACCCCGCTGATGCCCACCACACCCTCGGTGGCGAGCCGGTCCTCCAGGCCGCCGGTGGCGCGCCAGTTCGAGCCGATCCGGGCCGGGTCGCGTACGACGTAACCGGCCACCCAGATCCGGCCGGACTCGTCGTCCTCGCCGTTGACTCCGGTGTTGCCGATGTGCGGCGCGGTCTGCACCACCACCTGCCGGTGGTACGACGGGTCGGTGAGTGTCTCCTGGTAGCCGGTCATGCCGGTGTTGAAGACCGCCTCGCCGAAGGTCTCCCCGACGCTGCCGTACGCCTCACCGGGGAACGTGCGCCCGTCCTCCAGGACCAGGATTGCGGGTCTGCGCTTGACCATTACTTGACAGCCTTTCCGTCCAGGACCGTCGGCTCGCCACGCAGGAAGGTCGCCACGATGCGACCCGGCAGCGTCATGCGGGCATACGGGGTGTTGCGACTGCGACTGGCCAGCTCCGCCGGCTCGATGGTGCGGTGGGCGGCCGGGTCGATCAGGGTCAGGTTGGCCGGCACGCCGGGTGCCGGGTCGATGCCGTGCCCGGTCAGCCCCGCGATCCGGGCTGGGGTGCGCGACATCCGCTCGGCGATCAGGTCCCACTCGGGACCGAGCACGTCGAGCGCGATGGACAGGGCGGTCTCCAGGCCGAGCATCCCCGGCCGGGCGTACGCCCACTCGCACTCCTTGTCCTCCACGGCGTGCGGGGCGTGGTCGGTGGCGATCACGTCGATCACACCGTCGGCGAGCGCGGCGCGCAGCGCGGCGATGTCCGCGGCCGTCCGCAGCGGCGGGTTGACCTTGAAGACCGGGTCGTAGCTCTCCGCACGCTCGTCGGTGAGCAGCAGGTGGTGCGGGGTGACCTCGGCGGTGACGCGTACGCCGCGTGCCTTTGCCTGGCGCAGCACCTCGACGCTGCCGGCGGTGGAGACGTGGCAGACGTGCAGTCGGCTGCCGACGTGTTCGGTGAGCAGCACGTCGCGGGCGATGATCGCCTCCTCGGCGACCGCCGGCCAGCCGATCAGCCCGAGCCGGGTGGAGACCTCACCCTCGTGCATCTGGGCGCCCTCGGTGAGCCGGGGCTCCTCGGCGTGCTGGGCGATGATCCCGTCGAACGCCTTGACGTACTCCAGGGCCCGGCGCATCAGCAGCGGGTCGGCGACGCAGTGCCCGTCGTCGGAGAAGATCCGCACCCGGGCCGCGGAGTCGGCCATCGCGCCCAGCTCGGCCAGCCGCTCGCCGGCGAGCCCGACGGTGACCGCGCCGATCGGCTGCACGTCGACCAGCCCGGCCTCGCGGCCCAGCCGCCAGACCTGCTCGACCACGCCGGCGGTGTCAGCGACCGGGGAGGTGTTGGCCATCGCGCAGACCGCCGTGTAGCCCCCCATCGCCGCCGCGCGGGACCCGGACTCGACGGTCTCGGCGTCCTCCCGGCCGGGCTCGCGCAGGTGGGTGTGCAGGTCGACGAGGCCGGGCAGGGCGACCAGCCCGGTGCCGTCGACAACTCCTGCGTCCGGCGCGGACAGACCGGCGCCAACCTCGGCCACCACGCCGTCGCGGATCAGCAGATCGGTCGGCGGGCCGCCGACGACGCTCACGCTGGTGATCAGGTACGCGCTCACCGGTTGTTCCCTCCGAGCAGCAGGTAAAGGACAGCCATCCGCACGGAGACCCCGTTGGTGACCTGTTCGACGATGGTGGAGCGGGGTGAGTCGGCGACCTCGGGGGTGATCTCCATCCCCCGGTTCATCGGGCCGGGGTGCATGACGATCGCGTGCTCCGGCAGCCGACGCATCCGCGGGCCGTCCAGCCCGTAGCGGCGGGCGTACTCACGCGCGGAGGGGAAGTAGGAGTCGTTCATCCGTTCCCGCTGCACCCGCAGCATCATCACCACGTCGACATTCGGCAGCACCGAGTCCAGGTCGTAGGAGACGTCGGTGGCCGGCGCCAACGCTCCGGCGATGTCGACCGGGATGAGGGTGGGCGGGCCGACCAGGGTGACCTTGGCGCCGAGGGTGGAGAGCAGCAGCACGTTGGAGCGGGCGACCCGGGAGTGCAGGACGTCCCCGACGACCGCGACCGACAGGCCGGCCAACCGGCCCAGCCGGGACCGCATGGTGTACGCGTCCAGCAGTGCCTGGGTGGGGTGCTCGTGGGTGCCGTCGCCGGCGTTGACGACCGACCCGTCGACCCAGTTGGCCAGTCGGTGCGGCGCGCCGGAGGCCGGGTGCCGGACGACCACGGCGTCGGCGCCCATGGCCTGCAGGGTCAGCGCGGTGTCCTTCAGGCTCTCACCCTTGGTGACGCTGGACCCCTTCGCGGAAAAGTTGATCACGTCGGCGCTGAGCCGCTTCGCCGCCGCCTCGAAGGAGATCCGGGTGCGGGTGGAGTCCTCGTAGAAGAGGTTCACCACGGTCCGGCCGCGCAGCGCGGGCAGTTTCTTGATCTCCCGGCCGGCGACGGTGGCCATCTCGGCGGCGGTGTCCAGGATCTCGGTGGCGGTCGCGGCGTCCAGGTCGGCGCCGGAGAGCAGATGCTTGATCATGAGGTGGGTCCCCCGTAGAGCTTGACCTCGTCCGTCCCGTCGGTCTCGGCGAGCGTCACCTTCACGCTCTCGGCGAGCGAGGTCGGGATGTTCTTGCCGACGTAGTCGGCGCGGATCGGCAGCTCCCGGTGGCCGCGATCGACCAGGACGGCGAGCTGCACGGACGCTGGTCGGCCCACGTCGTTGAGCGCGTCGAGCGCGGCCCGGACGGTGCGGCCGGAGAACAACACGTCGTCGACGAGGATGACCCGCTTGCCGTCGATACCGCCGGGCGGCAGCTCGGTCGGGCCGATCGCGCGGGTGGCGTGCCGGCGCAGGTCGTCGCGGTAGAGGGTGATGTCGAGCACACCGACCGGAACGGCGACGTCCTCGAAGGTGCTGATCCGGTCGGCGAGCCGCCGAGCGAGGGGGGTTCCTCTGGTGGGAATCCCAAGAAGCACCGTGTTGGCGGCGCCCTGGGTCTTCTCCAGGATCTGGTGGGCGATGCGGTCGACCACGCGTTGCACGTCGGCGCTGGCGAGGATCACCTTCACCGAGGGTTGTCGCGGTGGTGACGAGCCGGCAGCCGGTGGGTATGCCACGGCGGACCTCCTTCCCCGCCTCACTGGACGGGTCGTTAAAGGATGTCGGGCACCTCCGGCCGGACCGCAGAGCACTCCTGAGCCGGGGCTTCACGCCACGTTACCAGTGGTCACCGGGCCGATGGACGGCGGCCACTGACCACCGGATCAGGAGCATGAAAAGGGGATAACTTCCCAGACGCTCCCCAACGGTAGGGTCACGACCACTTGACCACGTGTCCCATTCCCCGTACCGTCACGCTCCGTAGCGATCGACGGGAGAACCCCGAGCAGCACTGGGAGTGTCCGAATGCCCTCTGAATACGCCAAGTCTCTGGGCGCCCGCCTGCGCTCCATCCGCCAGCAGCAGGGTCTTTCCCTGCAGGGTGTGGAGGAGAAGTCGAACGGGCGGTGGAAGGCCGTGGTGGTCGGCTCGTACGAGCGTGGCGACCGGGCCGTGACGGTGTCCCGTCTGGCCGAGCTGGCCGAGTTCTACCGTGTCCCCGTCTCGGAGCTGCTGCCTGACGGCAGTGGCGTCCGTCACGAGCCCACCAGTAAGATCGTCCTGGACCTGGAGCGGCTCTACGACGAGGCCTCCGAGGACCTGGCCTACGTCGCGCGCTACGCCCGCGCCATCCAGCAGCAGCGCGGCGACTACAACGGCCGGGTGCTCTCCATCCGCGCCGACGACCTGCGGGCACTCGCGATCGTGTACGACGCCTCACCGTCGGGCCTGATCGAGCGGCTCACCGAGCACGGTGTGCTGGTGGCCGACCCCCGGGCGTTCTTCGCCTCCTGAGCTGTCGCTTCACCTGATCTGCGGCTCCACCGAAAGGGCCCGTGCCGGATGGCACGGGCCCTTTCGCGTCGCGTCGTTCGGTGGAGACGCTCAGCGGGTGGCGTACTCGGCGATCCGGCCGAGCACCCCGTTGAGAAAGCGCGGCGAATCGTCGGTGGACATCTGGCGGGCCAGCTCAACGGCCTCGCTGATCGCCACCGCGTCGTCGATCTCGTCGACGTAGAGCAGCTCGTAGACGGCGATCCGGGCCAGATTCCGGTCGACGACCGGCATCCGCTCCAGCGTCCATCCCTCGGCGTAACTGGCGATGAGCTCGTCGATCCGGTCAAGGTGCTCGGCGACACCTTCGACCAGGCCCACCGCGTAGCCCAGGTGCTCCGGTCGGGGCTGCTCGATCCGCTGCACGTAGCCGGCGAGCACCTCCACCGGAGGCTTGTCTCGTAGGTCGGACTCGTAGAGGACATCCAGCGCCCGCTTGCGCGCCTTGCGGCGCGCCGGCATCTGCTGCTTGGAACCCTCAGCCATCAGGCGCGGCCGAGGTAACGGCCGTCGCGGGTGTCGACCTTGATCTTCTCACCGGTGGTGATGAACAGCGGAACCGGCACGGTGGCACCGGTCTCCACGGTCGCCGGCTTGGTGCCACCGGTCGAACGGTCGCCCTGCAGGCCCGGCTCGGTGTAGGTGACCTCCAGCACGACACTGGTGGGCAGCTCGATGTAGAGCGGCACCCCCTCGTGCTGGGCGACGGTCGCCTCCGCCTCGGGCAGCAGGTAGTTGGCTGCCTCACCGACGGTGCCACCGAGCACGGTGATCTGGTCGAAGGTCTCCAGATCCATGAAGACGAAGTCTTCGCCGTCGGCGTAGAGGTATTGCATCGTGCGCTTGTCAACGGTCGCGGTTTCGACCTTGGTGCCCGCGTTGAAGGTCTTGTCGACCACCTTCCCGGACAGCACGTTCTTCAGCGTGGTGCGCACGAAGGCACCACCCTTACCGGGCTTGACGTGCTGGAACTCGACGACGGCCCAGAGCTCGCCGTCCAGGTTGAGAACCAGGCCGTTTTTGAGGTCGTTGGTGGAGGCCATTTCCTGCCTTGATCATCAATTGGCGGACAGACCTTACGAGTCTACTAGCTGCGCCGAGACTCGCTGACCGCCCTACTTCGGCGCGGGCCACCCCTTGGGCATCGACACCCACGGAGATAACGCAGAGCGACTTTCCAGAGAAGGCGCCCCTCCCCTGGTCGACCCCCTTTGCTTGCATACCTATATGCGACAGTCACGCACCGTACCGGCAGGCTGTCGCACCTACGGCAAGGCAGCTCACATATTCCCAGCTCACCGCCCTGTCGCATCCGCAGGTGCAGAGCAAAGGGAGCGAGCAGGCAGGTGCCCTAGCGCCGGGCGGGGGACGCGGAGTGACGCTCGCCGACGAGAGTTGGCGATCACAATCGGTGATTTGCCACAGACCGGCGAGAAAGACGGTGAAAGGTCGGGTGCGGCGGGCGGGAAGCCGCCGGTCAGGCGGCTCGGGTGGCCAGGTGGTGCAGTGCGAGGCGATAACCGTCGATGCCGAGACCGCAGATCACCCCGGTCGCCACCGCGGACACCACCGAATGGTGCCGGAACCCCTCACGGGCGTGGATGTTGGAGAGGTGCACCTCCACCAACGGCCCCCGCAGCATGGCGCACGCGTCGCGCACCGCGTACGAGTAGTGCGACCAGGCGGCCGGGTTGAGCACCACCGCGGCAGCCAGGTCGGCGGCGGCGTGCAGCCAGCCGAGCAGTTCGTGCTCGGCGTCGGTCTGCCGGACCGTCACGTCCAACCCCAGTTGCTCTCCGGTGCGCTCGCAGAGCGCCACCAGGTCGGCGTAGGTGGTCGCGCCGTACACCTCAGGCTCGCGGGTGCCCAACCGGCCCAGGTTCGGCCCGTTCAAAACGTAGACCTTCACTGCGTTGCCACCTCCCGGTAGGCGGCCTCCAGCAGCGCATCGTCCGGGCCCTCCAGCATCGCCGGGCGGGCCAGCCCGTCCAGCACCACGAAGCGCAGCCGACTGCCCCGGGCCTTCTTGTCGACCCGCATCGCGGCCAGCAGCTGCGGCCAGGCGTCGGCCGGGTAGCTCACCGGCAGACCGAGCGCGGTCAGGGTGACCCGGTGCCGGTCGGCGGTCGGGGCGTCGAGCCGGCCGGCGAGCCGGGCCAGCGCGGCGGCGTACACCAGACCGACGGCGACGGCGTGACCGTGCCGCCAGCGGTAGCCCTCGTTCTGCTCGATCGCGTGGGCGAGGGTGTGACCGTAGTTGAGCACCTCCCGCACGCCCGACTCGCGCAGGTCACCGGCGACAACGTCGGCCTTGACCCGGATCGCCCGCTCGATCAGCTCCCGCGTCACCGGGCCGCGTGCGTCGGTGGCCGCCTCCGGGTCGCGCTCGACGAGGTCCAGGATCGCCGGGTCGGCGATGAACCCGCACTTGACCACCTCGGCGAGCCCGGCGGCCAGGTCGACAGCGGGCAGACTGTCCAGGGTGGCCAGGTCGGCCAGCACACCGACCGGCGGGTGAAACGCGCCCACCAGGTTCTTGCCGGCGGCCGTGTTGATGCCCGTCTTGCCGCCGACGGCGGCGTCGACCATGCCCAGCAGCGAGGTCGCCACCGGAACCCAGCGCACCCCGCGCAACCAGCAGGCCGCGACGAACCCGGCCAGGTCGGTCACCGCGCCGCCACCCACCCCGACGACAGCGTCGGTACGGGTGAAGCCGGCGGCCCCGAGCCGGTCCCAGCAGCCGGCGGCCACGTCGATCTGCTTGCCCGACTCGGCGTCGGGCACCTCGATCGGCAGTGGCTCGATGCCGGCGGCGCGCAGCCGCTCGCCGAGCGCGTCCGCCAGGGCCTTGAGCGGGGGCGCGTGCAGCACCGCCGCGCGGCTCGCGCCGGGCAGCAGGCCGGGCAGCGCGCCCAGCAGGTCACGCCCCACCAACACGTCGTACGGCCGCTCGCCGCCGACCGGAATCCGGGTCACCTCGTCCATCGCCGGCAGCCTAGTCGAGCGGACGACGTGGTGCGGGCGGCTGCCCACCTGCTGGCCGGGCCGCCCAGTCGGCGAGCAGTCGGGCGTGCTCGGCCACCTCGGCGCGCAGCGCGTCCGGGTGTCGCACCGTGAACGGGCAGCCCAGGCCGGCGAGCAGCGCGGCCATACCCGGCAGGCTCTCCGCCCGGGCCCGCAGCAGCACCCCGTCGGTGGCGGCGGTCAGCTCGGCCACGCTGGGCGGGATGCGGCGACGGGCAGTGACGAGGTCGGTCTCCAGCAGCACCTCGACCTCGTGTGTGTACGGCACACCGGCCAGTGACTGGGTCACCCGCGCCACCGGGTCGAAGCCCTCCGGGACGGTGAACGTCGCCCCGCCCGGCGTCACGGTGCCGATGCGGTCCAACCGGAACGTGCGGACCTCGCCGCGCCGGTGGTCGTGGCCGGTGACGTACCACCGGCCGGAGTGGAAGACCAGACCGTACGGGTCGAGCTCCCGGTGCGACTGCTCACCGCGCCAGGAGCGGTAGTCCAGTGCCACCCGCTGCCGGTGCCGGGCGGCCGAGGCCAGGGCGAGCAGGGTGCCCGACGCCGGCCGCAGCTCCGGCTCGGGGCGTCGCAGGGTGAAGCCGAGGTGCTCCTGCACGGCCGCGAGCCGGTCGGCGAGCGCCGCTGGCAGCACCCGACGGATCTTCGCGAGTGCCGTGGCCGTGGCGGGCTGCTCGGTGGCCAGCCCGACCCGCTCGGCGACGACCAGGCCGAGCAGCACCGCCACCGCCTCGTCGTCGGTGAGCATCAGCGGTGGCAGCTTGTAGCCCGGGTGCAGCCGGTAGCCGCCGTGGCGGCCCCGGTCGGCGGTGACCGGGATGCCCAACTCGACCAGGGTGGCCGCGTACCGGCGCACGGTCCGCTCGTCGACGCCGAGCCGTGCGGCCAACTCGGTGGCGGTCGCGCGGTGCCGGGCCTGGAGCAACTCCAGCAGAGCCAGCACCCGACCGGCGGGATGTGACACGGGCCGCTCCTCCAAACCGGGCGGATCCTGTCCGGATTCGATCGTACGGTCTGTCGGTAACCGAGAGAAGGAGCGACAGATGGCGACGTTCGTACTGGTGCCGGGCTTCTGGTTGGGGGCCTGGGCGTGGCGGGACGTGACCGCGACCCTGCGCGCGCAGGGTCACGACGTGCACCCGATGACGCTGACCGGGTTGGCCGAGCGCGACCACCTGGCCGGGCCGGAGGTGAGTCTGGAGACGCACACCCGCGACATCGTCCGGCTGATCGAGGTCGAGGATCTGCGCGACGTGCTGCTGGTCGGGCACTCCGGCGGCGGCATGCCGGTCGCCCAGGCGGCGGACCGCATCCCGGACCGCATCGCCCGGGTGGTCTACGTGGAGAGTGGTCCGCTGCCCGACGGCACCGCGCAGTTCGACACAGTGCCCCCGGAGGAGCAGCAGCACCTGCGGGCCGCGATCGGCGACGGGCACCTGCTGCCGCCGCCGGCCTGGGATCCGGCCGCCGACCCGACCAACCTGGCCGGCCTGGACGAGCCGACGCTGGCCCTGCTCCGCGCCCGGGCCACCCCGCAGCCGCTACGGGCCGCCACCGACCCGGTGCGGCGCACCGGCGGGCGTCCGGTGCCGACCGCACTGGTCGCCTGCACGTTTCCGCTGGCGGTGGTGGAGCAGATGATCAGCGAGGGGCACCCGTATTTCACCGGGTTGGCCGGTGGCAAGCTGTTCGCGCTGCCCACCGGGCACTGGCCGATGCTCAGCGAGCCGAAGGCCCTGGCCGACGTGCTCGACGCCGCAGCCCGAGGCTGAGCGCGGCCCCGGGAGGGGCACCCGTCGCCCGGCCGGTAGCTCACCGGCCGGGCCGACGTCAGCGGGGCAGCAGGGCGGTGATCTCGTCGACGATCGCCGCCGGGGCCCGCCCGTCGGTGGTCACCGTCGCGGTGGCGACCTCGGCGTAGAGCGGCCGGCGCTGGTCCATCAGGTGCTTGAGCGTGGCCCGCGGATTGAGCGCCAACAGCGGTCGGCCGGTGCCGAGCCCGACCCGCTTCACCGCGTCGGGCAACTCGACCGAGAGGTGCACCACCCGGTGCCCCACCAGGGCGGCCCGGGTCTCCTCGGCCAGCACCGCGCCGCCGCCGAGGGCGAGCACGCCCGTGCCGGCAGCCAGCGCCGCGGCCACCGCGGCCCGCTCCAGGGTACGGAAGTGCGCCTCACCCTCGTCGATGAAGATCTCCGGGATCGGCTTACCGGCCATCTGCTCGATGTCGGTGTCGGTGTCGCGGAACTCCACCCCGAGGGCGTCGGCGAGCGCCCGCCCGACGGTGGTCTTGCCGCAGCCGGGCGCGCCGACCAGCACGACGAGCGGGGCCATCAGCGGATGACCAGTGCGTCGAGGTATCCGGCTAGGTTGCGGCGCATCTCGGCGATCGAGTCCCCACCGAACTTCTCGGTGGCCGCCTCGGCGAGCACCAGCGCCACCATCGCCTCGGCGACGACCGCCGCGGCGGGCACCGCGCACACGTCGGACCGCTGGTTGATCGCGGTGGCCGGCTCGCCGGTCGTGACGTCCACGGTGGCCAGCGCCCGGTTGAGCGACGAGATCGGCTTCATCGCGGCGCGGACCCGCAGCGGCTCACCGGTGGTGATGCCGCCCTCCAGCCCGCCGGCGCGGTCGGTGACCCGGCGGACGCCGGTGGCCGACGGAATGATCTCGTCGTGCGCCTGCGAGCCACGGGATCGGGCCTGCTGCCAGCCGTCACCGATCTCCACGCCCTTGATCGCCTGGATGGACATCAGCGCGGTGGCCAGTCGGGCGTCGAGCTTGCGGTCCCACTGCACGTGGCTGCCCAGCCCCGGTGGCACCCCGTACGCCAGGACCTCGACCACTCCGCCGAGGGTGTCGGCGGCCTTCTTCGCGGCATCGACCTCGGCGACCATCAGGGCGCTGGCCTCCGCGTCGAGGCAGCGCAGCGGGTCGGCGTCGATGCGGGCGGCGTCGGACGGGGTGGGGCGCAGACCGGGCTTCGCGGCCACCGGGCCCAGCTCGACGACGTGCGAGACGATCTCGATGCCGAGCGCCTGACGGATCAGGGCCTTGGCGACCGCGCCGACGGCGACCCGGGCGGCGGTCTCCCGGGCGCTGGCGCGTTCCAGGATCGGCCGGGCGTCGGTGTGGCCGTACTTCTGCATGCCGGCCAGGTCGGCGTGGCCCGGCCGGGGGCGGGTCAGCGGGGCGTTGCGGGCCTGCCGGGCCAGCTCGTCGGGGTCGACCGGGTCGGCGGCCATCACGGTCTGCCACTTCGGCCACTCGGAGTTGCCGACCCGGATGGCCACCGGGCTGCCCAGGGTGACGCCGTGCCGCAGGCCGCCGAGCAGCTCGACCTCGTCGCGTTCGAACGACATCCGGGCGCCACGGCCGTAGCCCAGCCGCCGGCGGGCCAGCTCGTCGGCGATCACGGTGGTGGTCACCTCGATGCCGGCCGGCACCCCCTCCATCATCGCGACGAGGGCGGGACCGTGCGATTCACCTGCAGTCAGCCAGCGCAACACGTCGGTCAGTCTGTCACGGCCGATGGCCGCCCCGCCGTGCTGCCCGGCGCGTCCCGCCCTGCGGACGCCGGCACCCGGCCGGTGACCGGGTGCCGGCGGCGGCTCAGATCCCTCGACCGCGCTTGTGCAGGGTGCGCAGCACCGCATCGGCCCGGACCACCCGACCGGCGACGGCGAGGGCCAGGTAGGCGCGCGGTTCGCGCGGATTGCTGCGCAGGGTGCGTCGCGCCCAGCGCAACGCGCCCCGGCGGTCACCGGAGGCGGCCTGCGCGAACGCGATCTGCCCGGCGACGCGGGCCGCACCGGCCGGTTGGGTGGCGAACTCCGGGTAGCGCTCCAGCAACCACTGCAACGCCTCGGAGATGGTGTCCCACCGCTGCGCGAAGTACGAGCGCTTGTGCCAGCGGACCAGCACCGACGGCGTACGCAGGTTGATCAGCGGCGCGCTGCGCGCGGCCCGGAGCAGGAACTCGTAGTCCTCCGCGTAGCTGCCCGGGATCTCCTCGTCGACCAGACCGAAGCCGTCGCGCAGCGCGCTGGCGCGGATCAGGAAGGTCGACGGGTGCAGCTCCGTCATCCGGTCGCGCAGCAGGTCGTCCAGGGTGATCCGGTCCTTGTCGAGCACCCGGTCGACGGTGTGCCCGTCGTAGCTGACGCGGATGCCGCAGCAGACGAACTCGGATTCCGGGTGGGCGGCCAGCGCGTCGACCTGGGCGGCCAGCTTGCCGGGCAGCCACTCGTCGTCGTCGTCGCAGAACGCGACCAGCTCACCGCCGGACGCGACGGTCCCGCTGTTGCGCGCACCGGCCAACCCGGGCGTACGGGAGTTGTGGATCACCCGCACCGCGCGGTCCGGCCCGGTAGCCAGCTCGGTCAGCGACTCGTCCGACGCGGACTGGTCGAACACCACCACGGCCTCGATCGAGCCCTGGTATTCCTGGGCCAGGATCGCGCGCACCGCTGCCCGCAGCAGCTCGGGACGGTCCCGGGTGGGCACCACGACGCTGACGCTGGGCTGCTGGGTCATCGGGTCTCCTTCGTGCCCGGACGTGGCCGGGACCGGACCCGCCACCGGGATGGGCGCGGGGTCGAACCGGCAACCAGGTCGTCGACGATCCGCCCGACCCGGGCCACCGCCGCCCGTCGCGCCTCGTGTGCGTCGGGGTCGGCGGCCACCGCGTACCGGGAAGGGTCGGCCAGCCCGGTCGTCAACGCGTCGTGCAGTGCCTCCCGGGTCTCGCAGAGCGCCACCAGGCCGGCCGCGCCGAGGCGGCGGGCGAAGAGGAGCTGGTGGTCGTCGACGTGCTCACCGCGCGTCGGGTCCCGGGGAACCACGATGGGCAGGTGGCCGTGCCGGCGGGCCTCCAGGATGGTCGCCGGGCCGCCGTGGCAGACCACCAGGTCGGCGTGGACCATCGCCTGCTGCAGCTCGTCGTGGCCGAGGAACGGCACCGCGCCGGGCAGCGACGGCGCGTTCGTGTGCCCGTGCTGCACGGTCAGCCCGACCGGGGCGGTGACCTGCGCGTGCCACTGCGCCAGCCAGTCGACGAGCCGGTCGAAGGGGTGCTTGTCGGTGCCGACCGCCACCAGCAGTTTGAGCTGGGCCGTCGACGCGCTGTCGCGCTGACGCGGCAGGCGGGACGACTCCACTGTCGGCTGCGGCTGCGGACGCCGGGCGGTGCCCGTCTCCCCGGTCACAGCAGCGTCCCGACGACGGTCGCCTCGGGGTACTGCCGGCGCTGCTCGTCCCACTGCACGAGCATCGCGGACAGGAACGGGCGGCAGAGCCGGGCGGTCAGCGTCGGGGTGTCGATCCGGTCGTACACCTCGATGTAGACGGTCGGGATGCGCCGCAGCCGGGCCAGCACCACGAACGGCACCGCCACGCCGGCACCGGTGGTGACCACCGCGGCGACCCGCCGGGCCCGCAGGACCCGCCAGGCCAGCAGCGCGTTGCGCAGCAGGTTCGGCACGTTGCGGGTGGTCGGGTGGTGCGCGGGCACCAGATCCTCACCGTTGAGCAGGGACAGCGCCTCCGGGGTGTCAAAGGTGACCCAGCAGCGCTGCCACTGTTCGTACCAGGGCCGCAGGGCGAGTAGTTGGGCCAGGTGTCCGCCGCTGGATCCGACCAGCAGCAGCACCGGCGCCGTACCGTCATCGTTCTTCGTGTCCACGCGACTCCCCACAAGTTCGCTTGGAATTTCAGTTCACGCCACGCAGAAGCAGATCACACGTTCCCCGGTCCTTGAATAGCGCGACCGGACGAGATGTCGATCTCCACATCGGGCTGTCCGGCGCACCGATCGCCCGAGGACCCATCGACCGTCATCACCACCTGCGATTTTGTCGTCACTCTGCGCCGCATCCTCGACGCCGCGATTCCCCGGATCAGCCGCTATGTCTTTTCTCTATGACGTCCAGCAGTGCGGGATGCAGCGCGGCGTTCCAGCCGGCGCCCGCGTCGGCCAGCCGCCAGGTGCGCAACCACATCTCCACCAGGTACGCGTCCGCGACCAGCCGACGCTGCGCCGCGTCGAGGCCGAGTCGGTCGCCGTGCCGGCCCAGGTGCCCGTCGACGGCCGAGGCCGCCGCGTCGGCCGACTCTCCCCGCAGCACCAGCGCCCGTTGGAACGCGTCGTGCGCCAGGTCGAACCCGACCGGCACGTCCGGACCGCTGTGCTCCCAGTCCCAGGCGACCAACTGGCCGGCATGCCAGCCCAGGTTCCATGGCACCCAGTCACCATGCCAGTGGCCGAACTCGACACGGGTGTCGCCATGCCGGCGGCCCAGCGCGGAAACCGCGGCTACCGCCCGCGCACCGGCCGGCTCGACCGCGGCGGCCCGGTCGGCCAGCCCGGCCAACCGGGTCAGGAAGGTGGAGCCGGCCAGTGGTCGGGGCGTACCCGCCGGGCCGCCGCGTCGGGCGACCGCGAGCAGCGCCGCGATCCGTGGCGGGTCGTCGACCGGCACACCGCGTACGCCTGGTGGCAGCGGCTCGATCACCGCGACCACCTGACCCGCCCACGCCGTCTCGGTGAGCAGCCCCGGCGGCGTCGGGTGATCCGGCACGCCGGTCACCGCGCGCAACGCCCGCAGCGCCGCCGCCTCCGCGGTGACCAGCGCGCGCGTCGCGTCGTTCCAACCGATCTTCGCGTACCCGCGCGGACGACCATCGGCGGTGAAGAGTTGCAGGGTCGGCTTGGCGTTCGGGTCGGGTGGCCGCACCCCGCAGGCGGCCAGCAGCGGCGCGCCGCCCAGATCCGCGGCGAGCCGCTCGGTCAGCAGCAGCTCGGCCGCCGACGCTCCGGCGGGCACCGAGACGGTCAGCGTCGGAAAGGGCGCGAGGCCCACCTGACCGAACCGGGCCAGGCCGCCCAGCACCGCCCGTAGTGCGCGCACCTTCGGTGGCCGGAGGGCGTTGTACGCCAGCAGCGACGCCGCTCCGGCCCGGGATGAGCCCAGCGGCACCAGGAACCTCGCCCGGGCGACCGACGGCACGACCGCGTACCGGGCCACCGCCTGGTGACCGGCCGGCAGGGCACCGCCCACGGTCAGGCCGACCCGGTCGTCCGGGAAGACCGCGCGGCTCACCCAGCCCAGACCGTCCACCCGCGAGCGCGGGTCCGTGGTCGGGCCCACCCTCGTCGTCACGCTGGACGGTCCGACCAGTCGAGGTCCAGCCCGAGCCGCTGACGCAACGCGTCGTTGTACGGCCGGTAGTAGTCGGTCAGCTCCGCGCGCACCGCCGGCTCCAACGGCGACGAGCGCCGGTCGTTGTAGACCTTGAAGTTGGGCAGGTCGTACGCCGGCAGCCCGAGGAAGTCGAGCGTGCGCCGATAGGTCGCGCGGGAGTCGCGGTAGAGGTCCTCGCTGGGCAGGAAGAGGATCTGCTGCCGGTCGAAGCGCTCCAACCACGGCTCCAGGTGTTCCAGGTAGCGCCCCCGGGCCCGGTACGTGTACCAGTCGTACGCCTCGCTGAACGACTCCGGCTCGGCGATCAGCCGCTCCCGCTCCCCCGCCGTGCGCTCCGGCTCGGCGGCCAGCGCGTCGGGGAAGTCCAACGGCTCGATGCCGTGGGTGCGGCGTTCCTTCCAGTGCGAGTACGCCCGCTCCACCGGGTCCCGCAGCAGGACGATCAGCTTCACCGTCGGCATCAGCGCGGCGACCCGCTGCGCGGCGAGGGGGTGGAACATGTACAGCGGGGCTGCCTCACCGACCCGGACCGGCCCGCCGTGCCGCTTGGCCAGCGCGTCCCGCTGCCGCTCGGTCGGGAAGTGCGAGCGGTACCAGGACTCGCCGCGAGCCCAGTGCTCCTCGAAGTAGTGCGCCGACTTGGTGTTCCACGCGGGAAAGAGGCGCGGCACCAGCGGGTGCTGGATGAGGTAGTTCCACAGGGAGGTGGTGCCACCCCGCTTGGTGCCGATGATCAGGAAGTCCGGCAGCGGCCGGCGATCACTGGTGCGTACCCCGTAGTCGACCAGCGACTCCTTCACCCGGGTGGTCACCTGGGTCGGGACCAACTGCTTGACCCGGTCACGGATGGACGCCACGACGGACCTCACCTGCCTCTCGTCGATGCCGGAGTGGGCTCGGCGGCCGTGGCCGCGTTGTCCCCTGCACGGATCTGCCTCATGGTCCCCCGGATGCCGGCGCGCACCCGGGGCAACGTCAACATGCCGACGCAGCCGGCCAGCAGCACCGCCAGCGCCACCAACAGGCCGGGCAGGCCGCGACCGCCCGCCAGCACGCCGGCGCCGGCCGCCAATCCCACACCGGCGACCGTGACCGCCGCGGCGCGCACCATCGCGGCGTCGAACAGCGGCTCCCGAACCACCGACCGGGCGAACCCGGCGGCGGTGAGGTTCTCGGTGGCGATGCCCGCGGCCCAGGCCACCGCCGCGCCAGTGGCGCCGTGGCTGGGGATCAGCCAGAGGCCCAGCGAGACGGTCACCGTCAACCCGGCGACCGTGGCCACCAGGTGCAGCCCGCTGCGCCCACCCATCAGCAGCAGGCTCTGCACGTTGCCCACCCCGGTGTTGACCAGCATCGCCAGCGCGAGCACCGTCATCGCCGGCACGCCAGCGGTGAACTCCGGCCCGAACAGCTGGAGGAAGGCCAGCGCGAACACCGCCAGCAGCAGGTACACCGGCCAGGACAGCACCAGCCCCCAGACGGTCAACTGCCGGTGCACGGCCGCCGCCGCCGCCCGCTCGCCACGCCCGAGCAGCCGGGACAACTGCGGCGACACCGCCACCCGCAGGCCCTGCATGGCCAGTTGGCCGGCCAGCACGTACCGGCCGACCGCGCCGAACACGCCCGCGTCCGCCGGGCCGGCCAGCACCGAGGTGAGCAGCACACCCACCCACATGCTGCCCGCGTCGATGGCCGCCGAGGCGGCCCGGGGCAGCGCGAAGCGCCAGAACGTCGACCAGTCGGAGCGAACCGGGCGCAGCGTCGCACCCCGGCCCAACCCGAGCGGGCCGGCGACCAGGGTGAGGCAGGCCAGCAGCGCCAACGCCGCCGGCACCAACCAGCCGGTCATGCCGGCGAGCAGGCCGCCACCGGCGAGCGCGGCGGCGCCGACCAGCACCGGGCGGGCCACCGGCAGCAGGAGGAACTGCACTCCCACGTACGCCCGGATGGGTCGCACGCAGCGCAGCGCCGCCAGCAACAGGGTCATGGCGACCACCACCGGCACCGCGGCGAACGTGACGGTGAGCAGCGCGTCGCCGCTCGCACCGGAACCGCCCAGCAGCCGGGGAGCGAGCGCGTCGGCGACCAGCACGCCGACCCCGGCGACCAGGAGCCCGGCCAGCAGCGGCGGGATCAGCGCCACCGGGAGCAGCCGCGCCGCGTGCCCGCGCACCCCGGCCGTACGGCGGGGCAGCGCCCACATCAGGCCAGTCTCCGCGCCGAGCGTGCACACTGCGGTGGCCACGGTGACCACCCCGATCGCGGCGAAGAACGCGCCCGCGCCGGCCGTGCCGTACCCCCGGGTGATCACCACGGCCAGCACGAAGCCGAACAGGCCGCTGGTGGCCGCGCCGAGCAGCCCGGCCACGCCGCTGCGGGCGCTGCGGCGGGTCTCGGCCGAACCCGCGTCCGCCGCCACGGCGGCGGCCGGAGCCACCGGCTCGTCCGGGCCGACCGGCGTCGGGCCGACCGGAGGTCGGGTGGCGGCGGTCATGCGAGCACCACCGGGTCCCGCGTGGCGGGCGGTCGCGGTACGGCCAACCCGGTCAGCCGTTCGCGTTCGCTGAGCGCCATCGCGAAGGCGACAGCGAAGAACGCGACCGCCAGGTTCTGATTGGCCATGCCGTAGAACGGGACCTGGACCAGGCAGACCACCGGCACCACCGCCAACCACTGCCCGGCCGCCGAGGTCGCCCGCGCGCAGATCACCGCGGCGGCGACGAACCAGGCCAGGAAACAGATGAGCGCGGGCACGCCGTGGCTGAACAGCACCATCCACAGCTGACCCTGGGTGCCGATCGGCGCGGCCGCGGAGACGGTGTCGACGTTCACCGGCGCGCCGTAGCCCAACCACGGCGACTCCTGCACCCGGCGGATCACCTCGGTGTAGAGCGAGAGCCGGTCGGTGTTGGTGTCGCTGGAGTCGACCCGTTGGCTGATCAGGTCGGTGATCGGAATGAACAGCGTGGCCAACGCGCCGATCACCACCACCCCGACGATGGAGGCGGCGACCCGGATGTTGCCGCGCAGGCTGGCCCGCACCCCGAGCACCGCCAGCCCGGCGCCGAGGCTCAGGAACATCGCCCGGTTGAGGGTGAGGAACGCCGGCGCGAGCGACAACGGCAGCGACGCCAGCAACGCCCAGCGCAGCACCCCCCGCCGACGCAGCATCGCGTACGCGACCATGCACGGCAGGGTCATGGCGTACGCGCTGCCGTAGTTGTTCGTGTACGCGAAGGGCGCGGCCGGTCGGTAGATCGGGTTCAGCGACCGGGCGCTGTATTCCGCAGTGGTCAGGTGCACCATGTCCTGGATGAACGGGGTGCCGGCCACCCCTGAAGGCAGCAGCACCTCCATCGGGGTGGTCATCGCCAACCGGGGCACCAGCACCCCGAGCCAGCCCAGCGCCACCAGCCCGAACCAGAACGCGCAGAGCGGGGTGAGCACCGCCATCAGGCTGGCGCGTTCCCGCGCGGCGGCGTAGACGTAGACCCCGACCACCAGCGCGGTCAGGTAGAAGGCCAGCCGAAGCGCGAACGTCAGCAGCGAGGCGGGCGACGTGAGCTGGGTGGCACTGACCACCACGATGGCCAGGAACAGCAGCCAGATGCCCACCGCCGGCGGCAGCGGCACCCGCCCCCGGGTGAGCAGCAACGCGAACAACAGTGCACCCAGCAGGGGCCAGCCGAGGTAGAACGCGCCGAGCAGCCACCAGAGCGGCACCAGGCCGAACATCAGCGACAGCGGCCAGAGCGGCAGTCGGGGCGGCGCGGGCCGTGGCACCGGGGCGACGGCGGCCGGAGCGCCTCCGGGCGGCGGTTCGGTCGCCGGGGCGCGGGTGACCGACACCGTCAGGCCCGGCCGTTGCGCGTGAGCACGAAGCCCAGCGGGGTGACGCCGGCCGCGCGCAGTCGCTCCACGAGGCGGCGCAGGTCGCTCTGCCGGGTGCGGTCCCGCTCGACGACCACCACCGCGCTGCCCTGCCGGGCCACCGCGACGCCGCGCTCGTCGGACTCCGCAGGCGGGGCGTTGAACAGCACCAGGCCGTGGTCCGCACCCTGCCGCCAGGTGCCGAACCGGACGCTGCCCACGCCCACGGCCACCTCCTCCGGGTCGACGACCCGGCCGTTGTCCGGGCGGCCGGACGACACCCGGGGCAGTGTCAGCGTGGCGTCCGGGTCGGTGGACGGGCGGGCGCCGGGCGGGTGCGGCGAGGGTCGGCGGGCAGCCGTGCCGTCCGTGGCGCCAGCGGCGACCGTGGTGCTGCCGGCCGGGCGGGGCTTGGGCACCAGCGGCCGGGACGGGTCGATGGGCAGCCGCCCCCGGTCGGCGAGCACTGTGGCGCGCAGCCGCTCGGTGCGCCCGCTGTCGTCGGCGACGAAGACCTTACGACCGTCGGCGGCGAGCGCCACCGCGAGCCCCGCGGTGAGCGCGGTGGCGTCCTCCCGGGCGGTGAGCAGCGCCACCCGGGCGGGCTGACGGACCCGCTCGGCGACGGCCATCGCCACGTACCGGATGTCGGCGTCGACCGCCCGGGCGCTGCCCCGCAACGCCGGGCGGCGCACAGTGCCGAGCAGCGGCAGGCCGGTGGCGTCCCGCCCGTCGGCCACCGAACGGACCCGCCGGTCGGTCGACTCCCAGGCGTACGCCAGCACGATGCCGATCAGCGCCCCACCGAGCAGCCCGGCGACCAGATAGAGCAGTCGGTGCCCGGCGGAGGTGACCAGCGCCTTCTCGGCGGTCTGGGTGACCCACCCGGGGTTGACGTCCACCGCGGCGATCTCGGTACGGGCGGCGTTGAGTTGCGTGAGCTGGTTGTTGATCCCGGCCAGCTCGGCCACCAGCGCATCCCCGGCGGCGGTGTCCTTGGCGGTGTTCGCCCGCTTCTGCAGCGCGGTCTGCTGGGCGACGACCTTGGTGATGCTCTCGTCGTAGGAACGCAGCATCTCGGCGCGCTGCTGCTCGTACATCGTGCGTCGCACGTCCAGGTAGGCCTGGGCGGCCATGTTGGCGCTCTGCACCGCCCGCTGCGCTTCGCCCGTCTGGTAGGTGAAGCGCAGGATCTGCCCACCGGTGGGCACCTCGACCTCGAGCGCGTTGCGGATGTCGCGCGGGTCGCCGCCGGCGGAGTCGGCGAGCCGCTGCACCACCTCGGTGCCGGTGGCGATGCCGCTCTCCACGTTCATGTTGACCGCGCGGTCGGCGCCCGCGCCGCTGGGGGTGAACGCGTCGGTCACCACCGGCCGGACCGCCACCACGGCGCTCGCGCTCATCGCCGCAGGCACCAGCAGCACGTAGCCGAGCGCGGCGAGCAGACCGACCATCGCCACCGCCGCCACCAACCGCAGCCGGTGCATCGGCACCCGCAGCAGGTCGGTCAGTGTCACCGCGCCGGAGGTCCCGGAGGACGGGGCGTCGGTGGACCAGGTGCCGGGAGCTGCATCAGTCATGGAACTTCTTCACCGTCTGTTGAGGATTGCCGACGACCACGACGCCGGGTGCGACGTCCGTCCGGACCACAGTGGCCGCGCCCACGACGCTGTCCCGGCCGATGCGCACGCCCTTCATGACCAGGGCGTGCGCGCCGACCCACACGTTGTCCTCGAGGACGATCGGGGCGCGGGTGGCGGGGCCGGGCGGCGCGTGCCGCTGCGCGGGCGGCAGGTTGTGGAAGTCGTTGTCGAGCAGCTCGCAGTCCGACAGGAGGCACCGGTCCCCCACTGTCACCGACGTCCAGGTGCCGATCCAGGTCGCGTTGAGCAGACAGTCGGCGCCGACGCGCACCTCGCCGGGGCCCGCGAAGCGGACGAGTTTGTTCAACCGGGTGCGGTCACCGATGGTCACCCGCACGCCGCGGCGCAGCCGGATCCGACCACGGATCTCCACGTCCCGGCCGAGTGTCAGTCGCCGATAGCGGAGCCGGTACCAGCCGCGTTTGACCGCGAAGAGCAGACGCACCGCGCGTCTCGTACGGATGCCAGCGGCGCCGAGCAACGACCCTCCCCCACATCGCGGGGCCGGCGGCGGATGAACCACCGCCACCGGCCCAACGTGAACAATCTACCGATGCTCCGTTACGAACGGTTGACCGTTACTGTACGGAGAAGAATGTCGATGGGGTAGACCAGGACAACTCGGGCGTCGCCGTGCTGATCACAGTCGCCGTGGCACCATCGACCGCCGCGCTCGGCCCGGCCGTCGGGTCGAACGGCACGCTGCGCAGAGCGCCGTCAGTGGCACCGTAGACGATCCGGCCACCCACCCAGGCCATGCCACGCACCGTCGACCAGGTCACGCCAGTGGTCGGCAGGGTGAACTCGGTGGCACCGAGGTAGTTGCCGTCGATCTCGAAGTAGCGGTAGTAGAGACCGTTGGCCCCGGTACGGGTGTAGTAGAGCCGACCGTCGAGGAAGAAGGCGCCGGTCAGCAACGCCGGGTTGTACCAGTCGTTGTAGCCGGACGCCTCCCACGGAGAGCCGATCGCCCCGCCGTTGAACAGCGACACGTCGATCCGGCTGCCGGTCGGCGTGCCGGCCACCGTGTGCGACCAGTAGATCCGGTCGTCCACCCGCCAGGTCGCGCCGGCCGCCGTGTACGCGGGCTGGCTGACCGTGGCCGGGGTGCCCAGGGCGACACCGTCGAACGGCACCTTCGCCACGGTGCCCGGAGCGGTGTTCAGGTAGAGGTTGCCGGTGGTGGCGGCGGGCGGGTTCTTCGGGGTGAAGGTACGACCTCCGGCGAGCGGGAACATGCCGAGGCGGCCGTGGTATTCCTCGCCCATGCCATCGGAGTTGTGCCCGAAGTACAGGCCGTCCGAGCCTCGCCAGAGCACCGGCACCGACGAACCCCACGTGCTGGTGCCCGAGGGCATCGAGGCGCCGCCGCTGCGGCGAGGGTTCCAGTTCACCGGCATACCGGTCGCCGGGGTGACGGCGGCGATGCCGAGCCGGTCGACAGCGCCCGCGCCCGCGTTGTCGCTGGCGTTCGGGTTGTTGAGCCAGCGGAAGTGCCCACCCAGGTAGATCACGTTGTCCGCGACCTCGACCGAGGTGATGGTGTCGTTGCCGGTGTAGTCGGCCCAGGTGGCGAGCTGACCGCTGCCCCGCGCGGCGGTCTCGAAGCGGACCAGGGCGTCGCAGTACGCGGCCGGCCAGCCGCTGCCGCCGTTGGTGCCGACCACGAACCAGCTGCCGTCGGCGCCGAACTTCACGTCCTGCACGTAGTGCACGAAGGTCGCCGGCGCCGCGCACGGCGCGATGAACTTGTCGGTGCTCCAGTCGATCAGCGTGGGCGTCGCGGAGACGTCCACCAGCGCCATCTGGTTGCGCGCCAGGCCGTTGACGAGCGTGAAGTTGCCGCCGACGGCCAGCGTGTTGCCGTCCGGGGTGACGTCGATGGTCCAGACGTACGACGTGGTGCTGTGCCGCCCGACGGTGGCGTCGATGACGAAGCTCGGGTCGATCGCGCCGGTGGTCGCGTTGAGCCGGCCGAGACCGGCGTGCGCGGTGCCGTTGAGCCAGTTGAACGCGCCGGCCACGTACAACCAGTTGCCGTGCAGCACCAGGTCACGGACCGTGCCGCCGTCGGAGCGCCCGACCCAGCTGTCGATGATCGCGCCGGTCGACGGGTTGAGCGCGACCAGGTTCTTGCGCGAGACGCCGTTGACGTTCTTGAAGGTGCCGCCGACGATCAGCGTGCCGCCCGGGCCGGCGACGAGCGTGTTGACCGCGCCGTCGAGCACCGGAAGGAACGTGGTGGACATGGTGCCGGTGGTCCGGTCGTACGCGAAGAGGTAGCGCTGGGTGACCCACGCGGAGCCGGCGGTCTGCCGGAGCTGGGTGAAGCTGCCGCCGACGAAGACGGTGTTGCCCACCTGCGCGAAGGCACGGGTCTCACCGTCTCGCGCGTGCGGAGTCACGTCGGCGGGGTTCGCCGACACCAGGGTTGCCGTCTCCGGGACCGGAACCACCGCAGCCGACGTGGGCGTGGGCACGCCCAGAACTGCGGCGACGATCGCCAACGCGACCACCCCCGCCCGAGCACGACGTCGTCCTGCAGAACGCCACAAGTGCGAGAGTTTGGGCACGCTTCGCCTCCAAGATGGATGAGAACCCGAGGTAGCGTGCCTCGTCCAGCCTGGTAAACAAAATCCGCCGATTGGGCGGTGCATGAATCTGCAAGCCGACAGAACGCCGGAGGTCGGATGCCCGACCCCGGCGAACGGCGTCCCGTCAGCGCGTCATGGTCGTCAGCGGCTCCCCCCGGTGGGCTGCCGCAGGTACGGGTCCTGACCGGCCTTCGCGAAGCCGGCCACTGCCGCGGCATTGTGGTTCATCGTCATGTCGCAGGTCGACGTCCGGCTGGTCATGCCGGCCGAGTTGAAGTAGATGGCGGCCTTGATCTTGGGGTGCGCCTTCAGCGCCGCCGGGAACTCCTGGAACCAGCGCTGCTTGGCGCCTGGGTCGGCGGCGTCGAAGTTGGTGCCGAACTCGGCGAGCATCCGGGGCTTGCCAGCGCCGATACCGTTGTCGTCCAACCAGCGGTAGAAACCGCTCACCGTCGTACTCGGGCTCTTCCACACGGTGCTGCCGTTGCAGACGTGGAAGTTGTACGGGTCGTAGGCCACCCAGTCGACGTACTGGTCACCGGGGTACAGGCCGGCGTACCGGGAGTAGTGGCCCGACCAGCCCATCATCGTCCAGACCCAGACCGCGTTGGTCGCGCCGGCCCGGGCGAACCGCTCGTGGACGTAGCGCCAGGCGCGGACGAAGTCGGCGTCGCTGCCCTTGTTCGGCTCGTCCTCGGGCTCGTGGTCGAAGCCCATGAAGACCGGCACCTTGGCGGCGCGGATACGGCCGGCGACCGCGTCGATGGTCTCGTCCTGCTTGCCGTTGTAGACGTCGGACCACTTCAGCGTGGTGCCAGCCGAGAAGTTGCGGGACTCCCAGGCGAAGAACATCAGCCGACCCTCGCGCATCTGCTGCTGCTCGTACGCGTCCGGGAAGGCGCCGTTGCTGCCTGCGTTGGAGAAGTCGTGGTAGCGGTGCACGATGTCGAACTTGCGGCCGACCTGCGCCTCCACGTCGGTGACGGCCTTGCCGTGGTCCCAGCCGCCGGCGGATCCGGCGGGCGAGTACATGCCCCACCACGCGCCGCAGGAGGGAACGAGCTTGGCCGACACGGACCCGCACTGGCCGGAGGGAAGGGTGCCGCTCGCGCTCGGGGTCGCCGTCCGGCTCGGGGCGACGGTCGGCGAGGGCTTCGGTGAGGCGGTGGTCGGCGAGGCGCTCGGTGCCGGCGGCGGCGCGGGCCGGGTGGTCGTCACCGGCGACGGCCGGGACCCGAGGTCATAGCTGATCAGCAGGCTCGGGCGCAGATCCGGACTGCGGTTCTCGACCGACGCCCAGTAGATCCGGCTCTCCAGGCCCGTCTGGGCCAGCGAGACCGTCCAGGTGCCGTTGCCGGTGACCAGCTTCGAGACGTCCCACTCGTTGAAGCCCTTGGACACACCGGTCACGCTGTCCAGCGCGTCGCCGGTCGCTGCCAGGCCCGGCCTGGCCTCGCGGGCGCTCAGCGGCGAGGCGTGCGCCGTCACCGTGGCGGCGAACTGCTGCCAGGCGTGCACCCGCAGCGTCGCCCGGACGTTGACCGCGGCGGCCGGCACTGTGGTCACCGCGAACTCGATGACCGCCTCCCGGCCACCACGCGGGTTGCCTTCGCAGCGCGTCGGGCAGGTGGCCAGCGTCGTCTTGGCGGCGTTGTCCCCGTCCTGCGTCACCGCCGTCGCGGTGGTGTCCGCCACCGCCCGGATCGACAGGTCGTCGCTGGCCAGCAGCGGCATCATGGTCGCCACGATGCCTGCCACCACCGATCCGCCGACCACGCCGATGGCGATGGCCTTGCGCCGGGGTCCGGAGCGGAACCGGGTGATGCGGTGCAGTCCGTGCCTGGTCAAGGAAACTCCCTGTGTCTGCGTCCGTAACGGTGAGCAGCGTATCGATGACCAGGACTTGTCGCCGGGACGACAGTTTCCCGTAAGCGCGTCTTAATCGTCAGCTAAGAAAGTCGGCTGACGTCGCCTCCCCCAGCGCTTTCCGCATCGCCCCGACGGGGGCGACCACGCCGGTGAACTGCTCGAACTGACCGACCGCCTGCGCCAACAGAAGGTCCAGACCGGACACCAGCCGAAGGCCGGCCGCGGCGGCGGCAGCGGCCAGCGGCGTCGGCCACGGGTCGTAGATCGCGTCGAAGAGCACCCTCCCCGGCCGCCACGCCACCTCGCCGGCCAGCGGGTCGGCGACCCCCTTCGGCACCGTGGAGACGACCAGGTCAGCGGAGGAGACGCACCGGGGCGCGTCAGCCCAGTTTGCGGGGGTCAGCGCGACGCCCAGGGCATCGGCCACCGGCCGCAGCTCGTCGATCGCCTCCGGTCGGCGGGCGACCACCGTCACCGACGGGCAGCCCAACTGGGCGGCGGCGGCCAGCGCGGCGCGGGCCGTGCCACCGGCGCCGAGCACCGTCACGGCGGCACCCGCGCTCACCCCAGCGGCGGTGAGCACCTGCACCATGCCGGCGACGTCGGTGTTGTCGGCATACCAGGAGCCGTCCGGACGGCGTACCAACGTGTTGGCCGCGCCGACGGCGGCGGCGACCGGCGAGGCCTGCGCGGCCACCGCGAGTGCCGCCTCCTTGCCCGGCATGGTCACCGACAACCCGGCCCATTCCGGGCCCAGGCCGGCGACCAGGTCCGGCAGCTCCGCCGCCGCGCACTCGATCCGGGTGTACGACCACCCGGTCAGCCCGGCGGCGGCGTAACCGGCGGTGTGGATCACCGGGGAGAGGGAGTGCGCGATCGGTTTGCCCAGCACCGCGGCCCTACGGGTCGTATCGCCCGGGACCCCTGCCGTGTTCCGCATCAATCTCCGCCCTCCGCGATGTTCGGATCGACCCTACCCAGCACGCAGGCCACGCCACCAGAGAACGGGACCGCTGACAAATGCTCGACGGCCCGACAATCGCTTGACGGCGATGCATTCTTACGGCGGTACGGCCGACCGAAAAAATGGGGGAAACCTTCAAACGCATTCTGCATGCCCTTGTCGCGACTACCGCGGTCTTCAGTCTTTCGCTGATGATCGCCGCGCCCCCGTGCGGACGCCGCAGAGGGCAGCCGGTCGGACAACCACCAGCTCTGACCTGGCGCGGGGCGTACGGCGTCGTCAACCGGAACACCGGTTACGGCGGCACATTCGCGCTGCGAAAGCAGAACAGCAACGGCGTGTGGACGTTCCTGAACGCGCACCGGTTCGTGGTCCGGAACGAGCCACTGACAATGACGCGATAAATGCGTCAGCGTCGACTCAAAAAAGCTCCCTTCCCGACGAGACCGCAATTTCGGTCACCGTCGGGAAGGGAGCCTTTCTGGTCGTGCCACGGCCGGTCAGATGATGCCGGCCTCCCGGGCCTTGGCCTCGTTGCGCTTCTGCTCCTCGTACGTCTCGGCGAACTCGGAGTGGCCCTCCTTGTCGATCGCCACGAAGTAGAGCCACTTGCCCGTCGGCGTGGCCATGGCCCCTTCCAGGGCCTGCTTACCCGGGTTGTTGATCGGGGTGGGGATCATCCCCCGCAACTTGCGGTTGTAGGGGTTCTTCGGGTCGTCCAGCTCGGTCGCCGTCATCTGCTTGGACGACTTGGTCGGCTTGCCGATCAACTCCAGGTAGTAGTTGACCGTGACGTCCATCTCCAGGCAGTTGCAGGGGAACTCGCCGTACACCCGGTTGTAGGCCACCCGGGCGACCTTGCCGAGGTCGTCCTTGTTACCCGCCTCGGCCTGGGCCAGGGACGAGACGATCAGCGCCTCGTACGGGCTGACCTTGCGTTCCTTCTGCACCCGGTCGGCGAACTTCATCTCCTGGGTCACGGTGAGGAAGTTGTCCACCATCAGCTTGAGGATGCTCTCCGCGGTGGCCTTCGGCGGGATCTCGTACGTGTCCGGGTAGAGGAAGCCCTCGACGGACTTGACGATCTTCTTGCCGTCGTCGCGCTTGAACCACCAGTCGGGAACGCCGAGCGCCTCCGGGTCCTTCGCGGCGGCCTCGAACTCCTTGACCGGGATCTTGGTCTTGTCGGAGAGCAACTTGTAGATGTTCTTGGCGGTGCGGCCCTCGGGGATGGTGAGCCCGTTGACGATCTTGTTCTTCAGGTCGAGCATCGCGGTGACGGCACTCTCGCCGCTCATCTGCTTGCGCAGCTTGTACGTGCCCGGCTGGATGTTCTTGCTGCGGGAGTTGGCCTCGGCCGCCTCGATGAACGCCTTCTGGCTCTTCACCACGTCGGCCGCAACGAGGGCGTCCGCCATGTCGGCGATCAGCGCCCCGTTCTTGATCTCGACGGTGATCTCACCGGACCCGGCGCCGTCGTAGTCGGGGGTGACGAAGTAGTTCTGGATGCGGTCGAAGCCGTAGAACGCGCCACCACCGATGCCGCCCAGCAGGACCAGGGCCATCAGCAGAGCCAGGAACGTCTTGCCCCGGCCGCCGCCACCGGACTTACCGTTGCGCTTGCGGAAGCCGCGCCGATGCCGGCCTTTCTCCCCCCGCTCCGGCTCGTCGAACCCAAGGTCCAGATCGTCGATCATTACGTCCGCCTCCGCTGCGCATCCAGCCAGCTCTGCAGGATCTCCACCGCGGCCGCCTGGTCGACAACCGCACGTTGACGTTTACCTCGGACGCCACGCTCGGCAAGCCTACGAGAAGCGACCACGGTCGACATCCTCTCGTCAGTGAGCGTTACCGGGACGGGCGCTATCACATCGACCAGTCGGTCAGCGTACGCCTTCACATGGACGGCCGCAGGGCCATGCTTGCCCGCGAGATTGACCGGAAGGCCGACGACAACAACAACGGCCTCGTGCTCGGCGACCAGCGCGGCCAACTCGGCGAGGTCGCTCGGCACCGCGTCCGGCGCCGCCGTCAGATCACGGGCCAGTGTGACCAGCGGCGTTGCCAGGATCCCGTCCGGATCCGAGCGGGAGACCCCCACCCGCACCTGACCGACATCCACACCGATCCGCACACCGCGCTTGAACTCAACCACCGACGGTCACCGCCCGGTGGGTACGAACCAGGGCGGACCAGATGGCCCGCCCTGGCTGAGAGTGATCGCCCATCACGCCTCGGTGATCGCCTTCTCGACGGTGAGCAGCAGGTTCGGAGCCTCGGTCGCCGGCAGTCCGCCACCCTGAGCCAGGTCGGGGCTGCCACCGCCGCGCCCGGAGAACGCCGCCTTCACCAGCTCCGACGCGGCCAGGCCACGGCTGCGCGCGGCCGCGTTGACCGCCACCACCAGGGACGCCTTGCCGTTCGACCGGGCCGCCACCGCGACCACCGCCGGCCGCGCCGGGTCGATCTTGCCGCGAATCTCCTGAGCCAGGGTCCGCACGTCGTTACCGGCCGCGCCCTCCGGCGCCTCGGTGCCCACGTACGCGACCCCGCGCACGTCCTTGGCCTGCGCGGCGAGCGCCGCCGCACCACCCAGCACCAGCTGGGCACGCAGCTTCTCCAGTTCCTTCTCCGCGTCCCGGAGCTGGGTGACGGTCTGCTCCACCCGGTCGGCGACCTGGTCGTTGGGCACCCTGTACAGCTCCGCCAACCGGGAGACCAGCAGGTGCTCACGGGCCAGGAAGCCGAAGGCGTCCATGCCGACCAGCGCCTCGACCCGGCGGACGCCGGAGCCGATGGACGACTCGGAGAGGATCTTCACGAGGCCGAGCTGGGCCGAGCGCGCCACGTGCGTGCCGCCGCACAGCTCCCGGGCGTAGTCACCCACCTCGACGACCCGCACCTCCTCGCCGTACTTCTCGCCGAAGAGCGCCATCGCCCCGATCCGCCGCGCCTCGTCCAGCGAGGTGATGAAGGCGTGCACCTCCAGGTCGGCCAGGAGCACCTCGTTGACCTGCTGCTCCACGTCCCGCAGGACGGTCGGCGACACTCCGGTCGGGGTGTTGAAGTCGAACCGGAGCCGACCGGGCGCGTTCAGCGACCCCGCCTGGGTCGCCGACTCACCGAGGAAGTTGCGCATGGTCTGGTGCACCAGGTGCGTGGCGGTGTGCGACCGGGAGATCGCCCGCCGCCGGGTCGTGTCGATCTCGGCGTAGCCGGCCTCACCGGCGCGCACCTCACCCCGGATCACCCGGGCTCGGTGCACGATCAGGCCGGGCACCGGCTGCTGCACGTCGAGCACCTCGACCTGCCCGCCGCCGACGGTGATCATGCCCTGGTCGGGCTGCTGACCACCACCCTCGGCGTAGAACGGCGTCGTGTCGAGAACCAGCTCGATGGTGTCGCCCTCGGTCGCCGCCTGGCGCGGGCCGTCGGCACCGAGCAGCGCCCGGACCGTCGACTCGCGGGCCACCTCGCTGTAGCCGGTGAACGTCACCGGACCACCCGAGTCGAGCACCGACCGGTACGCCGACAGGTCGGTGTGACCGGTCTTGCGGGCCTGCGCGTCCGCCTTCGCCCGGGTCCGCTGGTCGGCCATCAGCCGCCGGAACCCCTCGTCGTCCACCTGGAGGCCCTGCTCGGAGGCGATCTCCAGGGTCAGGTCGATCGGGAAGCCGTACGTGTCGTGCAGCTGGAACGCCTTCGCCCCGGACAGCGAGGTGCCTCCCGCGGTGCGGGTCTCGGCGATCGCGGTGTCCAGGATCGTCGTGCCGGCACGCAGAGTGGACAGGAACGCCTCCTCCTCCGCGTACGCGTAGTCCGCGATCCGGGCGAAGTCGGTCGCCAGCTCCGGGTACGAGGGCGCCATGCAGTCCCGGGCCACCGGCAGCAGCTCGGGCAGCGCCCGATCCTGCCAGCCGAGCAGCCGGATCGACCGGATCGCCCGTCGCATGATCCGGCGCAGCACGTACCCGCGGCCCTCATTGGTCGGGGTCACGCCGTCGCCGATCAGCATCAGTGCCGTCCGGACGTGGTCGGCGATCACCCGCAGCCGGACGTCGTCCGGGTGCGACTCGCTGGCCACGTGCCCGGAGTGCGCGCCGTACCGCTTACCGGTCAGCTCGGCCGCCCGCTCCAGGATCGGCCGGACCTCGTCGATCTCGTACAGGTTGTCGACGCCCTGCAGGATCGAGGCCATCCGCTCCAGGCCCATGCCGGTGTCGATGTTCTTGGCCGGCAGCTCACCCAGGATCGGGTAGTCCTCCTTGCCGGTGCCCGGGCCCCGCTCGAACTGCATGAAGACGAGATTCCAGTACTCCATGTACCGGTCCTCGTCGACCGCCGGGCCGCCCTCCCGGCCGTACTCCGGGCCCCGGTCGTAGAACAGCTCCGACGACGGGCCGCACGGCCCGGGAATGCCCATCGACCAGAAGTTGTCCGCCTTGCCCCGGCGGACGATGCGGTCGGCCGGCACACCCACCGACCGCCAGATCTCGTACGCCTCGTCGTCGTCGAGGTAGATCGTCGGCCAGATCCGCTCGGGGTCCAGGCCGTAGCCACCCTCGGCGATCGGCTTCGTGGACAGCTCCCAGGCCAGCGGGATCGCGCCGGCCTTGAAGTAGTCACCGAAGGAGAAGTTGCCGTTCATCTGGAAGAACGTGCCGTGCCTGCTGGTCTTGCCGACCTCGTCGATGTCCGGGGTGCGCAGGCACTTCTGCACACTGACCGCCCGCTGGTACGGGGGAGTCTGCTGCCCCAGGAAGTACGGCACGAACTGCACCATGCCGGCGTTGACGAACAACAGGTTCGGGTCGCTGATGGCGGGCAGCGGAGCGGACGGCACCACGGTGTGGCCATTCGCCTCGAAGTGCGCGAGGTACCGTCGCTTGATCTCCGCCGTCTTCATCGCTGGTGTTCCTCCGGAAAGATTTCCCGATCGCCGATCCGCGGGTCTTCCCGCAGCTCGGCGAACTGATCGTCGAACGCCTCGCCCTGGGCGAACGCCTGGTGGATCTCCTGCTCGCGCTCGGCCATGCCGACCCGCACGTCCTCCACGAAGCTACGCAGCGACTCGACCAGGCCGCCAGCGGATTCCGTCAACGTGCTGGCGATGCCGGCCGGTGTGTACGCCTGGGCGGTCCGGGTCGCCTTGCGGACCACGATCACACCGACGGCCACTCCGATACCGAGCCAGAACAGACGCCTCATGTCTCGTTACCTCCTGGTGCGCCGGCCGGTCAACGGTTGCCGCGCCGCGCGGCCCGCCGCTGCTGCTTGATGGTGTCGCGGACCTCACGCTCGGTCTCGGCGTGCCGACGGCCGGCGGCGGCCTTGCGCACGCTGTAGCCGAACGCGGCCACCTTGACCAGCGGGTTGGCAGCCGCCGCGGAGACGACGGTGGCCAGGTTGGCGACGTTGGCGGTGACGTTCTGCGCGTGGCTGGTCATCGTGTCGACCTTCGCCAGCTGCAGGTTGACGCCGTCGAGCGAGGTCTGCACCTGCTCCAGCGCCGTGTTGACGTTCTTCACGGTGGTGTTCACGTCACCGAGCAGCGGCGCTGTCCGGTCGTTGAGGTCGTTGATCATGCGGGTGGTGGCGTCAACCGTGTGCCGCAGCCGCAGGATGGGCAGCGTCAGAATGAGCACCAGCACCGCGAACGCGCACGCCGCGATCAGCGCCGCGATGGCTCCAAAGTCGCCCACGCCTGTCCTCCTCAAGCAGAGTTCCGCAGGACCCGACGTCCTCGGAACGCACAACGATGGCACCCGTACCGGTCGTCGAGTCGTCGACGCTCACCGGTAGCGGGCATGCCCGCCAGCCCCAGACCCTACCGTCCGTGATGGAGGCCGGCTCAGGACGGTGAGGGTGTCAGCTCCCCCAGCGGATCAGCGCTGACCGTAGGGAACGGATCCTCTCCGGTCAGTGACGGGTCGGTGGTCGGCTGCGGCCTGGTCCGCTCGTCGTCGATCGCGTTGCGTACCTTCACCGACACCAACGAGCCGGTGCACCCTGTCGCAGCGGCCGACGGATCGGCAGACGGATCGGTCGACGGCACGACGGCCGGCTCGCCGTCGACCGGTGGCGGCACACAGGTCGGCTCGCGGACCCACAGGTCGAGCGTCAACTCGTCGCGCCGCCAGCAGGTGTAGCTGCCCTTGGTCTCCTGCTCCGGGCAGCGGCTCACCTTCCACGGCTGCCAACCGTCCTGACGCAACGCGTTCTCGTAGGCCTTCGCCGTCTCGTCCGGCGCCTTCTCCGAGGTGACGGTGCGCTCACGCAGCCGGCAGTCGAGCAGACACCACCGGCTGCCGCTGACGTCGTCGACGGTCTTCGCGGCAGCCCAGCCGGGCACGTCGAGCTTGTCCAGGTTGTCGAAGACCGGGTCACGGCTCAACGTCCGGATGCCGAAGAAGAGCGGCACCGCACCGAGCAGCACGATGCTGACCAGCGCCAGCACCGCCGCACGCAGCCGGCGTCGTTCACGCGACTCGCGGTGCGCCTCGGCCCGGGCACCCGCTGCGGCGCCGTCGTCCGGCGAGTCCTGATCCGCCGGGCGCAGGGCCGGCCCGCCGGACGGATCCGGTGCCGGGCGGTCCACCGGGCCGGACGGGGATGGCACCACGGCGGCGGCGCGGGCCACACCGACGGGATCGCCGGGGCGGCCGGGTGGCGGCACCGGCGCGACACCGCTCGGCTCGGCTCGGCCGGGCTCCCGATTCGGAGGCAGGGCACGGCCGGCGGCACGGTCAGGTGGCACCGGTCGGCCGACCTGCGCACCACCACGGGCCGGCGCGGGAGAACCCGGTCCTCCGCCCGGCGCACCGCCCGGCCGTTCGTCGGCAGGGGGCGGTTGCATCCCACCGGGTGGGCGGACAGCGGCGCGGGCCGGACCGTCCGGACGCGGACGTGGCGGCCCGTCTCCACCCGGAGGCACGGCGGCACGAGCCGGGCCCTCCGAACGGACGGCGTCGCGGGGGCCGGCACCCGGTGCCTCACCCGCAACGGGCCGGGCCCGACCGGGCGGAGTGGAACGGGCGGCACCCCGAACCGGTGCGGCGGGGCCGGCACCGGGCGCGGGTCGTCCAGCGGCATAAGGGTCGTCGCCCCGGTCGCTCGCCGGCCCCTGTCGACCCGGGCCACCCTCGCCGGGCGGACGTCGCCGACCGGCCGGATCCGGAGCGGGCATCCCGTCCGGACCAGGACCAGCAGCCCCACGACCACGCCGCACTGTGGGATCCGGAGCAGACGCTGCGGCGCCCCGGCCCCGGCCGGGACGGTCGCCGGTCGCCGGCGGATAGGGGGTCGACTGTTCTCCGGTGGAACCCGACGCGTCGGGGCGTACGGCACGACGACCGGTGGGTCCCTCCGAGCCCGGGTCGGTCGGCGGCCCGGCGGGCCGGCGGCCAGCGGAGCGCTCCGCGGCCGGATCGGGTACGCCGAGCCGACCGGCCGCCGGGTCGACGATGTCACCGGCGCTGGCGGGCGGTACGGGACGCCGGCCCTCGGCCGGCGGGGGCCCGCCTCGGCGGTTGACCACCGGCAGGCCCGGGTCGGTGTGCGGCAGGCGACCGGCCTGGCGCAGCCAGTCGGCGGGCCGCTCCGGGCGGTCCGGTCGAGGTTCGCCGCCGGCCGGCGTACGCCGCTCCGGCTCGTCGGTGGTGGCCCGCCGGCGACCCGTGCCGTCGGTGGGGGCGATGGTAGGCGTCGCGCCGCTGTGACCGCCGGACGCTGCGGGCACCGGCGGCGCGTTGCCCGAGCGGGGCACCATCGGCTCGTCGGGTTCAGCGGCGCGGCGGTGGCCGCCGGCTGCCGGGCGGGAGCGCTCGGCGGCACGGGAGCCGGTGGGCTCCGGCGCGCCGGGGTCGACCGGGCCTGGCCGGCGCCGGGCGGTACGCGGGTCACGGTCGATGGCGGGGTCGGGTCGCAGGCCATCCGCGACCGGCGGGACGGCACCGGCCGGAGTGCCGTCGTACCGCGCTGCGGCGGGGGACGGCCCGGTGCCCCGCGCTGGATCGGGTGCTGGACCGGCGGACCGGCGACCGGCGGGCGTGCCGTCGGCAGACGGCACCGCACGGCCGGGCTCGACAGGCTCGGGGCCCGGTCGGCGGCCCGGCGCTCCGGCGTCCGGTCGGCGCAACGGTGGCATGGCGTCCGGGTTACCCCCGGGCGTGGCAGCGTCCGGACGGCGACCGGTCGGACCGGCGGCATCCGGACGGCGACCAGTCGGGGCGCCGGAGGTCGGAGGGCCCACGGGTGGGCCGGGCGGAACCGCCGCAGGGCGGGAGCGGACCGGGCCGCCGGGCGCGTCGGGGCGAGGCCCCGGTGGGCCGGCCGGGTCGCCGCCAACTGGTCGGGCGGTGGGTGGCGCTGGTGGTACGGCGGCACGCGCAGCGGGTGCCGGCTGCACTCCTCGGCGCGCCGGCTGGCCCGGGGCGGGTGCACCGGGGCTGGCCGCGGGTGGCCGCTCATCCGGGCGGCGGCCGGCGGGTGGCGCCTCCCCCGGCCAGGGGCCGTCAACCGGTCGACGCGGGCCGGCACCCGGGTCGGTCTGGCGCGGCGCGGGTGGAGCCGGGGCCTCCGGCGGCACCGGAGCACCGCCGCGTCCACCGGCCGGCGCTGCCGGCGCACCCGTACGCGGCCCCGCCGGTGCGGCCGGCGCACCCGCAGCGGGACGGCCCGGCTCCGCCGGGGCGCCGTCCGGGCCCAGCTCGGTGCGTTGCTGCTTGGCAGAGCGCAGGTCGTCGATCCAGCCGAACTCCTCGCCGGCGACCGGCTCCTCGGGCTCGGGCTCGGCGGCCCGCCCCCGACCCCAGCGACGCGACTTGGCGCGGGGATCGCGCCGCTCGTCCGGGCCCTCGTCCGGGCGGTCCCCACCACGCGATCTCACTGTTGACCCTCTCCTGCGGCGTCAGTGCCGCTGTCCTGCATCGTGCCGGGTGCGCCCGTGCCGGTCGCCGGGCGACCGGTCTCGCCAGGTAGCGCCGACGCGGCCTGTGCCGTTACAGGTGGCTCGGCTGTCGGAGCGTCCGGACGGACGGTCGGGGCCGGCAGACCCCGCACGATCCGGCGCAGCAGCGGCAGCCGGGTGGCCACCGACCTTTCGGCGCCGTGCGGGCTGGGCTGGTAGTAGTCGGTGCCCACCAGATCGTCCGGGACGTACTGCTGGGTCACCACACCGCGCTGGTCGTCGTGCGGGTAGCGGTAGCCGGTGCCGTGGCCCAACCCTCGGGCGCCGGCGTAGTGCGCGTCGCGCAGCCCTCGCGGCACCGAACCGCCGCGACCGGCCCGCACGTCGGCGATCGCGGCACCGATGGCGGTGGTGGCGGAGTTCGACTTGGGCGCCGTCGCCAGATGGATCACCGCCTGGGCCAGGTTGAGCTGCGCTTCGGGCAGCCCGACGTACTCGACGGCGTGCGCGGCGGCGGTGGCCACGCTCAGGGCACCGGGGTCGGCCATGCCCACGTCCTCGCTGGCGAAGATGACCAGGCGTCGGGCGATGAACCGGGCGTCCTCGCCGGCGACCAGCATGCGGGCCAGCCAGTGCACTGCGGCGTCCACGTCCGAACCGCGCATGCTCTTGATGAAGGCGCTGACCACGTCGTAGTGGGCGTCGCCGTCGCGGTCGTAGCGCACCGCCGCCACGTCGACGGCCTGCTCGGCGGTGGCGAGGTCGATCCGCCCGGCGCCGAGCGCCGTGGCGGAGGCCGCCGCCGCCTCCAGTGCGGTGAGTGCCTTGCGGACGTCACCGGCGGCCAGCCGGACCAGGTGGTCCTCGGCCTCCGGGGTCAGGGTCAGGGCGCCGTCCAGGCCGCGCTTGTCGGTGACCGCGCGACGCAGCAGGCCCCGCACCGCCGCGTCGTCCAACGGTTGCAGGGTGAGCAGCACGCACCGCGACAGCAGCGGCGAGATGACCGAGAAGTACGGGTTTTCGGTGGTCGCCGCCAGCAACGTGACAGTACGGTCCTCGACGGCGGCGAGCAGCGAATCCTGCTGGGTCTTGCTGAACCGGTGCACCTCGTCGATGAAGAGCACGGTCTGCGGGCCGCCCGAGCGGCGCTGGCGACGGGCCGCCTCGATCACCGCCCGCACGTCCTTGACGCCGGCGGAGAGCGCCGACATGGCGACGAATCGGCGGTCGGTCGCCCCGGCCACCAGGTGCGCGATGGTGGTCTTGCCGCTGCCCGGCGGGCCCCAGAGGATCACCGACAGCGGGGCGCCGCCGGAGACCAGCTGCCGTAGTGGGGCGCCGGGGGCGAGCAGGTGGTCCTGACCGATCAGCTCGTCGAGGGTCACCGGGCGCATCCGGACGGGCAGGGGCGAGTCGTCGGCCACCGCGGTGAAGCCGTCGACACCGGCGGGGCCGTCGGGCGCGCTGCGCGACCCGGCGGGTTCACCGAGGGAGAAGAGGGCGTCGGACTCCATCACGAAGACAGTACCGGGCCGGGCCCACGACGCCGGAATCGCGCCGTGGGCCCGCCACCGGTGATCGGTTCCGGTCAGCCGCGACCGGGGCGACGGCCCCGGTACCAGCGGCCGCCGCCACCGCCGCCGCCGCTGCGCGGGCCGCTGCCCACGCCGGCCAGGTAGAGCGAGAGCAGGAGCAGCCCGATGAGCACGAGGGTGTTCCAGTTGAACAGGTCAGGTGCGCCGAAGTCGGTGTTGAGCAGATCGAGCAGCAGGGCAAAGCCAAAGACGATGGCCGCGAGAATGGCGAGCATGTCGGTCCTCCGGTGGGGGTTCCCAGTAGGTCGGCGCGTGATGTACCCAATCGGTCCACTCGTCAATCTCCACGGTGGATCTGGTTGCGTCGCCGCTGCCCGGCGCGGGCGTCGCACCGCCGGCTCCTAGGCTGGCGAGCATGATCATCGACGACCAGGTGCTCCAGGATCGCCGTGCCATCCTGGCCGCCGTGGGCCACCACCCGTTCGCCCGGCACGCGCTCGGACCGGGCACACCGGCCCGCGGCTACCGGCGCAACGGCGCCGTGGTGTGGAAGGTGTCGCCCGAGCACGGGCCGGCCGGCTGCGGGATCGGCCCTGCCCGGGCGGCGATCGAAACCTGTGCCGCGCTGGCGGCCGACGGGCTGCTGCAACCGGGGCAGCGGCTGCACCTGCCCCGCCACGATCGCGGTCTGCTGGCCGACCGGCTGACGGTGACCGAGCACCGCGACTGGGACTTCCACTGGACCGACGCGGCACCGCCGGAACAGCCCGACGAGCACCGGGTGGTGCGACTCGCCGAGGCGGACCGTCCCGCGCTGGAGGCCCTGATCGACGAGGCGTTCCCGAGCAGCACCTCCCGCCCCGCCGACCCACGGGTGGTCGCCTGGTACGGCATCCGGGCCGGCGACCGACTGGTGGCCTGCGGCGCGGACCGCAGTCAGAGCGACGTGGGTTTCCTCGCCGGCCTGACCGTGGCCCCGGACCAGCGGGGTCAGGGCCTGGGTGCCGCCCTGACCGCCGGCATGACCCGGACGCTGCTGGCCCGCCACGACACCGTCGCGCTGGGCGTCTACACGGACAACGTCGGGGCCGCACGTCTCTACCGTCGCC
Source organism: Micromonospora sp. C81 (assembly GCF_018070425.1). NCBI lineage: Bacteria > Bacillati > Actinomycetota > Actinomycetes > Micromonosporales > Micromonosporaceae > Micromonospora > Micromonospora sp. C81. The sequence goes on from NZ_JAGPXS010000008.1 coordinate 107,222, forward strand.
TGGGCTTCACCAACACCCTCCCGCTCAGCTCGGTCCGCCTCGGGTGAGACGCGAGGTGCCCCTTGCCGTGACAGGGGGCACCTCGTCCTCACCGGTCGGCCGGTACGGGAACCGCCGTCGGCTCGGCGGCGGGGGCGCGGCGCCCGGCCAGCCAGGCGGGCAGGTAGAGCGGGGCGGCGACGGCGAGCACCACCGCGCCGACCACCATCGCGGTGCCGACGCTGGTCGCGGCGGCGAGCGCGGTGAGCACCACCCCACCGAGGGCGGCAGCCGGCTGCGCCATCATCGAGTTCAGCGAGAGCACGCTGGTCCGGTACGGGCCGTCGACCTGCCGGTGCAGCAGCCCACTGTGCAGCGGGTTGGACGCGCCGTGCACGGCGTAGCAGGCCAGGTACGCCACCAGCACGCCGACCGGCCCGGCGAACAAGCCCATCCCGACCACCGTCACACCCTGGAGGATGCGCAGCAGGGCCGCACCCGGCGCGGCGCCGAACCAGCGCAGCAGCAGTGGGGTCAGTGCCGCACCGGCCGCCGAGGCGAGCCAGGCGGCCGAGTTCGCCGGCCCGAGCAACGCCGCCGCGCGTTCCGGATCACCGATCACCTCGGCGAGCCGGACCGGCAGCAGCGACTCGAAGGTGACCATGCCGAAGCCCCAGAACAGCTCGACGGCCACCAACGCCAGCAGCACCCGGGAGCGACGCAAGAGCCCGACGGCCTGGCCGATCATCCGGGGCGCCTGGACCACTGAGGCCCGCAGCGCCGCGAACCCGGTGGCCGGCCGCTCTTCGACAAGCAGCACGACCAGCGCGACGAGCGCCGCCGCCTGCGCGACGATGGCGGCCAACACGGGCACCGTGAGCGCGCTGACCCACCCGATCGGGCCGAGCGCGATGAGTCCGCCGCTGAGCAGCGCGCCACCACCGATCGCACCGCCGATGACGGTGCCGGCGTACCCGAGGCCGCGCTCGTACTCGGCCTCCGGGTCGGCGGCCAGGGTGGCGTCGACGTACCAGGACTCCAGCGGGCCGCTGTCCAACGCCCGGTAGACCCCCTGCAGGGCCCAGACCACGAAGAACAGCACGAACGAGTCGGCCACCGCGAACAGTGCCAACGAGGCGAGGTTGATCGCTCCGGCGGCGAGCAGCACCGGCCGGCGGCCGAGGGCGTCGGCGAGCCCGCCGGTGGGCAACTCCAGCGCCAGCACCAGCAGGCCCTGCGCGGTGCCGACCAGGCCGATCTGCGGCAGCGACAGGCCACGCTCCTGCATCAGCAGGATCATGACCGGGATCATCAGACCCGTGGGCAGCCAGCGCAGGCCGTAGAGCGTGAGGTAACGACGCCGAACCTGGCGTACGGTCAGCGCGCTCACCAGCGCTCGTCCAGCCGTGGGATGCCCGCCAGGAACAGGTGGACCGGCTTTACGTCGGCGCTGTCCGCGACGGGCTCATCGCGGTAGCGCATCAGCACCGCCCACAACTCGTCGTTGAGTGCCCGCAGCCGGGTCGGGTCGAGCGGCAGCACCAGGTCACTCATGCCGGCGGCATCGCGCCAGTCCCGGGGGTGGTGGTGCTCGACGGCCAGCCACCGCTCGGCCAGGTCGGCCATCACCCGCACCTGATCAGCCTGGATCCACTGCACGGCGGCGCGGGCGTCCGGGTCGTCGTCGAAGTCGGTGGGCTCGAAGTCGCTGATGTCGTGTGCCGCCTGCCACCATCGCTGCCGGCTGGTGCCCCGGTCGGGGTCCTCGGTCACCAGCCCGACCTCGGCGAGCTGGCGCAGGTGGTAGCTCGTGGCACCGGTGTTGGTGTTCAGCTTCTCGGCCAGGGCGGTCGCGGTCGCCGGACCGTCGACCCGCAGCGAGCCGAGCAGCCGCATTCGCAGCGGGTGGGCCAGCGTGCGGACCTGTTGGTTGTCCAGATGGACTCGACGTGGCTCGACCGGCCCGCCGGGTGAAGGGCTCTCCATACGTGCACACTATCTCTGCACACTTCCTATGCACAAGAGTTATGCATAGGAAGTGTGCGTCCAGGCTCGACGCTGCTCGGTGGCCTCAGGGAGCCAGGAGTTCGCGTACCCCGCGTAGTCGCGTGCGCAGCAGGCCGACGGCGCGAGCGGAGTCGAGGCGTACGTCGAGGGGGCGGGACAGGCCGACGGCGGCCCCGGTGGTGGTCTTGAGCCCGGCCGGGTCGAGGCCGAACCGCTCGGCGACCAGCAGGCCCAGCTCGGCCCGGCTGACCGCGTCCGGGCCGGCCACGTTGAGCACACCGGCGTACGTCGAGGCGACCAGCTCCAGCACGGCGGCGGCCAGGTCGGTGACGTCGATCGGGCAGCGCAGCTCGTCGCTGAACAGCACGGCCCGGCCGGCGAGCGCGTCCCGGCAGAGCTGGATCTGCTTGCTGCCCTCCCCCAGGATCAGCGAGGTACGCACCAGGGCCGCGCCGGGGTCGATCGCCCGTACGGCGGTCTCGGCGGCGGCCTTCGCGGCGCCGTACGCGTGCACCGGCGTGGGCGGGTCGTCGTCGGCGTACGGCGTGGGTCGGCCGGCGTGCAGCGCGTCACTGGACACGTGCACCAGTCGGGCACCCACCTCGGCGGCGGCGACCGCCACGTTCGCGGCACCGTCGGCGGTGACCGCCCAGTCCCCGTACCGATAGGGGGTCCCGACCACGGCGTCCGGCCGCACATCGGCGACCAGCGCGCGCACGGCGGCCCGGTCGGTCACGTCCAGCCGGCGCTCCGCAACACCCGGCACGGCGATCTCGCCGGAGTGGAACGTCCCCACCACCGACCACCCGGCGCGAACCCCCCGCCGACAAACGGCACGCCCGAGTAACCCACTACCCCCGACAACAAGCACCCGCATCCCAGCCCACTCCCCCACCGACGATCAAGAGGTTTGCGTCATCTCGCGGGGCGATGATGACGCAAACCTCTTGATCAACCAAGCAGGAGCGGGGGTCAGACCGGGTCTGCTACCGGGGCTGCGGGGCCGGCCGTTCCCGTGTGGGCGGTTGCGGGCGGCTTGGGCTTGGCGTCGATGCCGGCCTCGGCGCGCTGCTGGGCGGTGATCGGGGTGGGAGCGCTGGTCAGCGGGTCGAAGCCACCCCGGGTCTTCGGGAAGGCGATGACCTCGCGGATCGAGTCGGCGCCGGCGAGCAGCATGCACACCCGGTCCCAGCCGAAGGCGATGCCGCCGTGCGGAGGGGCGCCGTACTTGAACGCCTCCAGCAGGAAGCCGAACTTGTCCTGCGCCTCCTCGGGGGTGATGCCGAGCAGGTCGAAGACCCGCTTCTGCACGTCACCACGGTGGATACGGATCGACCCGCCGCCGATCTCGTTGCCGTTGCAGACGATGTCGTACGCGTAGGCGAGGGCCCGGTCCGGAGCCTCCTCGAACCGGTCGACCCACTCCGAGTTCGGCGAGGTGAACGGGTGGTGCACGGCCGTCCAGCCGCCCTCGTCCGTGCGCTCGAACATCGGCGCGTCGACCACCCAGCAGAACGCCCAGGCGCTCTCGTCGATCAGCCCGGTCCGCTTGGCGATCTCGACGCGGGCCGCGCCCAGCAGCTCCTGCGCCTCCCGGGTGATGGCGCTGGCGGCGAAGAAGATCGCGTCGCCCGGCTTGGCGCCGACCGTGTCGGCGAGCCCGCCCAGGTGCTCGGCGGAGAGGTTCTTCGCCACCGGGCCACGCGCCTCGCCGGTCTCGGCGTCCAGCACCACGTACGCCAGGCCGCGCGCGCCGCGCGCCTTGGCCCAGTCCTGCCAGCCGTCCAGCTCCTTGCGGCTCTGCGCCGCGCCACCCGGCATCACGACCGCGCCGACGTAGCCGCCCGCGTCGATCGCCCCGGCGAAGACCCGGAACTCGGTGCCACGCAGGTAGTCGGTCAGCTCGGTCAGCTCGACGCCGTAGCGCAGGTCCGGCTTGTCGGAGCCGTACCGGGCCATCGCGTCGTGCCAGGTGATCCTTGGGATGGGCTGGCTGATCTCGTGCCCGGCCAGGTCCTTCCAGAGCGCCGACACGATCGCCTCGCCGAGGTCGATCACGTCGTCCTCGGTGACGAACGACATCTCGATGTCGAGCTGGGTGAACTCGGGCTGCCGGTCGGCGCGGAAGTCCTCGTCGCGGTAGCAGCGGGCGATCTGGTAGTACCGCTCCATGCCGCCGACCATCAGCAGCTGCTTGAACAGCTGCGGCGACTGGGGCAGCGCGTACCAGCTGCCGGGCTGAAGTCGCACCGGGACCAGGAAGTCACGGGCGCCCTCGGGCGTCGAGCGGGTCAGCGTCGGCGTCTCGATCTCCAGGAAGTCACGCTCGTGCAGCACGCCCCGGGCCAGGTGGCTGGCACGCGAGCGCAGCCGCAGCGCGTTCGCCGGGCCGCTGCGGCGCAGGTCCAGGTAGCGGTACCTGAGCCGAATGTCGTCGCCGGCCTCGATCTGGTCGTCCACCGGCAGCGGCAACGGCGCCGCCTCGGAGAGCACCTCCAGGTCGGTGACGGTCACCTCGACCTCACCGGTGGGCAGCTCCGGGTTCTCGTTGCCGGCCGGTCGGCGGGTCACCTCACCGACGACCTTCACGCAGAACTCGTTGCGCAGCGCGTGCGCATCTTCCTCACGGAACACCACCTGGACAACACCGGAACCGTCGCGCAGGTCGACGAAGATGACCCCGCCGTGGTCGCGCCGGCGGGCCACCCAGCCGGCGAGCGTCACCGTCGAGCCGGCGTCCGCGGCGCGCAGGCTTCCGGCATTGTGGGTACGGATCACGGCTGGCAACTCCTCATCGTGGAACAGTCCTCACCGGCATTCTGTCAGGGGTGGCCGCCCTGCCTCCGGGGCACCCGGCAGCCCGACGCGATTCGCAGGTGGGGCAGCCCGGCGAACCCGGCTCGGGCAGCGGCCATGCCGGTTAACGTGGCGAAATGCGCGCCGTACCGAACTGGGCCGTCGCCACGGCGGCTGCCGCACCCCTGCTGCTGGTGGCCGGCTGGACGGTCGCGGAGGCGCGGCAGCCCGCCGGTTACGACCCGATCCGGGACACCATCAGTGAGTTGGCCGGGCAGGAGGCCGTCGACGCCTGGATCATGATCACCGCGCTGGTGCTGCTCGGGTGCTGCTACCTGGCCGTCGCCGCCGTGCTGCACGCGGCCGGATTGCCCAGCCGTTTCCTGCTCGCCGTCGGCGGGGTGGCGACCATCGCGCTGGTCGCGTTCCCCCGCCCCACTGTCGGCGGTTCGCTCAGCCACGGCATCGCGGCGACAGTGGCGGTGCTCGCCCTGGCGCTCTGGCCGGCCGGCTCGGCGCTGTGGCTTCCGCGCGGGCACGACACCGAGCACCCGATCAGGCCGGACCCGCCCTGGGCGTTCCGTCGGGCGGTGGGGCTGAGCGCCACGGTGGTGCTGCTCGCGCTCTTCGGGTGGTGCGCGTACGAGGTGACCAGCGGGTCCCGCACCGGGTTGGCCGAGCGGGTGACGGCGGTGGCGATCTCACTCTGGCCACTGCTGGCCATCCTCTCCGCCCGGCGGGCGCACCTGGCCTGGGCCGTCGGCGGTGCGACAGCCATCGGCCCGACGTTGCCGACCGGCGGCGTCATACCCCCGGATCCGCTCGGGCCCACAATCGGGCCCGCTCCTCGAGGGCCCGATCGGCTGCCGTAGGTCACGGTGTGTCGGCCCGAATGCCAGGCCTCGGGCCCGGGAGTGGGGCCGTTCGCACCGCTACGCTCACCCGATGTCCGCCGTTCCCCGCTGGGCCCTGCTGTCGGCCGCTGGCGCACCGTTGTTTCTGATCGGGGGCTGGACGCTGGCGCAGGCCGCCCAGCCCGACGAGTTCGACCCGGTCCGGCAGACCATCAGCGCGCTCGCCGCCGCCGACGCCGACCAACGCTGGATCATGACGGTGGGGCTGGCTGGCCTGGGCATCTGTCACCTGGCAACCGCGCTCGGCCTGGTCGTCGCGGCACCGGCGGGTCGTGGGCTGCTCGCCCTGGGCGGCCTTGCCACACTGGTGCTGGTCGCGTTCCCGCAACACCCGGGAGGCGGCTCGACGACACACGTCGTCGCCGCTGGGGTGGCGTTCGTGGCGTTGGCTGTCTGGCCCGCCCTGGCGGTGCCCCACCGAGCGGCGCCGACGGTGCCCAGTCGAGCCGCGCCGACGGTGCCCAGTCGAGCGGCACCGCCCCTCGGCCGAGCCCGGCGCGATCCACCGGACGGGTCGGCTCTGCGCGTCCGCTGGACAGCGCTCGCGGTGACGGCGGTGCTCCTCGGACTGCTCGGCTGGTTCGTCGTCGAGTTCTTCACCGACGGCGCGTGGATCGGGTTGACGGAGCGGCTGGTGGCGGCCGCCGAGGCGGTCGTACCGCTGGCCGCTGTGCTCGCCGCACTGGCCTCCGGGCGGCGGCCGGGCTGACCGCTCGGCGCCGCTCTTTTCTGAGGTACGTCGAGCGCACCGCGGACGGCGGGTAGCCAGGACAGCGAACGGGCCGCCGGAGAAATCCGGCGGCCCGCTGGCGGTGACTGGATCAGAAGACGCTGACGCCGTAACGGCTGAGCGCCTCGGTGACCGGCTGGAAGTAGGTCGTGCCGCCGGTGCGGCAGTTGCCACTGCCGCCGGAGGTCATGCCCAGGGCGGTGCCACCGGCGAACAGCGAGCCGCCGCTGTCGCCCGGCTCGGCGCAGACGTTGGTGCGGATCAGGCCGGAGACCGAGCCCTCGGCGTAGTTCACCGTGGCGTTGGTCGCGTTCACCGAGCCGCTGCGCAGGCCGGTGGTGCTGCCGGAACGCTGCACCGACTGGCCGACCGACGCGTTGCCGGAGCCGGTGATGTCGCGGAAGCTGCCGTTGTAGAGCGACACGTTGCCGGCCGCGTTGGCCGAGTTGCTGTGCCGCACGATGCCGTAGTCGTTACCCGGGAAGCTGGTGCCGGTACGGGTGCCGATCAGCGAGCTCTGGGAGGAGTTCGAGTACCAGCTGGACGCGATGTTGGTGCAGTGCCCGGCCGTCACGAACGAGTAGGTGCTGCCACTGCGCACGTTGAAGCCGAGCGAGCAACGCCCGCCCCCGCCGGCGTAGATGGCCTGACCGCCGGAGATCCGGGTGCTCAGCACGCCCGCCTCGGCCTCGACCCGGACCGCGCCGTTGGCCCGCGCGGCGGCGGCCTTGACCCGCTCCAGCTTCGCACCGGTGACGGTGCTGTCCACGGAGACGACGACCTGGTTGGTGACCGGGTCACTCCACCAGGCGGTGCCCGGGATCTTGGCGGACCGCTCCAGGTCCGCGGTGGCCCGGTTGAGCTCGCCGGCACCACGGGTGACGTAGCGGACGACGGCGCCGGCCTTGCTCGCCTTGCTGGCGGCGGCGGCGTCGGTCACCGTGACGACGGACTTGCCGCTGGCGTCGATGTACGAGCCGGCGGAGCGGTCACCGAGTGCCGCGGAGAGCGCCGCGGCGGCATCCGGCGAGGCTGCGGGAGCGGCCTGGGCGGGTGCGCCGATGAGCGCGCCGACGACCAGGGATCCGGACACGGCGACGGTGGCCGCGACGCGGAACGAGGACCTCGTGGGTCGCATGTAACAAACCTCCTGGGCGGGGGGACGGGTCACGCCGGGGGGAACGGCTGACCCGAGGGCAACCCGGCCGATCTGCGAAAACCGGTCGAGTGAACTGAAGTATTCACATACTTAAGATCATTGACAAGGCCTGGTTTCGCCCGGATTTGCCGATCTTGGCAGGCCACAATGCCGCAACACCCCTGACACGCTGGTGAACAACCACCGTCACACCCGCATGGTTTCGCGCGCACGGTTGTCGATACCTTCCCGGGCACCGGATGCCGGGTGGGTGGGGGCGCCGCGCGTCAGGGCGTACGGCGGCGGGCGCCGGGGCCCGGGCGCGGCACCACATCGCGCGGCTGATCCACGTCGTGCCCCTCGGCGCAGCGCAGGTCCACACGAACCGGAGCGCCACAGTCGCGGTGAGCGACGCTGAGCGGCGGACCTTCCGGGCCAGCGAGGTACCGGTCGCCCCAGCCGAGCACGGCGACCAGCACCGGCCACAGGTCCAGGCCCTTCTCCGTCAGCCGGTACTCGTGGCGCAACCGGCTGCCCGGCTCCCGGTACGGCTCACGACTCAACACGCCCTGTTCGACCAGAGTGGCCAGCCGGTTGGTCAGCACCTGACGCGGGATGCCGGTGCGCACCCGCATGTCGTCGAAGCGGCGTACGCCGGTGAACACCTCGCGGAGCACCACCAGGGTCCACCGCTCACCGAGGATCTCCATCGCGCGGGCGATGGTGCAGTTGTCCACCGACCAGTCCAGTGCCGCGGGTCGCATCCGACCAGGCTAGGTCTCATTGACAGACTCAGCAACCTGCTGCCAGGCTGCGTCCATGACGCAGACGCAGGAACCGGCGCGCAGCCGGACCTTCAGCTGGGCGGACCCGGCGGCCAACGCCGCCCAGATCGGCCGACGCAGCGGCATCGACATGCTGCGGGCGATGATCGCCGGCGAGCTGGCCGCGCCGCCGGTGATGCACCTACTCGACATGAGCCGGATGGAGGCCGACGAGGGCCGGGTCAGCGTCGAGTTGACCCCGCAGGAGTTCCACTACAACCCGCTCGGCACCGTCCACGGTGGCGTTCTCTCGACGCTGCTGGACACCGCCGCCGGGTGCGCCGTGCACACCACCCTGCCCGCTGGCGTCGGCTACACCTCGCTGGACCTGAACGTGAAGTTCCTCCGCCCGGTCACTGTCGACAGCGGCACGCTGCGCTGCGAGGGCACGGTGCTGCAACGTGGCCGGCGTACGGCCCTGGCAGAGGCCCGCATCACCGACGCGGACGCCCGCCTGATAGCCCACGCCACCAGCACCTGCTTGATCCTCCCCCTCCCCTAACCCCACCTTCCCTTGAGTTGATCAAGAGATTTCGGTCAGGAAACGGGCTCACGGTGACCGAAAGCTCTTGATCAACCCGGTGGGGCGGGGGCAGGGGCAGGGGTGGGGGTTTAGCGGAGGGCCAGGCGGGCGGCTCGGGCGTCGCGCTTTTCCTCGAAGCGGCTCGCGGCGCGCTCCAGGTTGTCCAGCTGGCCGGCGAGCTGCTCGCGGGCGGCTTCGCCGTCGGCGTTGAGGCCGGTCACGTTGAAGACGTCCCACTGGCGCAGCACCGGCTGCAGCACATCGTCGCGGTGCTGGCGCAGGTCGTAGATGCCGGCCAGGGCGATCGCCACCGACTTGCGGGCGAAACCGTCGATGCCGCTGCCCGGCATCTGGAAGTCGGCCACCACGTCGGCGACGGCCCGCATGGCCTGACTCGGGGCCAGCTCGAACGCGGCGGCGAGCAGGTTGCGGTAGAACACCATGTGCAGGTTCTCGTCGGCCGCCACCCGGGCCAGCAGCGCCTCGCAGGCGGGGTCGCCGGTGGCCTTGCCGGTGTTGCGGTGCGAGATCCGGGTGGCCAGCTCCTGGAACGAGACGTACGCCAGCGAGTGCAGCACCTCGTCGCCGTGGGCGTTGGTGTAGCCCTCGGACATGTGCGTCATCCGGGCCCGCTCCAACGCCACCGGGTCCACGGCCCGGGTGACGGTCAGGTAGTCGCGGATCGCGACGCCGTGCCGGCCCTCCTCGGCGGTCCACCGGTGCACCCAGGTGCCCCACGCGCCGTCGCGGCCGAACAGGGTGGCGATCTCGTGGTGGTACGAGGGCAGGTTGTCCTCGGTCAGCAGGTTCACGATCAGCGCGGTGCGAGCCACGTCCGGGATGGTCGAGTCGGTCGGCGACCACGCCTCGCCGCCGAGCGGCCCGTCGAAGGTCCGCCCTTCGCTCCACGGCACGTACTCGTGCGGGAACCACTCCTTGGCGAGCGTGAGGTGGCGGTCGAGGTTGCGTGCGACCACCGGCTCCAACTCGACGAGGAGAGCGGTCTGACTGAGTGTGGTGCTGACGGTCACAAGAAACTCCCTACGGTGGCGTAACTTACGCTACCGTAGGTCCCCGCGGCCGTCAGCGCCAGTGGAGAGACTCACCCAACAGTCGGCTTGAGGTCCTCCAGAGGGGGCATCCACTCCTGCGCACCGGCCGTGACCTGCTCACCCGAGCGGATGTCCTTCACCTCGTCCGGCGCTCCGTCGACACCGGGGAACCAGACGTACGGGATGCCGCGTCGCTCGGCGTAGCGGATCTGCTTGCCGAACTTCGCCGCGCTCGGCGACACCTCGGTCGGCACCGCGCGCCGCCGCAGCGCCTCGGCCACCCGGTTGCTGGCCGTCCGCTGCTCCTCGCTGGTCACCGCGACGAGCACGGCGGTCGGCACCTCCCTGGACACCGACAGCTCCCCCGCGCCGAAGAGCAACCCGAGCAGCCGGGTCACCCCGATCGAGATCCCCACCCCGGGGTACGAGACGGCGCCGGCGGTGGCCAGGTTGTCGTACCGGCCGCCGGAGCAGATCGAGCCGAACCGCTCGTAGCCGCGCAGCTGGGTCTCGTAGACGGTGCCGGTGTAGTAATCCAGGCCACGGGCGATGCGCAGGTCCGCCACGCAGAGGCCGGGCGAGTGCTCGGCGGCGGTCTCCACCACCCGGACCAGTTCGTCGATGCCCTCGTCGAGCAGCGGATCGCTCACCCCGAGCGCGCGGACGGCGTCGGCGAACGAGGCGTCCGGGGCGGAGATCTCGGCCAGCGCCAGGCACGCCTTGGCCTGCGCCTCGCTCGCCCCGGCGGTCTGGGCCAGCAGGTCGGCCACCTTCGCCGGGCCGATCTTGTCGAGCTTGTCCACCGCGCGCAGCGCCGCCTCCGGGTCGGTCAGCCCGATGCCCCGGTAGAAGCCCTCGCAGATCTTGCGGTTGTTGACCTGGATCGTCACCGGCGGGATCGGCAACGAGCGCAGCGCGTCGCCGATGACGAGGGGCATCTCCGCCTCGTGGTGCGGGGCCAGGGTGTCCCGGTCAACGATGTCGATGTCGGCCTGCACGAACTCCCGGTAACGGCCCTCCTGCGGCCGCTCACCCCGCCACACCTTCTGGATCTGGTAGCGGCGGAACGGGAACGCCAGCTTGCCGGCGTTCTCCAGCACGTACCGGGCGAACGGCACGGTCAGGTCGAAGTGCAGGCCGAGCTGGTCGTCACCACCGGAACCCTCCGCGTCGGCGTGCAGCCGCCGGATCACGTAGACCTCCTTCGAGGTCTCGCCCTTGCGCAGCAGCTGGTCCAACGGCTCCACCGCGCGGGTCTCCAGCGGCGCGAAGCCGTACAGCTCGAAGGTGGCCCGGATCCGGTCGAGCACGAACTGCTCGATCATCCGCTGACCAGGGGTCCACTCCGGGAAACCGGAGATGGGCGTGGGCTTGCTCATCGGCGTACTCCTTGCGGTGCCGCGCCCGCGGCGCGGTGGTGTCGTGGGTCCGCGCGCGGCGCGGAGAAGGTCTAGAGGCCCCGGGTGGGCGCCGGTCGGCCGCCGCCGACCTGCGCCACCTCGATGAGGTACGGGTTGCTGGCGCGCTCGCGGCCGATGGTGGTGGCGGGGCCGTGGCCGGGCAGCACGACGGTGTCGTCGGCCAGCGGAAGGATCTTGTCGCGCAGGCTGGTGAGCATGGCCGGCATGCTCCCGCCCGGCAGGTCGGTGCGGCCGATCGACCCGGCGAAGAGGACGTCACCGGAGAGGCACAGCTCGTCGGCCTCCCAGTCCGACCCCGCGCCGGGCAGCCGGAACAGCACCGACCCTCCGGTATGGCCCGGGGCATGGTCGACGGCGATCTCCAGGCCGGCGAGCGTGAGGGTGGCGCCGTCGGTCAGCTCCGCCACGTCCTCCGGCTCGGTGTAGCTCAACCGACCGCCGAAGAGCGACGTCAGGTCGGCCGAGAGGCCCTTGGACGGGTCGGCCAGCATCTCCCGGTCGCCCGGGTGCACGTAGGCGGTGACGCCGCGCGCACCACAGACCGGCGCGACCGAGAAGGTGTGGTCGAGGTGGCCGTGGGTGAGCAGCACGGCGGCCGGATGCAGGCGGTGCTCGGCGAGCAGCGCGTCGAGCTGGTCGAGCACCCCGATCCCGGGGTCGACCACCACGCACTGCTCCCCCGGCGCGGTGGCAACCACGTAGCAGTTGGTGCCGAAGGCGTCCGCGGGAAAGCCGGCCACGAGCACAGGCCCTGTCCTTTCCGTCGAGCAGCTGTCGTCCTGCCAGCAGCCTAACGGGCGTGCCGAGCGACTTTGCCGCGTCCGCCCCTCGCGCCCCGTACGGCACAGTGACAACGCCCGATAAGCGCTGCTCGGGATGGGGTGGAACCTCGTACACCACATTCCCAGTCGCTAGCCGTACACTCTGGCGGGCGTGTGGCGCGACACACGTGACGCCCGGACGGGCCGGGACGCCCGGTCGCCGGCGACGACCAGGTAGAGGAAAGGGGAGCACGGGTGGCTTCCAGCAGGGACCGGCAGCGCAAACTGGCGCGGGAAAAGCTCGACCGGCAGTTGGCTCGCCGGGCTGCCGCGACGCGGCGCCGTCGGCAGATCCAGGCCGGTGTCGGTGCCGCCCTGATCCTCGTGTTGGTGGTGGCCGGCTCGGCCTGGGCACTCGGGGCGTTCGACTCCGACTCGAAGCAGAACACGGCCGCGGAGGACACCTGCCTCTGGACGCCGCAGGACGCCACGGCCAACACCAACCTGAAGGACGTCGGCACGCCGGCGACCAAGGATCTGCCCACCGACGGCACCCGGGCGATGACGGTGACGACCAACCAGGGCGCGCCGATCACCGCGGAGCTGAGCCTGACCAACTCACCGTGCGCGGCGGCGAGCATCGCCCACCTGGCGAGCCGGTCGTTCTACGACAACACCAAGTGCCACGAGATCACCACCGAGGGCGCGCTGCACTGCGGCGATCCCAGTGGCACCGGCCTCGGTGGGCCCACCTACTCGTTCTATGACGAGGAGGTGCCGACCGTGCCGTCGGCGTCCCCGTCGGCCAGCCCGGCCCCCGGCCAGCCGCCGACGTACCCGAAGGGCACCGTGGCGATGGTCTCCAACCCGCCGGGCAGCAACGGCAGCCAGTTCCTGATCTTCTTCAAGGACTTCACCACCGCCGACCCGAAGTACCCGGTGATCGGCAGGGTGACCGGCGGGCTGGACGTGGTGGAGAAGATCGGCGCCCTCCCGACCGTGGACAATGGGACCGGGGCCAAGGTCAAGCCCAGCACCGACGTGACGATCCAGAGCCTCACGGTCGGTGAGCCGGTCACCGGCGCCGCACCCTCGGCCTCCGGCGCCCCGGCCAGCAGCCCGAGCGCCGGCTGACCGGGCACCACCACCCACCCCAAGCGGCACTCAGCAGCAGACAGCCCAGGAGGATCCAGGCGTGACGTCCACCAGAGAGCGGCAGCGCGCGGCGGCACGCGCCCGGCTCGAGAAGGAGATGGCCGAGCGGTCGGCCAAGGCCCGCAAGCGCCGGCAGACGCAGGCGATCGTCAGCGCGGCTGCCGCGCTGGTACTCGTGGTCGCCGGCACGGTCTGGCTGGCGATGAGCCTCGGCGACGACGACGACAAGAACGACACCGCCGCGCCCGCGGCCGGGGCGTCCGAGTGCGTGTTCAACGCGCTGCCGGCCGAGCAGCGGCCCCCGCAGATCAAGGACGTCGGGGTGCCGAGCAACGAGCAGTACGCAAAGGGCGTGCAGACCATGACGATCGACACCAACCTCGGCCCGATCACGGCCAAGGTCGACCGGTCGCTGGTGCCGTGCACGGCGGGCAGCTTCACCTACCTGGCGGAGAAGAACTTCTTCGACAACACCAAGTGCCACCGCCTGGTGACCGAGGGCATCAAGGTGTTGCAGTGCGGTGACCCCAGCGCCACCGGCAACGGCTGGCGGGAGACCGACGGTCAGGGTGGCCCGAGCTACCGCCTGCCCGAGGAGAACCTGCCCACCGACAAGCGCCCGCCGTACCCGGAGGGTGTCATCGCGATGGCCAACTCCGGCCAGCCGGGCAGCACCGGCAGCCAGTTCTTCATCGTCTACGGCGACTCGCCGCTGGACCCGGCGTACACGGTGCTGGGCACCATCACCGGTGGCCTGGACATCGTCAAGGACGTGGCCAAGGCCGGCGACGACGGGGCTTTCGCCCAGCAGGCCGGCGGTGGCCACCCGAAGAAGGAGGTCGTCATCAAGGACCTCACCATGAGCAACCCGCAGGGCTGACCCCCGCGCGCACGACGAAGCGCCCGCCGGCTGAGCCGGCGGGCGCTGTCGTGTCCGGGGTACGCGTCAGGCGCCGGAGGTGACCCGGTACGCGTCGAAGACGCCGTCGACCTTGCGGACCGTGGCCAGCAGGTGGCCAAGGTGCTTCGGGTCGGCCATCTCGAAGCTGAACCGGCTCACCGCCACCCGGTCGCGGGTCGTGGTGACGGTGGCGGAGAGGATGTTGACCCGCTCGTCGGAGAGCACCCGGGTGACGTCGGCCAGCAGCTTGTGCCGGTCCAGTGCCTCGACCTGGATCGCGACCAGGAACGTCGAGGCGGAGGTGAGCTTCCAACTCACCTCGACCACGCGCTCGCTCTGCGCCCGCAGGTCCTCGGCGTTGGCGCAGTCGTCGCGGTGCACGCTCACCCCGCCCGAGCGGGTGACGAAGCCGAACACCGAGTCCGGTGGGACCGGGGTGCAGCAGCGGGCCAGCTTGATCCAGACGTCGCTGACGCCCCGCACCACCACACCCGGGTCGCTGCTGCTCTGCCGGCTGCGCGGTGGCCGGGTGGCGACGGCGGTCTCGGCGATGTCCTCCGCCGCGCCCTCCTCGCCGCCGTACGCGGCCATCAGCTTCTGCACCACCGACTGCGCGGAGACCTGGCTGTCGCCGACCGCCGCGTAGAGCGAGGCCACGTCGGCGAGGTGCAGGTCCCGGGCGATCGACATCAGCGCGTCGGAGGTGAGCATCCGCTGCAACGGCATGCCCTGCTTGCGCATCGCCTTGACGATCGCGTCCTTGCCGGCCTCGATCGCCTCCTCGCGCCGTTCCTTGTTGAAGTACTGCCGGATCTTCGTCCGGGCGCGGGGGCTCTTGACGAAGCCCAGCCAGTCCTGCGTGGGGCCGGCCGTCTCGGACTTCGACGTGAAGATCTCGATCACGTCGCCGTTGGACAGCGTCGACTCCAACGGCACCAGCTTGCCGTTGACCCGCGCCCCGATGCACTTGTGCCCGACCTCGGTGTGCACCGCGTACGCGAAGTCCACAGGCGTCGACCCGGTCGGCAGCGGGATGACGTCACCCTTCGGGGTGAAGACGTACACCTCCTGGCTGGACAGGTCGAAGCGCAGCGCGTCCAGGAACTCGCTCGGGTCGGCCGCCTCACGCTGCCAGTCGAGCAGCTGCCGCAGCCAGGTCATCTCGTCGATGTGCGCGGGCGGGCCGACGATCTGGGTGCCCTTGTGCTCCTTGTACTTCCAGTGCGCGGCGATGCCGAACTCCGCGGTGCGGTGCATCGCGTACGTGCGGATCTGCATCTCCACCGGCTTGCCGGTGGGCCCGATGACAGTCGTGTGCAACGACTGGTACATGTTGAACTTGGGCATCGCGATGTAGTCCTTGAAGCGGCCCGGCACCGGCTGCCAGTTGGCGTGGATGACACCCAGCGCCGCGTAGCAGTCCCGAACCGTGTCGACCAGGATCCGCACCCCGACCAGGTCGTAGATGTCGTTGAAGTCCCGACCCCGCACGATCATCTTCTGGTAGATCGAGTAGAGGTGCTTCGGCCGCCCGGTGGTCTCCGCCTTGATCTTGGCGGCCTTCAGGTCGGTGCCGACCTTCTGGGTGACCTGCCGCAGCAGAGTCTCGCGCTGCGGCTGGTGCTCCCCGATCAGCCGGTTGATCTCCTCGTAGCGCTTCGGGAACAACGTGCCGAAGGACAGGTCCTCCAGCTCCCACTTGATCGTGTTCATACCGAGCCGGTGCGCGAGAGGCGCCAGGATCTCCAGCGTCTCCTTGGCCTTCTGCTCCTGCTTGGGGCGGGGCAGGAAGGTCAGGGTGCGCATGTTGTGCAGCCGGTCGGCCAGCTTGATCACCAGCACCCGGGGGTCCTTGGCCATCGCCACGACCATCTTGCGGATCGTCTCGGCCTTGGCCGCGTCACCCAGCTTGACCTTGTCGAGCTTCGTGACGCCGTCGACCAGGAGGGCGACCTCGCCACCGAAGTCGGCGCGCATCTGGTCGAGGGTGTATTCGGTGTCCTCGATGGTGTCGTGCAGCAGGGCGGCGACCAGCGTGGTGGTGTCCATCCCCAGGTTGCCGAGGATGGTCGCCACCGCGAGCGGGTGGGTGATGTACGGGTCGCCGGACTTGCGGTACTGCCCGGAGTGCCACCGCGCGGCCGTGTCGAAGGCGCGCTGGAGCAGCCGGGCGTCGGCCTTGGGGTGGTTGTCCCGGTGGCTCGCGATGAGCGGCTCCAGCACCTCGCTGACCTGCGAGGTCTGCCAGGGCGCGTTGAACCGGGCCAGCCGGGCCCGCACGCGCCGGCCGGTGGGCGCGTTGGACAACCCGAAGCCACCGCTCGGCGACGGGTCAACGCCCGCGTCGGTCGGGAACGGCACCACAACCCCGTCGGCGCCGGGCGCGGCCTCGACGCTCGGCGGGCCGCTGATCGGGCGGACAGTGGTCTCGCCCGCAGCCTTGCCGGAGCCGTTGCCGGTGCCCGTCACCCGGGCCGGCGCGTCGCCTGTCCGGTCAGTCACCGAGCCGTCAGCGTCGCCTGTCGGGTGCACCGTGTCCTCCGCCGGAGGGACGACATCGTGGGACACCGGCCTCCTCACCGCTCGCCGGAAACACACCGACCGAACATCGGCCGGCCTGGTCTCGCCTCGCCGGACGTGTGCGGCCGGCGTCAGCAAAGGGCAATGCTACCCGCACCGGAGGCCCCCTGCCGCTCCGCCGGACGGTCGACGCCGGCAGTGTCCGCCGGATCTGGGATCAAACGGTCAGCCGCGTGTCTAACTGCTCAAACGGTCAGCAGGGCGTGCACCGGACGCTGCGCCAACCGCTCGCGCCCGCCCAGGAACCCGAGCTCCAGCAGGACCGTGAAGCCGGTGACGGTGCCGCCGGCCCGCTCGACCAGGTCCAGCGTCGCCTCGGCGGTGCCGCCCGTGGCCAGCACGTCGTCGACGACCAGGACCCGGTGCCCGGCGGTGAAGGCATCCTCGTGCACCTCCAGGGTGGCCTCGCCGTACTCCAGGGCGTAGGACACCGAGTGCGCCGGGCGGGGCAACTTGCCGGCCTTGCGCACCGGCACCACGCCCACCCCGGCCGCGTAGGCGACGGCCGCCGCGACGACGAAGCCGCGGGCCTCGATGCCGACGACAACGTCGAAGGCGTCCCGCCCGTGGTACGCGACGATCCCGTCGATCACCTCACGGAAGACCTTCCCGTCCGCGAACAGCGGCATCAGGTCCTTGAACAGGACGCCGGGCTTGGGGAAGTCGGGCACGTCCAGCACCCGGCTGGCGACCAGTCGGGCGGCCTCCGGGCCGCTGTCCCCGCGCGCCTCGGTGCTGTGGGTCTCCGTCACGGCTGTTCCGCTCTCCTTCAACGACGACGGCGTCCGGCAGTGCTGCTCACACAGCATGCCGGACGCCGTTCGGGTGTTTCCGTTCGGGTCAGCGCCGCTTGGCGCCACCCGGCCGGTTGCCGCCGCCACCCGGGCGACCGCCCCGGGCGCCGGTCGGCCGCTTGCCCGCCGGCCGGGCGCCCACCTTGGGGGCGGCACCCGCCAGCGCGGCGGCGTCCGGGTCGAGCGGCTCGTCGGTCGCGTCGGCCTGGGCCGGGCTCGCGGCCCCCTTCGGGGTGACCTCGCCGCGGGCGAGGGCGCCCCGCCGGGTCAGGACGCGCTTGTTGTGCGCCTGGATCCGCGGGTCGTAGTTCTTCAGCAGCGCCAGCAGCGGGGTGGCCACCAGGATGGAGGTCAGGAACGCCACCGCCATACCGACGAACAGCACCAGGCCGAGGTCCTTCAGCGTGCCGGCGCCGAGCAGGCCGGCACCGATGAAGAGCAGACCGCCGACCGGCAGCAGGGCGACCACCGAGGTGTTCAGCGACCGCATCAGGCTCTGGTTGACGGCCAGGTTGGCCGCCTCGGCGTACGTCTGGTTGTTGTTGGCGGTGATGCCCCGCGTGTTCTCCTGCACCTTGTCGAAGACCACCACCACGTCGTAGAGCGCGAAGCCCAGGATCGTGAGGAAGCCGATGATCGTCGACGGGGTGACCTCGAAGCCGACCAGCGAGTAGATGCCGGCGGTGAGGATCAGGTTCGTGATCAGCGAGGCGACCGCGGCGACCGCCATCCGCCACTCGAAGCGCAGGATCAGGTAGACCATGACCAGTGCGATGAAGATGACCAGACCGAGCACGGCCCGCTCGGTCACCTGGCTGCCCCACGCCTCGCTGACCTGGTTGCTGCTGATCTGAGCCGGGTCGATGCCGAGGTCCTCGGCGATCTGGGCCTTGACCGCAGTGGTCTGGTCGGCGTCGAGCTGTGCCGTACGCAGCTCGTAGGTGTCGCCGCCGGTGCCGCCGACCTTCTGCGCGGTGGCCACCGTGACGCCGGTGTTCTCCGTGGCGAGGGCCGAGTTGACCTCCCGCTCGGCGTCCTCCAGGGTGCCGACGCTGGCCGGCACCTGGAACGAGTTGCCACCGGCGAACTCGATGCCGAGGCTGAAGCCACGCAGCCCGAAGCTGAGGAGCGCGATCAGGATCAGGACCCCGGCGACGCCGAACCAGACCTTGCGCTTGCCGACGACGTTGAGACCGGCTTCGCCGTTGTAGAGGCGGCTCGCCAGACCGTTTTCAGCCATCTCAGGCCTCCTTGGCGCGCGGGTTGCGGGGCTGAGTCGGCTGGTTGCGGGCCGGAAGCGCCCGACCCAGACCGCTGACCCGCGGGGACAGGAACGCCCGGGTCCGGGCGAACATGGTCATGATCGGGTGGCGGAAGAGGAAGACCACGACCAGGTCCAGGACCGTGGCCAGGCCGAGGGCGAACGCGAAGCCCTTGACCGTGCCGACCGAGACCACGTAGAGCACCACCGCGGAGAGCAGGGTGATCGCGTTGGCCGAGATGATCGTCCGGCGGGCGCGGATCCAGGCACGGGGCACCGCGCTACGCGGGCTGCGCCCCTCCCGGATCTCGTCCTTCAACCGTTCGAAGTAGATGACGAACGAGTCCGCCGCGACACCCAACGACACGATCATGCCGGCGATGCCGGCGAGGGTGAGCGTGAAGCCGATCTGCCGGCCGAGCACCACCAGCGCGCCGAAGACGAGCAGCGCGGAGAGGATCAGGCTCAGGAAGATCACCGAGCCGAGCAGCCGGTAGTAGAAGAACGCGTAGATGATGACCAGCAGCATGCCGATGCCGGCCGCCAGCAGACCGGCGCGCAGGTGGCTGGCACCCAGCGTCGCGGTGACGTTCTGCGCCTCCTGCTGCTCGAAGGTCACCGGCAGCGCGCCGTAACGCAGCTGACCGGCCAGCGTGCTGGCGTCCTTCTGGTTGAAGTTGCCGGTGATCTGCGAGTTGCCGGTCAGCACGCCCTGGATCTCCGGGGAGGAGACGATCTCGTTGTCCAGCACGACGGCCACCCGGCACTTGCCGTCCTGACCCAGCGCGGTCGCGTCGCAGGCCTGACCCTCGTTGTTGAACGCCTCACGGGTCAGCGCCGTCCACTTGCCCTGGCCGTTGCCGGTGAAGTCGAGGCTGACCACCCAGGCGTTGGTCTGGTCGAGCACCGCGTCGGCGTCGGACACGTCGGTGCCCAGCACCTTGGCCTGGTCGAGCAGGTACTTCGAGGCGCCGTCCTCGCAGGAGACGACCTGCTGCTTCGCGTCCGAGATCGACGCCGGCGGGCGCGCGTCGAGCTGCGCGCAACCGATGGTCGGCACGTTGAACTGCATCTGCGCCGGCAGCACGGCGACCTCTTGCGGCGACAGGGTGCCGAACGGCTTGAGCTTGTCGGCCAGCGAGGGGTCGGACGCCAGGTCGGCGGGGGCCTGCAGACCGTTGGCGGCCTGCCACGACGCCGCGCCCACCTTCTGCTCGACGGCCTTGCGCTGCTGCTCGATGCTGGCCGGCACCGGCTCGGTGCTGGCGCTCGCCGTGGGGGCGGCGGCACTCGGCGAGGCGGACGCGGACGGGGTCGGCGTGGCGCTCGGCGACGCCGGCGCCATCCCGCCCTGACCGCCGCTGGGCGAGGAGGTTGCCTTCGGCGCGCCACTGCCCGACGGGGTCGGGACCGCGCTGCCGGACGGGGTCGGCACGGCGCTGCCGGACGGGGCCGGCGTGGCGGCCGGCGGCGGCACGGCGGCCGTCCCGCTGCCGTCGGCGGCCTTGAGGACCTTGCGGAAGCGCAGCTCGGCCGCTTCGCCGACGTCGTCGAGGTTGCGGTTCTCACCGGGCAGGGAGATGACGATGTTGCGGTTGCCCTCGGTGACCACCTCGGCCTCGGCCACGCCGAACGCGTTGACGCGGCTCTCGATGATCTGGCGGGCCTCCTCGAGGTTCTCCGCCGTCGGAGGCTTGCCGTCGACGCTGTTCGTCGCCTCCAGTGTCACCCGGGTCCCGCCGATGAGGTCCAGACCGAGCCGGGGCTCGAGCCGGTCCTTCAGGCTGCCGCTGGCACCCGAGAAGAACACCAAAAGGTAGAGGACGACGAAGATGAACCCGAGCACGGCGAGCTGCCGCCCGGGGCGCATCTGTCCCTGAGGTGGTGCCACGGCTGTCCTGTCTCCCTGTACGGTCGCGCCGCTGCGCGCAGCGGCGGCGGGTGTCGGGCCGGGGGTCCCGGCCGACGGGTCGGCCCTGGGCCGACGAGGTGCCGGCACGAGGACCGGTCACGCCGGCGTGGGGACGCCGACGGTCACGGGAACGTGCCGACGCCCGGCGTCGACCCAACTATCCAGTTTTCACGTCTCGTCCGCTGCCCCGTCGGGCGCGGCGGCCCGGAAGCCGGTCGACCGGCCGTACGCCGGACTCGCCACCCCCGGGAGGGAGGGTCACTCCTTGACGGTGTCCGCGTCCTCGGTGACCGGCTCGCTCGGCAGCTCCGCGCGGGTGACCACCCGGGCGATGGCCGGTCGGGCGTAGCGGGTCTGCACGCCCGGAGCAACCTCGATCAGGACGGTGTCGTCCTCGATGCCGGTGACCGTGCCGTAGAGCCCACCGATGGTCACGACCTCGTCGCCGGGGCCGAGGTTGGACTGCATCGCCTCTGCCTCTTTGCGGCGCTTCTGCTGGGGCCGGATCATCATGAAGTACATGACACCGAAGAGCAGGGCGATCATCAGGATCGGCGTGAAACCGCCGGCCCCGCCACCCGCTGCTGCCAAATGCACGGTTACTGACCTTCCCATTGGCCACCTGCCCGGCACCGGGGTGCCGGAGCGGAGGCGGATTCTCACGTCCTGTACAGACCGCGGCGAAGTCTAAACCCTGCACCTGAGAACGCCGAATGCGGCACAGATCACGTTCACATCACGGCTGATCGGTATCCAAGGAGAACAGATCGGGCGCGGGCGGACTATCCATACCAAATGTACCATTCGGCGGGGTACGTCCCAGATGCCGCCAAGCTCCCTCAGTCGCCACCCGGCCCCGAGGCGTACGGGCCAGCAGACCGGCACGGACCAGGAACGGCTCGCAGACCTCCTCGACCGTGTCCGGCTGCTCCCCCACCGCCACAGCGAGGGTGGACAGACCCACCGGGCCACCCCGGAACGAGTCGACCAGCGCGGTCAGCACCGCCCGGTCCAGCCGGTCCAGGCCGAGCGCGTCCACGTCGTACACGATCAGGGCCGCCCGGGCGGTGTCGAGATCGACCACCCCGTCGGCCCGCACCTCCGCGTAGTCGCGGACCCGGCGCAGCAGCCGGTTGGCGATCCGGGGCGTGCCCCGGGACCGACCGGCGATCTCGGTCGCGCCCTCCGGGGTGATCGGCACACCGAGAATCCGCGCCGAGCGGTGCAGCAGCGTCTCCAGATCCGCCGGGGCGTAGAAGTCGAGGTGCGCGACGAAACCGAACCGGTCCCGCATCGGCCCGGTCAACAGGCCCGAACGCGTCGTCGCCCCCACCAGGGTGAACGGCTCGACGTCCAGCGGGATCGCCGTCGCCCCCGGACCCTTGCCGACCACCACGTCGACCCGGAAGTCCTCCATCGCGCTGTAGAGCAGTTCCTCCGCCGGCCGCGCGATGCGGTGGATCTCGTCGATGAAGAGCACATCGCCCTCGGCGAGGCTGGTCAGGATGGCCGCCAGATCACCGGAACGCTCGATCGCCGGGCCGCTGGTCACCCGGATGCCCGCGCCCAGCTCGGCGGCGACGATGTTGGCCAGACTCGTCTTGCCCAGCCCCGGTGGGCCGGAGAGCAGGATGTGGTCCGGTGGTGACCCCCGCCGCATCGCGCCCTGCAACAACAGGTCGAGCTGATCGCGCACCCGGTCCTGGGCGATGAACTCGGCCAGCCGCTTCGGCCGTACCGTGGCCTCCGCGTCCCGTTCCGCGTCGCTCACGTACGCCGAGACAAGCCCGTCGATCTCGCTCATCGGGTGCGGCCCAGCAGGCGGATGGCCTGCTTGAGCAGGACCGGCACCGGCGGCGTCGGGCCGTCGATGGTCTCCGCCACGGCGGCCACCGCCTGATCGGCCTGACCGGCGGACCAGCCCAGCCCGACGAGCGCCTGCCGGACCTGGTCGGGCCAGGCACCAGCGGTCACCCCGCCCACGCCGTCGGCGCCGATCGGCACCGGGCCGATCCGGTCGCGCAGCTCCAGCACCAGGCGCTCGGCGCCCTTCTTGCCGATCCCGGGCACCCGGGTCAGCGCCGCCGTGTCGGCGTTGGCGATCGCCTTACGCACCGCGTCCGGGGTGTGCACGGCCAGGACCGCCTGGGCCAGTCGCGGACCCACCCCGCTGGCGGTCTGGAGCAGCTCGAACAGCGACTTGGCGTCGTCGTCGGCGAAGCCGTAGAGGGTCAGCGAGTCTTCCCGCACGATCAGGCTGGTCGCGAGGCGGGCGACCTGACCGACCCGCAGCTCGGCGAGCGTGCCGGGAGCGCAGTGCACGGCGAGACCGACACCGCCGACCTCGATCACGGCCTGGTCCGGACCCGTCGCGGTCACCGTGCCGCGCACGCTGGCGATCATCGTGCTCCTCCTCGTCGTACCCGGTCGGCCGCCGCGGCCAGCTTGGAGCGGGTGCCGCCGCGCCACACGTGGCAGATGGCCAGGGCCAGCGCGTCGGCGGCGTCGGCCGGCTTCGGTGGCTCGGCCAGCCGCAACAGCCGGGTCACCATGGCGGTCATCTGCGCCTTGTCGGCCTGACCGGACCCGGTCACGGCCGCCTTCACCTCGCTCGGCGTGTACGTCTGCACCGGCAGCCCTGCACGCGCCCCCGCCAGCACGGCGATGCCGCTGGCCTGCGCGGTGCCCATCACCGTGCGCACGTTGTGCTGGCTGAACACCCGCTCGACGGCGACGCTCTCCGGCTGGTGCTCGGCGACCAGCTTGGTCAGCGACTGATCCAGGTGCAGCAGGCGCAGCGACAGATCGTCGGCCGGGTCGGTGTAGACCACGTAGTAGGCGATGAGAGTGCAGGGCCGGCCCGGCACACCCTCGACCACGCCCACCCCACACCGGGTCAACCCCGGGTCCACACCGAGCACGCGCACGCCGCCCCCTTTCCAGCCGTCAGCAGTACGTGTGTTCGACACCCTAACCGGCGCCCTTCCCAGGAGCCCCACGGGACACGCCCTCCCCCGCCCGGCACCCCGGCACCCCGGCACCCCGGCACCCCGGCACCCCGGCACCCCGGCACCAAGATCTGCGCAACTTCCCGGATGTTGCTGTCTCCGACGCGCCGGGACACAGCAACATCCCTGATAGTGCGCGGATCTTGCCGAGCACGTCGACCCCGACGGACCGGGAGCGGGAGTGCCGGCGGCCGTCAAGATCATGCTCGAACCAGGATGCGGTGGTCGCGAAGGGCAACGAAGCCACGACATCCATGTTCGAGCGTGAGCCTGCCGCTCCCCGGGGCCACCCCGCCCCCTTTGCTCTGCACCTCAATACGCACCGATAGCGGAGAGTCACCGTCGCCGTCGTGGGTGCAAAGCAAAGGAGTTGACCGGGGTGGCCGGGAGGACACCGCAAGCACAACCGCAAGGGCGGCCGGGAGAGGCGTCCGCGAGGGCAGCCGCAAGGACAACCGCGAGGGCGGCAGTGACGGCAGGGGCCCCGGGGCCACACAGCTTTGCGCCGGAGTATGTGTCGCTGGCCCATGTGCCGGGGAGCACACAGCTCGTAACTTCTTGCGCCATGACGGCAGAACCCGTGGCGGTCCCCCACGTCGTACAGGTCGACCTCGCCGGTCGGACCGCCCTGGTCACCGGGGGCGGCAGCGGCATCGGGCGGGCGTGCGCCCTGCGGCTGGGCGCGGCCGGCGCCAAGGTGCTCGTGGTGGACCGCAACCTGGAGGCGGCCAAGGCGGTCGCGGCCGAGGCTGGCGGCCGGGCCGAGGGCGTGGACCTGTCCGACGCCGCGGCGGTGGACCGCCTCGACGTGGACGTGGACATCGTGGTCAACAACGCCGGGCTCCAGCACGTCGCGCCGGTGCAGGACTTTCCCGTCGAGCGCTTCGAGTACATCCAGCGGGTGATGGTGGAGGCGCCGTTCCTGCTGATCCGCCGGGCGCTGCCGCACATGTACGCCCGGGGCTGGGGTCGCATCGTCAACATCTCCTCCGTGCACGGGCTGCGCGCGTCGCCGTACAAGGCGGCCTACGTCTCGGCCAAGCACGCCCTGGAAGGGCTGTCGAAGGTGGTCGCGCTGGAGGGCGCCGCGCACGGGGTGACCGCCAACTGCATCAACCCGGCGTACGTCCGCACGGCGCTGGTGGAGAGCCAGATCGCCGACCAGGCGGCCAGCCACGGCATCGACGAGACCGAGGTGATCGAGAAGATCATGCTGGCCCGGGCCGCGATCAAGCGACTGATCGAACCGGAGGAGGTGGCCGAGCTGCTGGCGTACCTCTGCTCGCCGCCGGCGGCCTTCATCACCGGCGCGTCGATCGCCCTCGACGGGGGCTGGACGGCCAACTAGTGGGCCCGAGCACAATGTCGACCATGTCTTCGCCGGTGGAGTTCCTGGAACTGCTCGCGCGGGAGGCCGCCGCTGTCGAGTTCGAGGGACCGTTGGTGGCCGCGCGTGCTGCCGGGCTGCCGGCCGACAAGCTGGCCGAGCTGGAGCAGGCCAAGTCGGTGGCGTTGCGGGTCCGCGCGCTGTTGGAGCGCCGGCGCCGGCGCGAGACCGAGCTGTCCGGCCTGTACGACACGGTCAGTGACCTGGCCGGGCTACGCGACCTGGACGACGTGTTGCGGGCGATCGTGCACCGAGCCCGCAACCTGCTCGGCGCGGACGTGGCCTACATGACGCTCAACGACGACGAACGCGGCGACACCTACATGCGGGTGACCGACGGGTCGGTTTCGGCCCGTTTCCAGCGGCTGCGCCTGCCGATGGGTGCCGGCCTCGGTGGGCTGGTGGCCCAGTCCGGGGCCCCGTACGTCACAGCGAACTACGGCGAGGACGCGCGCTTCCACCACACCGGTGAGATCGACGCCGGTGTCGGGGAGGAAGGGCTGGTGGCGATCCTCGGGGTGCCGCTGCGGCTCGGCTCCACCTCGATCGGCGTGCTCTACGCGGCCAACCGTTCGGCCCGGCCGTTCGTCCGGGAGGAGGTGGCGCTGCTGGTCTCGCTCGCCGCGCACGCCGCGGTGGCGATCGACACCGCCCGGCTGCTGACCGAGACGCGCTCGGCGCTGGGCGAGCTGTCGGCGGCGAACACCACCATCCGGGCCCACAGCAGCTCGGTGGAGCGGGCCGCGGCGGCGCACGACCGGATGACGGCGCTGGTGCTGCGCGGCGGCGGTGTGGAGGACGTGGCGGCGGCGGTGACCGAGGTGCTGGGCGGTGCGCTGCTGGCGCTGGACGCCGAGGGCCGCCTGCTGGCCCGGGTGGGTGAGATCGACGAGCCGGACCGGGCGGACATCGTGGAGGCGGTCGCGGCCTCGCGCACCGAGGGGCGCAGCGTGCGCCGCAGCCCGCTCTGGTACGCGGCGGTGGTGGCCGGCGCGGAGAACCTGGGCGCCCTGGTGCTGCGTCCGGACGACGAGTTGGTCGACGCCGACCAGCGGATCCTGGAGCGGGCCGCGCTGGTGACCGCGCTGCTGCTGTTGTTCCGCCGTACGGTCGCCGAGGCGGAGGGGCGGGTCCGGGGCGAGCTGCTGGACGACCTGATCGCCCGCCCGTTGCGGGACACCGACGCGTTGCGCAGTCGGGCCCGCCGGCTCGGGGTCGACCTGGACGCGCCGCACGTGCTGGTGGCGGTGGGCGACGACGCGATCGCCGCGACCGGCTCGGCGAGGCAGCGGGTGCTCTCCTGGGCCACCACGTACGCCTCGGCGCGCAGCGGACTGGCCGCGGCGCGGGACGGCCGGGTGGTGCTGATGCTGCCAGGGCTGGACGCCGGTGGCAGCGCTCGCGCGGTCGCGCGGGACCTGTCCCGGGTGACCGGCCGGCCGGTGACCGCCGGGGCGAGTGGTCCGTCGAACGGGCCGGCGGCGCTGGCCGCCACGTTCCACGAGGCGGATCGGTGCCTGACGGCGTTGGGCGCTCTGGGTCGCGACGGGCAGGGTGCGAGCACCGCGGAGTTGGGCTTCGTCGGGTTGCTGCTGGGCACTGTCGGCGATCGGGGTGAGAAGGACGTGACCCAGTTCCTCGCCACGACCGTCGGGCCGGTGGTCGACTACGACGCCCGGCGGGGCACGGCTCTGGTGAAGACGCTGGAGGCGTACTTCGGGGTGGGTGGCAGCCTGGCCCGGGCCGCCGAGCAGTTGCACGTGCACGTCAACACGGTGACCCAGCGGTTGGAGCGGGTCGGGCAACTGCTCGGCGCCGACTGGCAGCGGCCCGAGCGGGCGTTGGAGGTGCAGCTCGCGCTGCGCCTGCACCGGCTGCGCGCACCGGCCGGCTGACCAGGACCGGCCGGCGGGCGGACTCGCGGCCGGCTCAGCGGACCTGAATGCCCTCCAGCACGGCGTCGACGACCCGCTCGGGCAGGGTCTGCTCGTCCAGGTCCGGGTTCCACTGGAGCACCCGTTGGATCAGCATCGGCCCGGTGAGCAGCGCCATCGTCACCTCGACGTCGATGTCGGCCCGGAGCACCCCCTCGGCGATGCCGCGCCGCAGGACCTCGCGCATGAGCTGCCGCCGGGGCCCGATGATGTTCTGGTAGAGCTGGAACTGGTCCGCGCTGCGGTTCACCGCGGGCACCAGACAGGGCATGATCTTCGCCGCGCGGGGGTCGACGTTCTTGCCGATCGCGCCGACCAGCAGCACCAGGTCGTCGCGGACGGAGTGCCCGGCCGGCTGCGCCATGACGCCCTTGAGTCGCCGCAGCGCGTCCAGCAGGAGGGCGTCCTTGCCGGCCCAGCGGCGGTAGATGGTGGCCTTGCCGACCCCGGCCCGCGCGGCGATCGCCTCGATCGACAGCGCCTCGATGGTGCTGCCCTCGGCGAGCAGGTCGAGGGTCGCTTCGATGATCGCCTCGTCGGCGCGGACGCTCCGCGGTCGCCCGGGCGACCGCGGAGCATCGGCAGTGGACATCATGTCCGACATTCTTCCCGCACCTACGCCGTGCCGGCCAACTCGGGCTCGGCGACCGGCGCCACAGGGGCGACGCTGGAGTCCTCCCGACCCGGCATCCAGCGCAGCACCACGATGACCCCCAGTGCGGCGATCACCGCGGAGAGCCCGGCCGCCCAGTGCATGGCGGTGACGAAGGCGTCGTTGGCCGCCGAGATCAGCGCCGGCGCGTCCGGGCCGAGCTGGCCCGCCGCCGCGTACGCCCCGGAGATCGACTCGTTGGCCGTGTCGCGGGCCTGCGTGGGCAGGCCGGTCAGCGCGTCACCGATGTCGCTGCGGTAGACGGCGGAGAGCACCGAGCCGAGGATCGCCACGCCGAGCGCACCGGCGACCTGGCGGACGGTGTTGCTGACCGCCGAGCCCACACCGGCCTTCTCCCGGGGCAGCGCCGACATGATCGACTCGGTGGCGGGAGGCATGATGTTGGCCATCCCGGCGCCCTGGATGAGGAAGGCGACCAGCACGATCCAGATCGGGGTGGAGGCGCCGATGAACACGAACGCGGCGAGTGACACCACGGTCAGCGCCAACCCGACGGTGGCGACGGCCCGGCCGCCGTAGCGGCGGACCATCGCGGCGCTGCGCGGTGCGAAGACCAGCTGGGCGGCGGCGAAGGGCAGGAAGAGCAGACCGGTCTGCAGCGGGCTGTAGCCCCGCACCAGTTGCAGGTAGAACGAGCCGAAGAACAGCGAGCCCATCGCGGCGAAGAACACCAGGCCGACGATGGCGACCGGCGCGGCGAAGCGGGGCACCTTGAACAGCCGGACGTCCAGCGACGGGTGGTCGCTGCGCCGCTCGTGCTGCACGAACCAGGCCAGCACCGCGATGCCGACCAGGATCGAGCCCCAGACCACCGGGCGGCCGAAGCCGTGCTCGCCGCCGTCGATGATGCCGTAGGAGAGGGCGACCAGGCCCACCACGGAGAGCAGCACACCGAGCACGTCGACCCGGCCCGGCCGCGGGTCACGCGACTCGGGGACCAGCAGCGCCACCAGGATCACGCCGGCGACGACCACCGGCACGTTGATCAGGAAGACCGAACCCCACCAGAAGTGCTCCAGCAGCGCGCCGCCGAGGATCGGGCCGATGGCCACGGCGAGACCGACCGCTCCGGCCCAGACACCGATGGCCCGACCACGCTCACGCGGGTCGAAGACGTTGGAGATGATCGACAGCGTGACCGGCATGATGGCCGCGCCACCGACCCCCATCAGGGCGCGGGCCGCGATGAGCTGGCCGGGGCTCTGGGCGTACGCGGAGAGCAGCGACGCCAGGCCGAACAGCACCAGACCGATCATCAGGAAGCGCTTACGGCCGGCGCGGTCACCGAGCACCCCGAAGGTGAACAGCAGCCCGGCGAAGACCAGCGTGTAGGAGTTGATGGACCACTCCAGCTCGCCCTGGGTGGCGCCGAGGCCGTGCACCGGGTCGGCCAGCGTGCGCAGGGCGACGTTGAGGATCGTGTTGTCGAGGACGACCACGAGGAGGCTGATCACCAGCACCCCGAGGATCGCCCACCTCCTCGGGTGGCCCGTGTTGTTGTGCAGCTCCATGCCTGATTTCCCCCCATGCTTTCCCCGCGACGCAATACGATACGGGTCAGACTCGTAACGCGGGTCAGCCTACGACGCGCATTAACGATACGGCACCGATCCGTATCGTATGTGGTGGGCGTCACGTCCGGGAACGCCCGCGAGGCAGGCGGTGACGGCCCTCGGCAGCGAGTCGAGATGCGCCACCGGCGCGGTGAGCGGCTCGATCCAACCCGGCCCCGCGCCGTACACCCGCAGGCGTGCGAACTCCCGGGCGAAGCGGACCAGACGGTACGCGCGGCCGGTGACCGGCGTCTGCGACCAGAGCACGACGGTGTGCGGCCGTGCCCGGTACACCGCGCTGGTCAGCGCCGACCAGGGCAGCGCCGGGCCGAGATTCAGACACCCACGGCCCTGCTCGCGCAGCGCGGCGGCCAGCGCCTGGAGGCCGAGACTGTGCGCCTCCTTCTCGGCGCCGGCCAGCAGCACGCCACCGGTCGGCAGCGACCGGCCCGGCTCCCGGCGGTAGACGTCCAGCCCGACCCGGACGCCCTCGCTGAGGGCGTGCTCGACGACCACCTCGGCGGCGGTACGCCCCGACAGCCCGGCCAGCAACGGACGACAGACCTGCTCCCAGAGCGCCGGCACGCCCCAGGCCTCGGCCAACTCCAGCACCAGCGTCGCGACGGCGTTGCCGTCCAGGTCCTCGGCAGCCAGCGACACCTGCTTGTGCGCGATCTCCACGGCCTCGGCCGGCATCGGCTCGATCAGCACCAGACGCACCCCCGGGTAGACGTTCCCTACCCGGGGGTTCGCTGAAACGGCGCGCGGCGGATGCGCCGTCGTGAGATTTACCGGCGACGGGCCGCCAGCCGGTGAGCCAACTCGGCGGCGCTTGACCAGGCCTCCCAGGTTGACGACGAACAGACCGCCAACGTCAAGGCGTTCCAGAAGGGTCTGAAGCAGCTCAAAGAGCGGACCCCGATGTCAGCGAGTGGTCCGCAGTTGGCGCATCGAGTCGTTGAGCTGCCGCTTCATCCAGCGAGCGGCGGGCCGTTCGACGAAGCGGTGGATCAGCCAGGCGGCGATGAGCAGGCCGGCGATCAGCGTAGTGATCAGCAACCACGGCGACAGGTGGTCCTGGAGCCGGTCGATGACGGCGAGCCCGACCGTCTGGTGAATGAGGTACAGCGGGTAGGTCATGGCACCGGCCGTCGCGACCCAGCCCCACTTCACCCAGGAGAAGAAGTTGAGAGCGACCGCCGCCATCACCACGACGAAGGCCGTCACGATGACGGCCGTCGGCGCGAAGGCGACGTCGCGGGCCTGGGCCAGGCTGGGCAGCCGGGTGATCGCGATCAGCCAGGAGAGGCCGATGATCGACCACAGCAGCAGGTTCGGGCCGAAGCGGTAGATGAGATAGAGGGCGATGCCCGCGATGAAGTAGCTGGAGTAGCCGGCCGCCACGACGGCGCTGAACCATGGGCTGCCGAACTTGGGCACGACCAGCGAGGCGACGGTCCAGATGGCGCAGAAGGCGACCACACCGCGGTAGGTCAGGCCGCGCGCCACGAGGATGGCGAAAAGGAGGTAGAAGACCAACTCGACGGTGAGCGTCCAGTACGACAGGTCGAGGTGCCGGATGCCGAGGAACTCCTGCATCATCGTCAGGTTGCCCACCACTTCGCGGAGCTTGAGGTCGACGCCCCTCGGCACGGCCACGAGCACGGCGGCGGACACCAGGACCGCGAACCAGTAGGCGGGGTAGAGCCGGACGACGCGGGAGACGAAGAAGTCACCGACGGAGCGTCCCCAGGCGCTCATGCAGATGACGAAGCCGCTGATGATGAAGAAGAGCTGCACGCCGAGGAAGCCGTACTGGGAGACGGAGTGCAGCAGCCCGAAATGGGACGCGGCGGAGGGCTGCCAAACACCGATCTT
The DNA here is from genome assembly GCF_018070425.1 of Micromonospora sp. C81. Taxonomy (NCBI): domain Bacteria; kingdom Bacillati; phylum Actinomycetota; class Actinomycetes; order Micromonosporales; family Micromonosporaceae; genus Micromonospora; species Micromonospora sp. C81. The sequence continues at coordinate 138,403 of NZ_JAGPXS010000008.1, forward strand.
GTCACCGACGAGGTGGTACGCGACGACCATGAGCGCAGCGCCAAGGCGCAGTCCGTCGAGGACCAGCAGGCGCGGCCGCCGCCCGCCCGCTGCCCGCTCGACGGCCGGCGCCTCCACGCCGTCCTGCCGGGGCAGGTCCGCGCGTTGGCCGGCCTGCATCGGCTCGGTGGTCTGCGCTGCGACCGCGTGCTCGTCCATCGCCTGCGTCATCGACGTCTCCTGGTGTTCGCGGCGGTTCCGAGCCGCTGTCGCCGTAGGGAATTGATCACGGGTTTGCGGTGCCGACGGCCGGCAGGACCGTCCGTTCCGCACGGGACCGCCAGTACAGCCACAACGCGGCGAGCGCGAAGAGCACCAGCATCGTCGACACGTAGGGATCAACCGCGAGCCGCTGGGCCGGCCCGTCAAACCGGTTAGCCTGCCAGATCAGGCCGCGCGGGATGACTTCGCCACGATAGGGGGCCGGCCACATGAGAAACGGCACGATCGCGGCTACCGCGACGACGCCGGCGATCAGACGTGCCGTGCCGCGTGAGCGACGCGCTACGTCGATCAACACCACCGCCATCGGGCCGATCCAGAGCCAGTAGTGCGACCAACTGACGGGCGAGATGAGCAGCATGGTGAAGCCGACGACGACCATCGCCATCGCTTCCTCGCCGTGCCGCTGGAGCGCGGTGGCCAGGGCGAGGCCGCCGACCAGCACGACGGCGACGGAGAGCATCCACCAGATGGTGTTCTGCTGGTCGGTCCCGAGCAGTCGGGCGGTGAAGCCCTGCAGGGACTGGTTGCCCCCGTAACGCGGGCCGGAGGACATCAGCACCCGGTGCGAGTCGAACGCCCGCCCGGTCAGCCAGTAGTCGTACGAGCCGCCCGGCTGGATGATGGCGCCCAGCAGCGTGAGCCCGACGAAGGTGCCGGTCGCGACGATGGCGGCCCGGATTCGCCGGGTGAGCAGCAGGTAGACCACGAAGAGTCCGGGCAGCAGCTTGGTCGCGGTCGCGACGCCGATGCCGACGCCCTTGAACCGGCTCCGGCCGGGCAGGGCGAGGTCCGCCACGATCAGCAGCATCACGAAGATGTTGATCTGGCCGAGGTCGAGGTTGCGCTGCAGCGGCTCGGTCCAGACCAGCACCGCGCCGACGGCGGCGACGAGACCGAGCCGGCCCCGCGTGCCCTCGTAGCCGAGCATCTTGGTGGTGAACCACAGGGCGAGGAGCATTGCCGCGATACCCACGATGTTCATGACGGTGAGCGCGGTCCGTGGATCGAGCAGCGTCAGCGGCGTCAGGAACGGCAGGGTGATCGGCGGATAGGTGTACGGAAGGGCCAGCGTGGTGTACCCGAGCTGGTAGACGGGCTGCCCATCGAGGAAGGCGTGGGCGGCCCCGAGGTACATGTTGAAGTCCGTCCCGCGGAACGGCCGGTCGCGCACGAACGCGCCGTACGCCGTGAGCGAGATGACCAGCAGGGCCAGGCCCGGGACGAGGAGCCAGTTCGGCAGGGGGGTCCGCGGGCGCGCGGCGTGATCGGCCGGTACGTCGGTGGCGAGCCGGCGGATGCGCTGTATGAGCATAGTGGGCTGGATCCTAGTCGGGTCGCCACCCCCGTGGGAGACGGCCCCCACACCTTCGGCGACTTGCCGTAGCCGGACAGTTACGACCGGTTGCATCGATGGCCGAGAGGGCTGGCGAACTCCCTGGTAATAGCGCGTAACCGGCCTGGCGGCGACGAGGCCGAGCCGGTGACCCGGGCTCGTCGCCCAGGCCACCGACGCACGCCAGAGTTATCTGCGGCGGGTGACGGCCCAGCGCCGGGCCAGGTCGGCCACGGTCCCCCAGATGCCGCACCGGAACAGCACCACGACCAGGACGAAGATGCCGCCGGTGACCAGGCCGATCGCCTCGAACCCGGAGAACGACAGCCAGTCCTCCAGCCGCACCACGATCCCGGCGCCGAGCACCCCACCCCAGAGGGTGCCGATGCCACCGAGCACCACCACGATGACCGCCTTGCCGGAGGTGGTCCAGTGCAGCACGTCCAGCGAGACGAACCGGTGGCCGACAGCGAACAGCCCGCCGCCGAGGCCGGCGATGAACCCGGAGAGCACGAACGCGGTGAGCTTGTAGCGGTGCACCGGGTAGCCCAGTGCCCGCGCCCGGGCCGGGTTGTCCCGGATGCCGACCAGCACCCGACCGAACGGCGAGTGCACGATCCGCCAGGCGGCGGCCAGCCCGAGCAGCACGATCGGCAGGATCGCGTAGTAGAAGAAGTAGTCGTCGGTCAGATCCAGGCCGAAGAACGAACGGGGCACCCCCTGGAGACCGTTCTCACCCTGCGTGACCGAGCGCCACTCGTTGGCCACGTAGTAGACCATCTGCGCGAACGCCAGGGTCACCATCGCGAAGTAGATGCCGGTCCGCTTGACCGCGAGGTATCCGATCGGCACCGCCAGAACGGCCGCGGCGAGCGCGCCGGCCAGCACCGCGAGCGGGAACGGCAGGCCCACGTGGATGGCCACCAGGCCGGTGACGTACGCCGAGGTGCCCCAGAACGCGGCGTGACCGAAGGACATCAGCCCGGTGAAGCCGAGCAGCAGGTCCACCGCGACGGCGAACAGCGCCCAGCAGAGGATGTCCACCGCGACCGCCGGGTAGAGGCCGTTGGGCAACCACGCCGCGACGGCCAGCCCGACGGCGAGCAGCGCGTACCGCACCCAGCCGGGAGCCCGGGCCACGGCGATCAGCCCGGACGGCGGCGTCGAGCGGGACGCGTCGGCGGCGGCAGTGTCCACGGTGCTGGTCATGCGGGAGCCTCCTCACGACCGAACAAGCCGGCCGGGCGCCAGAGCAGCACTCCGGCCATCACGACGAAGACGATGGTCTGCGAGACGATCGGGAAGGCCGACAGGTACGCCTCACCCCACGCCTGCACGAGACCGATGCCGAAGCCGGCGGCGACCGAACCGAAGATCGAGCCCAGCCCGCCGATCACGACCACCGCGAACACCACGATGATCAGGTCGGCCCCCATCAGCGGGTTGACCGCGCGCATCGGTGCGGCCAGCACGCCGGCGAGACCAGCCAGCCCGATCCCGAAGCCGAAGACCGGTGTCACCCACCGCCCGACGTCGATGCCGAAGGCGCGGGTCAGGTCGGGCCGCTCGGTGGACGCCCGGACCACCATCCCGATCCGGGTACGGGTGAGCACCCACCACACCGCGACGCAGAGCAGCACCGCGAAACCGAGGATGAACACCCGGTACGTCGGGAAGTCGAAGAGCCCGAAGTTGACCGACCCGCTCAACAGCGACGGGGTCTCGTACGGGCTGGACTGCACGCCGTAGCGCAGCTTCACCAGATCCTGGAGGATCAGCGTCAGGCCGAAGGTGAGCAGGAAGTTGTAGAGCGGGTCGAGCCTGGTCAGCCGCTGGATCACGGCGCGTTCCAACGCCATGCCGAGCAGTCCCAGCCCCACCGGCATGATCACCAGGGCCGTCCAGAACGGCACTCCAGCCTCGGTGAGCAGCACGTACGCCCCGAACGCGCCGAGCATGTAGAACGCGCCGTGCGCGAAGTTGACCACCCGCAGCATGCCGAAGATGACGGCGAGCCCGAGGGCGAGCAGGGCGTAGAACGCCCCGCTCACCAACCCGTTGAACGTGTTCTGCGCGAAGCCGCTCACAGCGAGCCGCTCACAGCGATGCATTCGTTTCGCGACTGCGGGGCTCGCAACACCGGCTCACTCCTCGCGCTCACAGCGATGCAGTCGTTTCGCGACTGCGGGGCTCGCAAAACCGGCTCACTCCTCGCACTCACAGCTTGCAGTCCGCAGAGGGCGCGCGGAACGCCTCCGCGGCGGGGATCGTCTTGAGCACCTTCACGTAGTCCCACGGCTCGGTCACCTCGGCCTGAGGCTTCACCTGGGCCAGGTACGCGTCGTGCACCACCCGGTGGTCCTCGGCGCGGATCTTGCCGTTGCGCAGGAAGACGTCCTCGACCGTCTTGCCCTCCAGCCCCTTGACCACGGCGTCCGCGTCGTCGGTGCCGGCGGCCTGCACCGCCTCCAGATACTGCAACGCCGCCGAGTAGTTGGCCGCGTGCGCGAACGTCGGCCGGGTGCCGGCCTTCTGCTGGAAGCGGTCGGCGAACTCCCGGTTCTTCGCGTCGAAGTTCCAGTACCAGGCGTCGGTGTACGTGGTGCCGGCCAGCGCGGCCGGGGTGAGCGAGTGGATGTCGGTGAGGAACATCAGCCCCACCGCGAGGCCGACGCCCTTGTCGCGCAGCTTGAACTCGTTGTACTGCTTCACCACGTTGACCAGCTCGGCACCGGCCTGCATGGTGCCCAGCACGTTCGGCTTCGGGTTCAGGTTCGGCGCCTTGAGCAGGAAGGTGGAGAAGTCACCGCTGGTGTTCGGGAACGGCGCCCCGTCCTTGCCGACCACCGTGCCGCCGGCCGCCGTGATCGCGGTGGAGAAACTCTTCTCCATGTCCTGACCGAAGGCGTAGTTCGGATACAGGATGTACCAGTTCTTGCCGATCTGCTCGGTGGTGGTCTTCCCGGTGCCATTGGCCAGCATGTACGTGTCGTACGCGTAGTGGAACGTGTACTTGTTGCAGCTCTTGCCGGTCAGGTCGGTGGTCGCCGCGCCGATGTTGAAATAGAGCTTCTTCTTCTCCTTCGCCACGTCGGCGACCTTCAGCGCCGCGGACGACGTGGGCACGTCCAGGATCAGGTCGACGCCCTTGCGGTCGTACATCTCCTGGGCCTTGGAGTTGGCCACGTCCGGCTTGTTCTGGTGGTCGGCGGTCTCCACCGTGATGTTTCTGGTCACCGCCTTGTCGCCGTACTTCGCGGTGAAGTCGGCGATGGCCAGCTCGACCGCCGCCACCGAGTTCTTCCCGGACAGCTCCGAGTACGCCCCGGACTGGTCGTTGAGCACGCCCAGCACGATCTTGTCGCCGGTCAGTTTCTGGTCGCCACCCGACTGGGGGCCACCGCCGCCGCAACCGGCGACCAGCACCACCGCGGCTGACGCCACGGCCACACCCACCGTCCTGCGCATGCCCACTCCATCCATCCGGCGCGTCGTCGCGCGGGTCGTCGTTGAGAGAATTCAGATGCCGAGGTACGCGAGCAGTTCGCGTTCGCGCGAGCGCACCTCGGAGTTGTCCATCGCCTCGGCGACACGCCCCTCGGCCAGCAGGTAGTGCCGGTCGGCGACACCCGTGGCGAAGTGCAGGTTCTGTTCGACCAGCAGCACGGTCACCCCGTGCCGCTTGGCCTCGCGCAGCAGCTCACCGACCTGCTGCACCAGCAGCGGCGACAGCCCTTCGGTGGGCTCGTCGCAGAGCAGCAGCCGGGCACCCATCCGCAGCACCCGGGCCAGCGCGAGCATCTGCTGCTCGCCGCCGGAGAGCATGGTGGCCACGGAGTCCCGCCGGGTGTGGAGGGCGGGAAACGCCTCGTACACCCGCTCCAGCGGCCACGGGTCGGGGCCCACAGTGGGCGGCAGGGTGAGGTTCTCGGTGACGGTCAGGGTGGCGTAGCTGCCCCGGTCGTCCGGCACCCAGCCCAGCCCCAGGCGGGCCCGTTTGTGCGCCGGCAGCCGGGAGATGTCGCGGCCGTCCAGCTCGACAGTGCCGCGCTGACCGGGGTGCAGCCCCATGACGCAGCGCAGCAGGGTGGACTTGCCGGCGCCGTTGCGCCCGACCAGGGTGACCACCTCGCCGGCGGCGACGTCGAGGCTGACGTCGCGGAGCACCTGCGCCTCGCCGTAGAAGGCGGAGAGGTTCTCAATGCGCAGCATCAGCGGCTCCCAGGTAGGCGGTGATCACGCGCTCGTCGGCCCGGACCTGCTCGTACGGGCCCTCGACGAGGACCTTGCCGGCCTGCAGGACGGTGACGGTGTCGGCGAGTCGGCCGACCACGCTCATGTTGTGCTCGACCATCACGACGGTCCGGCCCTGGCGGACGGTGCTGATCAGCTCGACGGTGCGGTCGACGTCCTCCATGCCCATCCCGGCGGTCGGCTCGTCGAGCAGCAGCACCTTCGGGTCCAACGCCAGGGCGATGGCCAGTTCCAGGGCCCGCTTGCGCCCGTACGCCAACGACTCGGACGGTGCCTGCGCCAGGTCGACCAGCCCCACCATGGCCAGCAGCTCGTCGGCCCGCGCGGTGTAGCGACCCATCAGCTTCGCCGACCGCCAGAACCGCCAGCCCAGCCCGCTGGGCGACTGGAGGGCCAGCGCGACGTGCTCCCGGGCGGAGAGCTGCGGAAAGAGGCTGGTGATCTGGAACGAGCGGGCGACACCGAGCCGGGCCACCTGCTCCGGGGGCAGGCCGGTGACGTCCCGGCCGTCCAGCTCGATCCGCCCGGCGCTGGGGCGCAGAAATCCGGTGAGCAGGTTGAACAGGGTGGTCTTGCCCGCGCCGTTCGGGCCGACCAGCGCGTGCACACTCTCCGGCGCGACGTCGAGGTCGACGTCGTCGACCGCCCGGAAGCCCCGGAAGTCGCGGGTCAGCCCACGGGCCGACAGGAGCGCTTGCCCGGCCATCGCCTCATCCTCCGCACCGTCGCCGCGACGGTCGGTTCGGTGACCGTGGTCACAGGCCCGTCGCGTGGACGAAACCTACGGCGGGCCGCACGAGTCGAGCCATGTCGATGGGATCCATATTCGCCCCGCAATTGACGTGCGCGAACTCCACCTCCCCGTGCCGTCGATTTGACAGGACCCCCTAGGTTGATGATCCACACAGCCCACCGGAAGGTCTCCACCCCATGCCCGTCGGCTTCACCATGGCGATCGTCTTCGCCGTCGCCCTGGCGGTCACCGCCGTCGTCGCGCTCGTCGCCCCCGCACGGTCGCTGAAGCGGATGGCCGCCCTCGCGGCGCTCGGCTTTCTCGCCCTCACCTTGGTGGTCGGCATCGCCTCCAGCGCCCACTCGGTGCCCATCCGCTCGGTGGGCATCGTCACCAGCTTCGGCAAGCCCACCGGCGAGGTGACCGGTTCCGGCCTCAAGTGGGTGGCGCCGTGGCAGAAGGTCGGCGAGTGGGACGCCGGGCGGCAGAAGTACGACCACATCGGCGGCAACAACTGCGTACGGGTGCGCACCGGCACTCTCGCCGACGCCTGTGTCGAGGTGCTCATCGAGTGGCAGGTCAAGCCGGAGAACGCGCCGAAGCAGTTCATGGACTACAAGGGCGACTTCGTCAGCTTCCGGGGCCAGCGGGTGGGTGTGCAGCTCGACAGCGCTGTCAACGACGCGTTCGCCGCGTACAACCCGCTGGAGAAGATCGACGCCCAGACCGGTGACCTCAACGTCGACCTCAAGCCGTTCGCCGCGAACATCAAGACCAGCGCGGAAACCCGGCTCGCCGCCGACGTGGACATCCTCTCGGTGACCATCACCCGGGTGAACCACGACGACAAGACCGAGGGCAACATCAAGGCGTTCCAGGACAAGCTGGCGCAGACCCGCAACCTGGAGCAGGACCGCAAGAACGCCGAGATCTCCAAGCAGATCACCGAGACCAACGCGAAGGTCGACAAGGTGACCCGCTGCCTGGAGATCGCCGAGAAGAACGGCGCCAACCCGGGGCTCTGCATCAACCCGGGCATCGTCACCGGCAAGTGATGGAGAAGCCGGCCCACCGTGGCGGGTGGGCCGGCTTCCGCGTCGCGTCGGTGGCGCCGACTAGGCGTAGCTGAACAACGGTGGAAAGACGAGGACCACGATCCACGCCCACGCGGCGTACACCGGCAGATAGCCGGTCTGCCACCGTTCCAGCGCCGCGAACGGTGTGCGCCGCCGGATGAAGGCCAGCAGGAGCCACGCCGACCACGCGAGGTTGACCAGCAGGATGACGTTCTCGCCGAGCGCTGCCGCCCGGTTGGGTGTTCCGCCGTACTCGTCGGTGATGCGTCCGGTGATCTCCAACAGCACCAGCACGTCGATGGCCAGGGCGCTGACCACGAGCGCGAGCTGGAGCTTGTCGAACGGGCCGGGCGGGGCCAGCGGATCGCGGGCCGAGAGCGAGTAGAGCAGCAGCCCCAGCACCACGACGAGCAGCAGGTCGAACAGGATCAGAGCTTCGCGCTCGACCTCGATGCCGTGGCTGGTCCAGACGACAGCGACGAGGAAGGCGAGCAGGGCGGCCGTGAAGAGCGGGGTGAACAGCCGGGTGAGGACCGGCGCGATGTTCTCGACGACACTCTGCTTGGCCTCGACCAACCACCCGGCCACGACGACCGCGGCCGCGGCGCCGCAGGGCAGCAGCCACTGCGAGATGAACGCCTCCGGGACGATTCCGATGGCCGCGAAGGTGTTGAACAGGAACGCGGCGAGCACGCCGCCGCCGAGGGCCATCAGTACGAAGTAGATGAACCACTCGCCGGTGAAGCGGATGAAGTCCATGCGTCGACGAGACGAGCGCCAGTCGTCGGCGACGTAGGCCAGACCGACCACGAGCCACAGGGCGATGGGGAGATGGACGCTGCTGACGACCACGGACTGCGAGTCGTCCGCCAGGGGATAGGCGTTTGCCGCCACCACGCCGAGGGCGAACAGCGCCACCAGCACTGCGATCATCACCGGTCGGGCCTGCCGGCGCCAGGCCAGGAACGCCGCCAGCCAGGGCAGCGCGAACAGGGTGGCGTTCCGCGCGTAGAACGAGCCGTCGTCGTCGAAGCTCAGCCCGAACAGCGCTGGCGCCTTGACGGACACCACCGCACCCGCCGCGCAGCCGAACATGACCCACAGGTCCCGCCGAGAGCGCGCGCCGGCAATCGGACTGCCGGAGTCGCCGGTCAGCACCAACTGCTTCCACAGGCGCTCCGAATGCTCCCGGGCGAACTCGCGGGAGATGTCGTCGAGGCTGCCCATCCGCTTCACCGCGACCAGGAACGCCTCATCCGGGCTCAGGCCCGCCGCGACCAACTCGTCGACGGAGCCGCGAAGGTGGTCTTCGAGCTCGTCGGCGTCCGACGGTTGCAACTCCCTGCGACGCAGCACGTACTGGCGCCACTGCGCGAACTGCGCTTCCACCTGCTCCGGCCCGTCGTGTGCCGTCATGCGAGGCCCTCCAGCGGGTTCACCGTCAGCGGTGCACGGTCATGCCAGATCTCCTTGAGCGCGCCCACGACGGTGTCCCACTGCCGGCGCTGCTCGGCCAGCTCGGCCAGACCCTTGTCGGTGATGCGGTAGTACTTGCGTTTCCGCTCGCCGACGGCCGACTGCCAGCTCGCCTCCACATAGGCGAGGCGCTCAAGCCGGTGCAGCAACGGGTACAGCAGCCCCTCGGTCCAGTCCAGCTCGCCGCCGGACAGCTCGTTGATCCGCCGGAGGATGGCGTAGCCGTAGCTCTCACCCTCGGCCAGGATGCCGAGCACCATCGGTGTCGCCGAGGCGGCCACCAGATCCTTAGCGACCTTCACGAGACCTCACCACGCTCCCCCAACCCAAGCCTAGAACCATTATGCATAGTAGTGCTAGGTATCGGAGGGTGCAACGGGCCAATCACCTGGTATCGGCGACGAGGCCGTCCGGAACAGTCCTGCCGCTGAACGGAAACTGCCCAAGATCGCCAGGTGTGGTGGATGAGCGGGGCTGGGTCACGCCGAGTTCGACGGGCACCGGCGCCGAGCAGCCTCGGCTAGTTCAGGGTGACCACCCAGCGAGCGCCCTCGCCCCGGGCCAGCCGGTCGAACGCCGAGGGCGCGTCGTCCAGCGGGAGCGTGCCGCTGACCAGCACACCCAGATCCAGCGCACCGTCGGCGAGCTCGGCTGCCAGCACGGGCACCTCCCGGTCCGGGTCGGATGAGCCGTACACCGAGGAGCGCAGGGTCCGCGCGGAGTGGAAGATGTCCAGCGCGCCGAGGCTGACCATGTCGTCCTTCGCACCCATGCCGACCACGGTCACCGCTCCCCCGCGCCGGGTGAGCCGCCAGGCCGCCCGGATGGTGGCGGCACGACCGACGCACTCGAAGGCGTGGTCGGCGCCCCGGCCCTCGGTGCGCGCCCGCACCTCCTTGGACAGGCGGTCGTCGGAGAGCAGGAAGTCGGTCACCCCAGCGGCGAGCGCCAGATCGCGTTTCGCCTCGGCGACGTCGACGGCCAGGATCGTGGTGGCGCCGGCCCGGCGGGCGGCGGCGAGCACGGCGAGGCCGACCCCGCCGAGACCGATCACCGCGACCGACTCACCGGGTGCGACCTGGGCGGTGTTGCGCACCGCGCCCGTGCCGGTGAGCACCGCGCAGCCCAGCAGGGCGGCCTGCTCCGGGGGCAGCCCGGCGGGGATCGGGATCACGGCGTTGTCGGGCACCACCACCGCCTCGGCGAGCGCGCCGAGGCCGAGGGTCAGGTGCAGCGGGGTGCCGTCGTCGGTCTCGCCACGCGCAACTGTGGGCGCGGTGGTGGCGGCGCACAACCAGGGCTCGCCGTGACGGCACCACCAGCAGGCCCGGCAGGCCGGCGCCCAGTTGAGCACCACCGGTGTGCCGACCGCCAGCCGGCTGCCGGGCCCGGTCTCGGCCACCACCCCGGTCGCCTCGTGCCCGAGCACCAGCGGGAACCTCGCGGCGAGGGTGCCGTTCACCATGGACAGATCGGAGTGGCAGACCCCGGCTGCCCGGATCGTCACCCGCACCTCACCGGGGCCGGGCGCGGGCAGGCGTACCTGCTCGATTCGCAGCTCGGCGCCGGCCCCACGCGCGACCAGGGCGCGGACGGTGACCGGCGCGCCCGCCGGCTCGCCGCCGGCGCCCGGCGCGGCCGGGGACGACTCGGGGGCGCTCATCGCTGGATCGCCTTCAGCTCGCAGAACTCGGCGAGCCCGTGCACGCCCAGCTCCCGGCCCAGGCCCGACTGCTTGTAGCCGCCGAACGGGGCGAGCGGGTTGAACGAGGCGCCGTTGATGTCGACCGCCCCGGTGCGCAGCCGGCGGGCCACCGCGAGCGCCGCGTCGGTGTCGGCGGACCAGACAGCGCCGGCCAGCCCGTACTTCGAGTTGTTGGCGATGGCGACCGCCTCGTCGGTGTCGGCGAACGGGAGGACGGCAAGCACCGGACCGAAGACCTCCTCCTGGGCGAGCGCGCTGTCCGGGTGCACGTCGGCGAAGACGGTAGGGGCCACGAAGTGCCCCGCCGACGGCACCGGGGCGTCGGGGCCACCGGCGACCAGTCGGGCGCCGTCGGCCATGGCCCGGTCGATGTGACCGCGGACCCGCTCGGCCTGGGCGGCGGAGACCAGCGGGCCGAGGCGGGTGGCCGGATCGAACGGGTCGCCCAACCGGTAGCCGGCCACCGCCTTGGCGACCAGGTCGAGTGCTTCGTCGTACCGGTCGCGGTGCACGAGCATCCGGGTCCACGCGGTGCAGGTCTGCCCGGAGTTGAGCAGGGCGTTGCCGACGCCCACCTTGACCGCGGTGGCCAGGTCGGCGTCGGGGAGGATCACGTTGGCGGACTTGCCGCCCAGCTCCAGCGCGACCCGGGCGATCCGGTCGGCTGCGAGCCGCATGATCCGAGCACCGGTGGCGGTGGAGCCGGTGAACGAGACGAGGTCGACGTCGGGATGCCCGGCCAGGGCCTCGCCGACCACCGGCCCGGTGCCGGTCACCAGGTTGAGCACCCCCGGCGGCAGGCCGGCCTCGGTGACCGCGTCGAAGAGCAGGTACGCGGTCAACGGGGTCATCTCGCTGGGCTTGAGCACCACAGTGCAACCGGCGGCCAGCGCGGGCGCCAGCTTCGCCATCACCTGGTGCAGCGGGTAGTTCCACGGGGTGATCGCACCGACCACGCCGATCGGCTCGCGGACGACGAGGGAGTTGCCGATCGTCTCGTCGACCGGTGCGCGGGCGGCGAGCGCGACGTGGTCGCGCAGCACGGTCAACGGCAGTCCGACCTGCACCCGGGTGGCGAGCTTGAGCGGCGAGCCCAGCTCGACGGCGATGGTGCGGGCGAGGTCGTCGGCGCGTGCGGCGAGCGCGGTGTGCAGCCGGTCGAGGTGGGCGGAGCGCTCGGCGGGAGCGGTGGCCGACCAGCCGGGGAAGGCGGCGCGGGCCGCGGCCACGGCGCGGTCCACGTCGGCCGGGGTGCCGGCCGGCACCTGCCCGATCAGCTCGCCGGTGCTCGGGTTCTCCACGTCGATCAGGTCGGTGCCGGCGGGCGACGACCATTCGCCGCCCAGGTGCAGGTGGCGCCGGAGGCGCAGGGCGTCGGACAGCTGCGACGGCGGGGCGGCGAGGTCCATGTCGTCCCTTCGGGGGGTGGTCGATGGGCGATGGCGACGGGGTCGCGATGGGGGATGGCGACGACGTCGCGGCGGGCGATGAAACTAGCGCTGGGAGTTTGGACGCTACCCGTTGGGCCGCCCGGACTCCACAGTGCCGACGGTGCGGGCGTACTCGGCGGCCAGGCCGTACAGCAGGGCGTCGAGGCCCAGCGCAAAGGCGCCCTCGTCCACGCTCTGCTGGTGCTCGGCGAGCCGGTGCGCCTGGCGCAGGTGCGGGTAGTGCGCGGCGTACAGCTCCGGGTCCTCGACGAAACCCCGGGCGAACGAGCCGAGCGCCGACCCGGCCACGAAGTAGCGCAGGGCCGCGCCGATGTGGGTGGCCCGCGCGGGCGGCCAACCGGCGCGGACCAGCCCGCCGTAGACCGCGTCGGCCATGGCCAGCGCCGCCGGTCGGCGGCCCGGCCCCTGCGCCAGGTACGGCACGATGTTCGGGTGCGCGGTGAGCGCCCGCCGGTACGACCAGGCCCAGTCGAGCAGCGCGGCGGCCCAGTCCCGGCTGGCGAAGCCGCTGGTGTCGACGGCGCCGGTGACCGTGTCGGCGACCGCGTCGAGGATCTCGTCCTTGGTGGCGAAGTGGTTGTAGAGCGACGGCCCTCGTACGCCCAGCTCGGCGGCGAGCCGCCGGGTGGAGAAGGCTGGCAGGCCCTCGGCGTCGATGAGCGCGGTGGCTGTCTCGACGATCAGCTGCCGGGTCAGCCGGGGCTGGCGGGGTCGGGGCACTGCGCTCCTCGCGGGTCTCGGCCGTCAGGTCTGGACGCGGCAAAACTTGCACCGCTAGTTTAAGGGTGACCGGCTGCGCCGACGCCAGGAGGACCACGTGGACTTTTCGCTGACCGACGAGGAGCGGGCGGTGCGGGACACCGTCCGATCGTTCATCCGCCGCGAGGTGATGCCCCTGGAGGCGGAGGTGCTCCGCCGGGAGAGGGCGCACCAGCCGGGCCTGGACCACTCCGAGGTGCGTGAGCTGCAACTCAAGGCGCGCAAGTTCGGCTTCTGGGGCCTGGCCACCCCCGAAGAGTACGGCGGGATGAACCTGCCGGCGGTGCTCCAGTCGTTGATCTGGACGGAGCTGGGCCACACCTTCGTGCCGTTCCGCTTCGGCGGCGAGGCGGACAACATCCTGTTCCACGCCACCGAGGAGCAGAAGCAGGAGTTCCTCATCCCGACCATCGAGGGTGAACGGCGCTCCTGCTTCGCGATCACCGAGCCGGGTGCCGGCTCCGACGCCGCGAACATCCGGCTCTCCGCCCGCCGCGACGGCGACGACTGGATCCTGGACGGCGAGAAGACCTTCATCACCGGTGGCCACGACGCCGACTTCGCCATCGTGGTCGCGGTGACCGACCGGGAGAAGGGCGCCCGCAACGGCGGGGCCACCGCGTTTCTGGTGGACCGTTCGATGGGCTGGCGCTCGGAGTTCATCCAGACCATGGGCGAGGGCGGGCCCGCGTCGCTCATCTTCGACGGCGTACGAGTGCCGCACCGCAACATCCTCGGCGAGATCGGGCAGGGCTTCACGCTGGGCATGGAGTGGATCGGCAAGGGCCGTTACACCATCCCGTCGCACGCCATCGGCATCGCCGAACGGGTCCTCCAGATGGCCATCGACTACGCCAACACCCGGGAGACCTTCGGCACGAAGATTGGCACCAACCAGGCCATCCAGTGGATGATCGCCGACTCGGAGACCGAGCTGGAGGCGGCCCGCTGGCTGGTGCTGCGCTCGGCGTGGACGGTCGACCAGGGCCTGGACCCCCGGCACGCGTCGTCGATGGGCAAGCTCTACGGCGCCGGCATGGTCAACCGGGTCGTCGACCGGGTGCTCCAGATCCACGGCGGCATGGGCTACACCCGTGAGCTGCCCATCGAACGCTGGTACCGGCAGGTCCGGCTCTACCGGATCTTCGAGGGCACCGACGAGATGCAGCGACTGATCATCTCCCGGGACCTGCTGCGCGGCTACACGAAGATCGGTGGCCACCTGGCCTGAGCCCGCGTGGGTGGTCTCAGACCACCGGCCGGCCGTGCCCCGCCGCGGGCGCGGCCGGCCTCACCCGACGAGCGCGGTCAGCGCGGCGTCCACGTCGGCCTCTGTGGAGTAGAGGTGGAACGAGGCACGGACCCGCCCGGCGCGCACCGCCGCCCGGATGCCGGCCGCCTCGAGGCGCTGCTCCGCGTCGGGCACGTCGACGCTGACGATGGCGCTGTCCCCCGGCGGCCGGCCCAGCCCGGTCAGGAACCGGTTGGCCAGCGCCACGTTGTGCTCCCGGATCGCCGGGACACCGATCTCGGCGACCAGCTCCAGGGCGGGCGCCGCACCGACCCAGCTGAACCAGGCCGGCGAGATGTCGAACCGGCGGGCGTCGTCGGCCAGCCGCAGCGGCGGACCGTAGTAGGAGGCGTGCGGGTCGCGGCCCGCATACCAACCGGCCGCGTCCGGGCGCAGCCGCTCGCGCAACGCCGGGGCCAGATAGGCGTACGCGGTGCCGCGCGGATTCATCAGCCACTTGTAGCCGCCCACCGCCACCACGTCGGCCCGGCTCCCGTCGAACGGCAGCCAGCCGCACGCCTGGGTCGCGTCCACCACCACCAACGCGTCGTGCGCGCGTGCCGCCGCGACAATTTCGTCGTACGCGGCGACAGCACCGTCGGCCGACTGGACCAGACTGAACGCGACCAGGTCGGTGTCGGCGTCGATCGCGTCGGCCAGCCCGTCCACCGGCACCGTGCGGACCGTGACGCCGCGGCCCTCCTGGACCAGCCAGGGGAACAGATTCGAGGTGAACTCGACGTCCGGCACCACCACCGTGGCACCGGACGGCAGCGCCGCCGCGACCGGCGCGAGGATCTGGGACACGGCGGCACCGACCGCCACGTCGCTGTCCGGCACGTTGATCAGACCTGCGACCGCGGTACGGGAGCGCTGCACCGACTCGCCCCACCCCTCCCACGAGGTGCTGCCGACCCGCCACGCGGCGAGAGCGTCCTGCAACGCCGTCCACGCCGGCTCGGGCGGCAACCCGTAGGAGGCGGTGTTCAGCCAGCCGGGTTCCGGCTGCCACAGCTTCTGTGCCTGCTCGATCTCCATGTGCTCGACGCTAGGCGGCACGGCCCCGAACGGGCACGGCCAATCGGCAACCGGCGGCCTGGGCGGACCGGGTCACGGCTGCCCACGGCGGCCAGCCGAGTCGCCCTGAGCCGGCGGGTGGATCCGGGCGAGGGTGTCGGCGAGACCGGCGAGCCACCGGTCGACCTCCACCAGGTGCCGGACGGACCGGGGGTCGGCCTCGCCGAGGGCCGGACGGATCCGGTCCAGTTCGGCGGCACAGCCGGTCGGGAGGGGTGTCGGACCAGCCGGCCGGTCATTCGCGACCTCGTCGGCGAGGGCCGCGTACGCCGATCGCAGGTGCCCGGCGGAGTCCCGCAGCAGCACCGCAGCGGCCGGCCAGCCGGCCAGGCAGCCGGGCGGGTTGCGCTGCAGCAGCGACTCGGCGCCGGGCACCACGTGGTGCCCGGCGCTCAGGATCGCGGACCAGTTCACCTGCTGACGGTGCGGGTCGTGCCGCTCGAAGTGGTACTGGCAGTACGACGAGTCGATCAGGATCATCCGACGTCGCACCCGGTCGAGGGCGCGGTCCGGGGACGGAGCGTCACCGAGCATCGCCTCGACGGTCTGCTCGACCGCGTCCGCGTTGGCGGCCAGGTAGCGGGTGGCGTTGTGCCGCAGGTCGTGGGCCGCGCCACGTGGCCACATCGCCACGCCGACGAGAACACCGATCACCGCGCCGAGCAGCACGTCGACGAGACGGACCTCGGCGAGCCGCCACCCCTCCGGGCTGAGCTGGGCGAAGACGACCGTCAGCAGCAGGGTGAACAGCGCCTGCTGCCACACCGGCCCGAGCAGCCGGCCGACGCCGAAGGCCAGCATCAGTGTGACCGGCAGCACGACGGCGTACACGACGGGTTGGTCGACGACGACCATCAGCCCGCCGCTGACAGCGGCACCGGCGATCGTGCCCAGCACGGCCGGCCGCAGCGCGGTGCGGGTGTCCGAGGCCGAGGTACGCAGGACCGTGAGGGTGGCCAGCAGCACCCAGAAGCCGTGGGTCAGGTGCAACACCCCGGCGGCGACCCGAGCGAGGGCGAGCGCCACCGCCAGCCGGAGCGAACTGTGCAGGTGGGCCGAGCGGGGTGCCAGGTGGGAGCGGAACTGCCACCAGTACAGCGTCCACGGGCTGTGTCGCGCGTACTCGAAGAGCCCGGAGGTCGCGTCCTCGCCGTGCAGCGGCGCCCCGGTGGCCACCCGGGCGCCGACGGCGAAGACCCGCACCTGGTCGGCGAGGGCCAGCGCCGTCGCGTCCCGGCACAACCGGGGTACGTCCGACGTGTCGCGGCCGTCGCCCTCCCCCACGGGGTACGCCGTCTCGGCTCGCCCGACCGCGGTGTCCAGGCCGTCGATGAGCACTGCCGGGGCACCCGGCGAGAGGCTGCGACCCGCGGCGCGGGTGGTGTCCGCGCACGAGCGCAGCAGACCTGCCGCCGTCAGGTCCCCGGCCGGCTCCGGCGGGGCGTCCGTCACCAGCCGGTCCGCCTCGACGAGCACCTCCCGCAGGGCGGCCGCGCAGATCCGCAGCGCCCGGTCCTGAACGCCCGCCGCGGTGGGGGCCCACTCCGGTGGGTTGCGGCCCAACTCGATGGCGGCCACCACGTCGTACGCCCGCTCGCGCCGCGCGTCCCGATCACCCGGACCGGCGTGCGGGTGGGTCAACCCGTCGGCGGTGGCGTCCAGGAGCGCCGCGACGCCGTCCGCCGCCTGGGTGAGACGCTGCCGGTAGGAGACCGGCACCGGATCGGGCCAGAGAACAACCTCGGCGGCGGCGAGCAGCACGATCGCGAACGTGACCCCGCCGAGTCGCTGCGGCAGGGTGCCCGGCTGGTACGGCGGGAAGGACGCCAGGATGTAGAAGAGCTGGAACGCGCTCGCCAACCCCACCAGGCGCGGGTTGCCAACCCCGGCGAACGCCACGACGAACCCGATGACCAGCATCCCGCCGGCGGCCGCCCACGTGCTCCACGCCAACAGCGATCCCGCGACGATCAGCGCCCAGACCCCCGGCAGCGACAGGACGAGGATCCGCGCCCGTTGCGGCGCGGGACCGGGCAGTTGCGCGAACGACCCGGCCGCGATCGTGCCGAACAGGCCGTACGTGGCGAGCATCGGACTGCCCGCGCCGTACCGGCAGCCGTAGAAGACGACGGACGCGACGATCGTCAGTCGCGCCGCGCGCCGCAGGATGGCGTCCCCCGGGTCACGGCGGCGGAGCCGGCCGAGGAGGCTGGTTGCCAGCACGCCTGCTCCCCCGGCTCGTCGCGGCACCCCTCCCCGGTCCACCATTCTGCTCCGGGGCGTCCCGGCACCGGCGGGTTTCGCGACGAAATCAGCGCCGAGAACCCCGGAACAGGCCGAGCCCAGCTGATCGGCAGCGACCGCCGCTGTCAATCTGCCCACTTCTTCGAGCGGTGCAACTTTCCGGGTGGGCGGGTCCGTTCTACCTCCGTCATGAGGAGGCAGTGGACTTGATAGCCGAAGACGAGCAAGCATTCCGCGAGTTCGTGACGTCAGAAATGGCGTCACTGCGCAAGCTGGCGTACGTGACCTGCGGTGACTGGCACGCGGCGGAGGACGCCGTGGCCAACGCTCTGGTCAAGCTTTACCCCCGCTGGCGGAAGCTGGACCGCCCCGATCTCTACGTCAAGACCATGGTCTACCGGGCCGCGGTCGACGAGACCCGTCGGCCGTGGCGACGCGAGCGGTCGGCCGGTGACGCCATGCCGGACATCGCGCTGCGCGACCCCGCCGGTGCGACCGACGAGCGGATGCGCCTGCGGGCGGCGCTTGACGCGGTGCCACCCCGGCAGCGAGCCGCAGTTGTGCTCCGGCACTACCTGGATCTGAGCCTGGAGGACACCGCCAGCGTCCTGAACTGCACGGTGGGCACGGCCAAGAGTCAGGTCTCCCGTGGCCTGGCGAAGCTGCGCGAGTCACTCGGCGGCGACCGTACCGATCTCATTGAACCGTCGAAAAAGGAGTGGACCCATGCGGTTGCATGATCTCGTGGACACGGTAACGGGCGAAGAGCCGCCGATGTCCCGCACCATCGACGACATCATCACGGCAGGGCGGCGGGCTGAGCGCCGCCGTCGGGCCGGATTCGCGTCAGCTGGCGCGGCGGGCCTCGTCGTGGCCGTGGTCGCCGGTGCGTTCATGGTACCGACCCTAGGTGCCGAGCAGAGC
Source organism: Micromonospora sp. C81 (assembly GCF_018070425.1). Taxonomy (NCBI): domain Bacteria; kingdom Bacillati; phylum Actinomycetota; class Actinomycetes; order Micromonosporales; family Micromonosporaceae; genus Micromonospora; species Micromonospora sp. C81. The sequence continues at coordinate 156,990 of NZ_JAGPXS010000008.1, forward strand.
TCCCCGGCCACGCCGGCCGGGGCCGGCGCGGCGGCGTCCAAGCCGGCCGGGGCCGAGTGGCCCGACGCCGCGCCGTTCACCTTCACCTTCACCGGGTACGACGCCGGCACGCTGCATGTGCAGGACCCGATCGTCGCGTCCACCGCGTACCAGATCGCCTCCGTCTACTCCGACGGCCACACCTCGAACGACAAGCCCATGACCCGCCAGGAGGTGGAGGAGCAGGGCGACGAGTTCTTGCGGAACAGGGAAAACGGGAAGCCGGCCCTCTGGGCATACCTGACCGTCTACCGGCCCGGCGCCTTCGACCCCACCAAGATCAAGGACGGCACGAACATCACCGTGGCCGGGCGCAGGGCCGTGCAGGCGACGCTGCCGGTCGGCCTTGACCCGCAGCGCTCGGTGGATGGCGGCAACAAGCTCTTCGCCTGGGAGTACGCCGACAACGCCTGGGCGGCTGTCACGTCGTACTCCGGCGACAAGGCCACGCCGAGCTTCGAGGAGCTGGGCGGCCTGGTCGAAGGCCTGAAGCCCAGCAGGCCGACGCCGGCCCTGGTGCCCTTCAGGGTGGGCTACCTGCCGGACGGTTACGTGCCGTTGCAGATCGGCACCCACACCACGGCGGGCCTCGGCGGCATCGCCACGGCCCGCGCCGGCGACTATGGCGGCGCGACGTACACCAAGTCCGCCGTGCCCACCACTGGACTGACCGCACCGTACGACGCGACCGAGGGTGCCATCACAGACGGGTTCCACATCTCCGTCATCCCGAGTAGCAGCGCGGACCAGACGCCGAAGCCCGGTGTGACGGAGTGCTACGACGTAGCCGACCGGCCCGGGGGGGACGGCCCGCTGCCCGGCAGCTGGTGCCAGTTCTGGAGCGCCGACGGCACAGTCGTCCTCGAGGTCAGCCCCGCTAGGCACGGTAACCAGCTGCCGCGGGCCGAGCTGGAGAAGATCGCCAAGGGGATCACGGTCGCCGACGTCGAGGACGAGTCGACCTGGACTCCGGCCGCGACCGCCCTGCGGCCATGACGGCCAGCACCGGCAGCGACCACCCGACGCAACCGCGGACACCTCAATCCCACTTAACTTCGAAGAGCCGGCTTCATTGAGGTAGACGCGGGTGGCGAGGTAAGCGTCTAGGTATCTGGTCGACCAGGGTGGGCTACGCCACCCGGCGCTCGGCCGTCAACCCAGGTCGTCGCCATCTGTCCTAGCACCGCGAGGGCCTTTGCCACCACGGCGAGGTCCTCGCGCTGTTGTTGGGCTGCCACGAAGGCGACCAGCTCCAGCGTGAGGCTCACGTAACGCCAGCTCCTACAACCGGGACGCAGAGGGGGCCATGCGATCACTCCTCGAACGGTCGGGGAACCACAACATCCACGACGGTAACCATCTCCGGGCCTACCGTCAGCGCGGCAACCAGCTATGAATGTCCGATGAGTGCGAGTGCGACAACCACCCGGCCCCCACGCGTTCCGGTCCACCCGGTGCCCGGGCCGATCGCACGGTGGGGCCTGGTGTGTCTGGCGGCGGCACTGACCGCCTGCACGCCCGCAGGCGACTCGCGGCAACCCAGCGCGCCGCCGTCCAACGGCGCGACGACATCAACGAGCCCGAGCGATGGCGAGCCGCCCTGCACCCCGTCGGTCACGGAGATGTCGGCACCGCCGGCGGGCTACCGGCTGGTTGGAGAGGACGTGGCGGTGCCCAGCGCGGCCGTGCTGTCCGCGGAGGAGTCCGGCGAGGCCGACCCGGCGGCGCGGCTCTTCGCCAAGTGGGGGCTGGTCGTCCGCGCGGACCGGGTCGTGGACCTCCGGATCGCACCGGGATGGGAGGGCAGGGCCCGAGTCGGATGGGGCGCCGCCACCACGCCAGCCGCGACCGCCACCGTGCACGCCTGCGCACCAGAAGGTGGGCAGGCTCGGTGGCTGGCGTTCGTCGGCGGCACCTGGGTCGCGCGGGCGGGCTGCGTACCCCTCATCGTGACCTCGAACGGCCAGGACCACCGCGTCGACCTCGGCATCGGCGTGGCCTGCGCCACGACCACACCGTAGAGCCGGAAGCGCCGCGACGGACGGCGACACGCGTCGATCTTCGGACAACCACCGTGGGCGGCACCATCTACAGTGAATGATCTGTCGAGAGGCCAACGCCATGCTGAATGCCGAGGATCTTCCCCCGTTTCAGCGCGCCGTGTCCCACGAGTCGCAGCGCGGCCAACGAGTGTTCACGACCCTGATCGCACTGCGGTTGTCCCTGCTCCTGCTGGCCGCCGTCGCGGGCGTCGCCACCTGGAAACTCGACAACTTCGCCCTGGGCCCGGCATTGGCGGCGGGCGCCTTCGCCGCCACCTCGATCGTCGAGGTCTTCCTGCTCACCAATCGTCCCAACGAGCGGTGGTACGTCGGCAGGGCCCTCTCCGAATCCGTCAAGTCGCTCACCTGGCGATTCGCGACAGCTTCAGAGCCCTTTCCCCGGTCGCGGAGCGACTCGGACAGCACCGAGGAATTCACCGGCCGGCTGCTGGGCCTCACCAGGGACATGTCCGCGGCCGGGCTGGCGGCGCCCGCGATGACCGGGCAACAGATCACCGAGGGGATGCGGGCTCTTCGCTCATCCTCCCTTGAGGACCGCCGTGCCGCGTACCTGACCGGCCGCCTGGAGAGCCAGCGGGCCTGGTACGCCGAGCGGTCGTTGTCGAACCGCGCCCGGGCGACACGCTGGTCGGTCAGCATGCTCGTCCTGGAGATCGTGGGGGTGACCCTGGCCGTGTCGAGGGCTGCCGGCCTGACCGACGTCGACCTGCTCGGCGTGGCCGCCGCGGCGGTCGCGGCCGGCGCGGCATGGACGCAGACCCGGCAACACAGTGCGGTGGCAACGGCCTACGCCCTGGCGAGTCAGGAGCTTGCCGCCATGGGGTCGCTCGCCACCCGGATCAGGTCGGAATCCGACCTGTCGCAGTTCGTGAACGACACGGAGACGGCGATTTCCAGGGAACACACGATGTGGCGAGCACGCCGACGCTGACCGGACCGAAGGCCGGGCCACCCGATCGGCAGTGCTGCCGTCGCCACGTCAACACATCGACAGGAAACGAGGCAGCCAGTGCTCACCGTAGGCTCGGCGGACACGATCTCGGTGCCCGAGAGTGAACGATTCGGATACTGGCACGACCTGGTGGCACGCGAGTCGGTGCCGATGCGGATCCACAGTGCCCACGCGGCAGACTTCCGCGCCCGCGCCGACGTCATCAGCCTGGGCGAGGTCGTGTTGTCGTCCTGGCAGTACCCATCCCTGGACATGCAGCGGACCAGCACGTTCATCCGCCGCGGAGACCCGGAGATGTACGAGTTCGCGCTGCCGCTGTCCGGGTACGGCGGGCTGGAACAGGAGCGGCGGACGAACCGCTTCGCGCCGGGGCACTTCGCCGTCGTCGACACGTCGCGACCGCATCAGTCGTCCCACCAGGGGCGGTCGCAGCACGAGGATCTGTTGACCACCCTGACGATCCTCGTGCCGCACGATTTCATACCGCTGCATCCCAACAAGGTGGCGCAGCTCCTCGGAACGACCATCCCCGCTTCCGAGGGGATGGGCGTGCTGCTCAACCACTTCGTACGGCAGGTGTTGACCCACCCCGAGCAGTACCAGGAGAGCGACGTTCCGCTCCTGGGCACTGTCGCCCGGGACCTGATCTCCGCGATGCTGGCCCAGCGCCTGGACCTCACGGAGGCTCTACCGACCGAGGTACGCGGACACAGCCTGCGCGTGCGCGTCAAGGCGTTCATCGACGAGCACCTCGGCGACCCGGACCTCTCCCCGGGCACTGTCGCGGCCGCGCACCACGTCTCGCTCCGCAGCCTGCATCGAGCGTTCGAGGCCGAGGACCAGACCGTTGCCGAGATCATCCGGACGAGGCGCCTGGACCGGTGCGCGCGCGACCTGCGCGACCCCCTGCAACGTGGGCGGCCCATCCTCAGCATCTCCGCCCGCTGGGGCTTTCCCTCCCAGGCCCATTTCAGCAGGGTCTTCACCGCTGCCTTCGGCATGTCACCCCGAGCCTTCCGCAGCGATCCCTCGGCACCTCGTCGGCATCGTTGACGAGACCAGTCAGTCGGTTCGAGTGCGCAGGCTGCCTGCCAGGGTGGGGATCATCACCGCCGCAGGCACCAGGTGCAGCCCGAGGAGAGCGGCGATGGTGGCGGTGTTCGCACCGGAGATGAGGGGCGGGACCAACGAGACCGCGGTCAGCGACAGCGCCGCCCACACGAATCGCCTGGCGGGCTGAGCGCTCCACCGGCGAAAAGCGGCGGCGATGACGATGCCCACGACCGAGAAGAACCCGGTCACCACGGCGAAGCCGGACAACGGGATCGTCTCGCCGCCATCGGGGATCTCGAAGTCGACGCCGGCGCCCTGGGCGAGCGCGGCCGCGAGGGTCGTGGCCACCACCGCTGCGAGCGCGGCGACGAGGCCGGTGCCGACGAGCCCGCGGAACCGGCGGGTGTGGGTGGTCCGGGCCGGTGCCGGGCCTGCGACGACTCCGGTGTCATTCGTGCTGCTCATGTCGTTCCTCCATCGGTAACTGGGATACGGGGTGTCTGGGCGCGACGATGCGCACCCTCGCCGTACGACGGCCGGGGTTGTGCAGGGCGCGGACGCCGGTGCCGCGAAGCCAGAACCCGGCGTCACGGCCGAGGACCGGCCCCGGTTCGCCGTCGCGCAACTCCAGCTGCACCCGCCCGTGCGTGACGACGCCAAACGCGTCGCGCCACTGCGCCGGGTCCACGACGACACGCTCACCGCCGCGCAGCGTGAGCGTCCACATCGGGACTACTCCGTGCCGTCCGCCGGCAGTCGCTCCGGCAGCCCGAGCCGCGGAAACTGGTCGTCGTGGAACGTGACGATCTCGGTGATCGCTCCACCGGTGACGCGCAGGACGTCGAGCGTCAGCGGGAGGTACGCGCCCTCCTGCTCCCGCCACAGGTAGAAGGCGACCGCCGGCTGACGGTTCACCGAGGTGGGGATGCCCCGCAGCCCCTTCATGCCGACGAATCCGTCCTGGACCCAGTCGTTCACCACCGCGTCACGGCCGACGTGCAGGCCCGGCGTGGGCGGCATCGAGCAGCGGACGTCGTCCCGCAGCATGCCAGCGAGCACGTCGATGTCGGTGGCCACGCTGGCGTCGGTGAAGCGGCGCACCAGCTCACGTGTCCCGGCGTCCTCTTCACCGCCGGTCCAGTCCTGCCGCTCGGCGGGCAGGTGCTCCCGCATGCCGGCGCGAGCCCGCTGCAACGCGCTGTTCACCGAGTTGACGGAGTCCCCGAGGAGATCCGCGACCTCCTTCGCCGGCCAACCGAGCACATCCCGCAGGATCAGCACCGCCCGCGGACGCGGCGCGAGGTGCTGGACCGCCACCAGGTACGCCAGCTCGATCGTCTCCCGCGCGACGGCGACGGCCTCCGGCTCGTCCGCGTCGCCAGCGGGCAGCTCGTCGAGCAGCCGATCCGGGTAGGGCTGCAACCACAGCACCTCGCCGCCGGTCGCCGGCTCCGGGCGACGCTTGGCGAGCAGGTCCAGGCAGGCGTTGGTGGCGATCCGGTACAACCAGGCCCGGAACGTCGACCGCCCCTCGAAGGTCTCCCGCCGCCGCCAGGCACGAAGGAACGTCTCCTGCACGGCGTCCTCGGCGTCCTCGAACGACCCGAGCATCCGGTAGCAGTGCACGTGCAGCTCCCGCCGGTGCCGCTGCGCCAGCCCCGAGAACGCCGGCTCGTCGACCTCACCCAGATTGCTCACGCCCAGCTCCTTCAGCCGCGTGTCCGCACTCATCGCGTCATCCTTCCGCCTCGTCATGTCCTGTCGTAGGTATGACGGGCGCGGACGCCGGAACTCATCACCCGGGGGTCCGAACGCGGTGATCCAGGCAGGCGCGGTTCACCCCGGCAGGGGGCACTGGCGCATGCCCGCGCACCCTGCCGGGGGTCCATGCCGTAACTCAGGCTGGCGCTCCCGCCGTCGCGGGCTTCTGTTCGTCGGACCGTGCAGCGGCCGTCTCGTCGGCGTCGTCGTGCTCGTCGAGCATCGTGGCCTCGTCGAACGGGTCGTCGCCCCTGAGCACCCCGACCGCCCGGTCCCGGTCGAACTCGCCGGTCCACGTTCCGACCAGCACGGTCGCCACGGCGTTGCCCGCGAAGTTGGTCAGCGCGCGGGCCTCCGACATGAACCGGTCGATGCCCACGATCAGCCCGACACCGTCGACGAGGTCCGGTCGGTGCGACTGGAGCCCACCGGCCAGCGTCGCGATGCCCGCGCCGGTCACGCCCGCCGCACCCTTCGACGCGATGATCATGAACAGCAGCAGCGACACCTGCTCGCCGATGGAGAGCGGGTTGCCCATTGCCTCGGCGATGAACAGCGACGCCATCGTCAGGTAGATCGCCGTGCCGTCCAGGTTGAACGAGTACCCGGTCGGCACCGTGATGCCGACAACCGGCTTGCTCACCCCGAAGTGCTCCATCTTCGCGATCAGCCGCGGCAGGGCCGACTCCGACGACGAGGTCGACAGGATCAGCAGGAACTCCCGGCCGAGGTAACGCAGCAGCGAGAAGATCGAGATCCGGGCCACGAACCAGAGCAGCGCGCCGAGGAACACCAGCACGAAGATCAGACAGGTCGCGTAGAAGCCCAGCATGATCTGGGCGAGACTCTTGAGCGCGTCCACCCCGGTCGCGCCGACCACGGCGGCCATGGCACCGAACGCACCGACCGGCGCGAGCCACATGATCATGGCGAGGACCTTGAAGACGACGCGCTGGATGACGGCGATCGCGCCGAGCACCGGCTCGCCGCGCCGGCCCATTGCCTGGACGGCGAAACCGACCAGCAGGGCCACCAGCAGCGTCTGGAGGACCTCGCCCTCGGTGAGCGCGGACAGCATCGTGGTCGGGATGATCCCGAGCAGGAACTCCGTCGTACTGGCGGCTTCGTCACCGGCGGCGGCCTTGCCCGCGCCCGCGAGGTCCGAGCCCAGGTTCAGGCCGGAGCCGGGGTGGATGAGGTTGCCGACGACCAGGCCGATGGCGAGCGCCACCGTCGACATGGTGAGGAAGTAGCCGAGGGCGAGGCCGCCGACCTTGCCGACCTTCGCGGCCTGCCGGACGGACCCGACGCCGAGCACGATGGTGCAGAAGATGACCGGGCTGATCATCATCTTGATCAGGTTGACGAAGCCGGTGCCGATCGGCTTGAGTTCCTTGCCGAAATCGGGGGCCACCAGGCCAACCACGATGCCGGCGAGCACGGCCACGATGACAGCGATGTACAGGTAACGGGTACGGTCCCGGCGGGCCGGGGGCACCGGTGAGGTGGTGGATGCGGTGGTGTCCATGTCGACAATGTGAAGCGTGTCTCACCCGTTGACAGCCTTGCGGTCATTCTGTTCACCGCTGAGGAGACAACGGCAGCGGCGCAATGAGGAGGTGGTGGAGGTGGCCCGACGCCAGTGGAGCATCGCGGCGCAGCTCTTCGCCCTCCAGGCGGTGGTGGTGACGCTGCTCGTGCTGGCCGGCGCGGCGGGCGCCGTCTGGCTGGCCCGCAGCGACTCCCGCCAGGCCGCGCAGGAGGAGGTGCTCGCGGTGGCGCAGACCGTGGCCGGCTCCCCCGACGTCCGCGCGGCCCTCGCGACCGCCGACCCGGCCAGCATCCTCCAGCCGTACGCCGAAGCGACCCGGGAGGCGACGGGCACCGACTTCGTGGTGGTGATGGCCCCCGACCGCACCCGTTTCTCGCACCCCACCCGGGAGCGGATCGGCGAGCCGTTCGTCGGCGACATCGGCCCCGCCCTGGCGGGCCGCGCGTTCACCACCACGAACGTCGGGACGCTCGGCGAGTCGGTGCGGGCAGTGGTTCCGGTGTACGACGAGCAGCGGCGCATCGTCGGTCTGGTCTCGGTGGGCATCACCACCCGCGCCATCAACCGCAAGCTGCTCGGCCAGTTGCCGGTGCTGTTCGGTGTCGCCGCGCCGGCCCTGGCGCTCGCCGCGACCGGCTCCTGGCTGCTCAGTCGCCGACTTCGCCGCCAGACACACGGCCTGGGGCCGGCGCAGATGACCCGCATGTACGAGTACTACGACGCGGTCCTGCACTCCGTCCGCGAAGGTCTCGTCGTGCTGACCACCGACCGGCGGGTGGCACTGGTCAACGACGAGGGACGCCGACTGCTGGGGCTCGACGCGGACACGCCGGTGATCGACCAACCGGTCGCCGGGATCGACCTGCCGCCAGCGGCGGCCGAGTTGCTCGGCTCCGGGCGCGACGCCCGCGACGAGCCGATCGTCGCCGGCGACCGGGTGCTCGTGGCCAACCAGCGGACCACCCGCTTCGAGGGCGCGGTGCTCGGCACCGTGCTGACCCTGCGCGACCAGACCGAGCTGCGCACGCTGGCCAGCGAGCTGGACTCGGTGCGCGCGCTGACCGAGGCGTTGCAGGCGCAGACCCACGAGTCGGCCAACCGGCTGCACACCGTGCTGACCCTTGTCGAGTTGGGACGCGCCGACGAGGCCGTCCGGCTCGGCACCCGGGACCTGGCCCTCGCCCAGCAGCTCACCGACCGGGTGGTCGGCGCCGTGACCGAGCCCGCGTTGGCCGCGCTGCTGCTAGGCAAGTCCGCGCGGGCCGGCGAACGCGGGGTGGACCTGGTCATCGAGCCGGACTGCCGCCTCGACGACAGCCCACTGCCGAGCGGCGACCTGCTCACCGTGGTCGGCAACCTGGTCGACAACGCCCTGGAGGCGGTGGCCGGCACGCCGGCACCACGCCGGGTGCGGGTCTTCGTCGGCGCCGTCGACGAGGAGCTGGTGATCCGGGTCGCGGACAGCGGCCCCGGGCTGGCCCCGGAGCGGGTGGCCGACGCGTTCCGGCGTGGCTGGTCCACCAAGAGCACCGGCCGCGGCCTCGGTCTGGCGCTGGTCGGGCAGGTGGTCCGCCGGCACGGCGGCAGCGCCGAGGTGACTCGCTCGGACGACGGCGGCAGCCTGTTCACCGTCCGCCTGCCCAATGGAGGTGAGCGGTCGTGACCGACATCCGCGTGCTGGTCGTCGAGGACGAGCCGCTGCTCGCCGAGGCCCATTCCGCGTACACCGAACGGGTTCCCGGGTTTGTGGTGGTCGGCGTGGCGCACACCGCGCGGGCGGCGATGGCTGCCCTGCGCGCCAACGACGGCGGCGACGTCGACCTCGTACTCCTGGATTTTCGGCTGCCCGACCTGCACGGCCTGGACGTCTGCCGGGCGCTGCGCGCGGCCGGCAGCAGCGTCGACGTGCTCGCGGTGACCTCCGCGCGGGACCTGGCGGTGGTGCGCACCGCGGTATCCCTCGGGGTGACCCACTACCTGCTCAAACCGTTCACGTTCGCCGCGTTCCGCGACAAGCTGGAGCGGTACGCGGACTACCGCAGGCAGGCGCTCGCCGACGGCGAGGTGGCCGCCCAGCACGACGTGGACCGGATGTTCGCCACCCTGCGCGGCACCGCCGGACACAGCCTGCCCAAGGGGCTCGACGCGCAGACCCTCAATCGGGTACGCGCAGCCCTCACCGACGGGGCCGGCGCCCAGGCGGGGCTGTCCGCGACCGAGGTCAGCGGGCTGACCGGCATCTCCCGGGTGACCGCCCGCCGATACCTGGAATATCTGGTGACCGTCGAGCGGGCGGCCCGCAGCCCCCGCTACGGCACCCCCGGCCGCCCCGAAGTCGAATACCGACCCCGCTGAGCGAACCACCCTCTTCCAGCATCGATCATGGAATTGTGGTGCCTCGCATATGGAGCATCAGGGGGCATTGCTCCCACCACAACTCCATGATCGACGTCTGCTGTCGCCAGCAGTACGCGAGACGCGCTGTCAGGCGATCTGACGGAGGTCATCGCCGTAGTCGAAGATGATCCGCATCCGGGCGCCGAGCGCCCGTGCATAGCGGCTCAACGTCGCGACCTCGTTGGCCTCCAGATCGCCGTTCTCGATCTGGCTGACCCGGCCGGGCGTGACACCCATCAACTCGGCCACCTGCCGTTGGGTCAGGCCCAGCCGCTTCCGCTCTTCGGCAAGATGGAAAGCGCTGATCCACGCCTCGGTACGGGCACGTTCTCCGTCGAGCGCTTCATCGTCCCCGTCGTGCAACTCAGCCCGGATGTCGTTCCAGTCATGGAAGTCGCTCATCAGCCCTCCCTCCGTTTCCTCTCGAAGGCAAGCCAGCCCTCGTACGCGATTTCAGCGACCGGGATCGCTTTCTCGTACCATCGATTCCAGTCGCCTGCCTTGTTACCGGCCACCAGCAGCACGGCCTGAGACCAAGGATCGAAGACGAACAGCACGCGAACGGCGACGTCCCTTCCAGATCTCGGTCGCAGTTCCTTGAGGTTGCTGATGGTCGAACCCCTGAGGGTGTCAACCAGCGGACGCCCCAGGCCCGGACCGGTCTCCGCGAGCATGTCGATCGCCACGTTGACCGACCGGTACGTCGCGGGGTCGGCCTGACGCAGGGATCGCAGCCAGTCGCGGACATCCGTTGTCGTCCTGATCGCCGAGCGACGTGGCGGCTCATGAGACATGGACCAACTATAGCCTGACCTATACACCGAGCGCTGCACCCTATTGCGGTGGCGGGGTGAAGATCCGTTGTTAGACTTGGCGAGTTGGGTTGGTGGCACGACCAGGGAGACCAGACATGGTGGGTGACGACGACATCTCCGGGTGAGACCGGACGTGTTCGGCCATCGGTTCGGCGCGCGTAGGCGCAGCCGCCGAGGCCATGCCGTCGTTCCACCGGTTCCCGTTGTCGTCGGGCGACCTAGGCGCGCCCACCCCACCCTTTGAGGTCACTCTCATGTCTGATGCGTTCATCGTCTGCTCGAACCTGTCCTTCTCCTGGCCGGACGACACCCCGGTCTTCTCGGAGCTGTCCTTCACCGTCCCGGGCGGGCGCACCGGCCTGGTCGCGCCCAACGGCGCCGGCAAGAGCACCCTGCTGCGGCTGATCGCCGGGGAGCTGCGGCCCAGCGGCGGCAGCGTCACCGTCGACGGCCTGCTCGGCTACCTCCCGCAGACCCTGCCACTGGTCGGCGACCTGACCGTGGCGCAGGTCCTCGGCGTCGCCGAGCGGATCGCGGCCCTGCACGCCATCGAGGCCGGCGACGCCAGCGAGGCGCACTTCGCCACGATCGGCGACGACTGGGACATCGAGGAACGCACCCGCGCCGAACTGGACCGGCTCGGCCTCGGTGAGCTGTCACTCGACCGGCGGCTGCACACCCTCAGCGGCGGCCAGGTGGTCTCCCTCGGTCTGGCGGCGCAACTGCTGCGCCGCCCGGACGTGCTGCTGCTCGACGAGCCGACCAACAACCTGGACCTGGAGTCTCGGCACAAGCTCTACGACGTGCTCACCGACTGGTCCGGCTGCCTGCTGCTGGTCAGCCACGACCGGGAACTGCTGGACCGGATGGACCGCATCGCCGAACTGGACCGCGGGGAAATCCGCTGGTACGGGGGCAACTTCACCGCGTACACCGAGGCGGTGCAGGCGGCGCGGGAGGTGGCCGAGAGCAACCTGCGCAACGCCGAGCAGGAGGTCAAACGGGAGAAGCGGGAGATGCAGCAGGCCCGGGAGCGGGCCGACCGGCGGGCCAGCAACGCCTCGAAGAACCTCAAGAACGCCGGCCTGGCGCGGATCGTGGCCGGTGGGCTGAAGCGCAGTGCGCAGGAGTCGGCGGGCCGGGCGCAGGAAACCCACTCCAACCGGGTCGGTTCGGCCCAGGCGCGCCTCGACGAAGCCGGCCGGGCGGTACGCGACGAGGACCGGATCACCGTGGACCTGCCGGACACCACCGTCCCCGGCGGGCGCACGGTCTTCTCCGGCCAGGGGATGCGGGCCCGCTTCGACGACCGGGAACTGTTCGGCGGCGACGGCGCCGACCTGGTGATCCGGGGGCCGGAGCGGATCGCGCTCACCGGGGCGAACGGCGTCGGCAAGTCGACACTGCTGCGCCTCGTCAACGGTGATCTCGAACCGGCCGGCGGCGACATCCGGCGGGCGGACGGGCGGATCGCGTACCTGTCGCAGCGGCTGGACCTGCTGGACCTCGACCGTACGGTGGCGGAGAACTTTGCCGCGTACGCGCCGAGCCTGCCGGACGCGCAGCGGATGAACCTGCTCGCCCGGTTCCTGTTCCGGGGCTCCCGGGTGAACCTGCCCGTCGGGGTGCTCTCCGGCGGTGAGCGGCTGCGCGCGACCCTCGCGTGTGTGCTCTGCGCCGAGCCGGCGCCGCAACTGCTGCTGCTCGACGAGCCGACCAACAACCTGGACCTCGTCAGCGTCGCCCAGTTGGAGAGCGCGCTGTCCGCGTACCAGGGTGCGTTCGTGGTGGTCAGCCACGACGAACGGTTCCTCGCCGAGATCGGCGTGCAGCGCTGGTTGCGGTTGGCCGACGGCCAACTACGGGAGATCAGCGCCCCCGAGCGGGGCTGACCGGCGGCCGTTCGCGGCCCGGCCGGTGTACGCCGGCTGGGCCGCGGCCCGGTCAGCTCACGTTGGCCGGGCCGAGGACGCTCTTCAGGTCACCCATCAGTGCGGTCGTCGCCGCCACCCGGAACGGGCCCAGCCGCAGGGTGGTGGTGCGCCCACCGTTCTGGAGTTTGACGTGCACCTCAGTGTCGCCGGGGTGCAGCACCAGGGTTTCCTTGAGTTTCTCCACCAGCGGCGGTGTGCAGCGGTGCACCGGAATGGTGAGGGTGACCGGCTTGTTGGTGGCGCTGGTGCTGACGTCCGGCATGGACATGTCCATCGCCATGATCCGTGGGGTGTCGTCGCGGCGGTCCACCCGACCCTTGACGACCACGATGGCGTCCTCGGCGATGTACTGCCCGATCACCTCGTAGGTGTTGGGGAAGAACAGCGTCTCGACCCCACCGGCCAGGTCCTCCAGGGTGGCCGAGGCCCAGGCACGGCCCTGCTTGGTGACCCGGCGCTGCACACCGGACAGGATGCCGGCGAGGGTGACCACCGCCCCGTCGGGCACCGCGCCGTCCTCGGCCAGGGAGGCGATGGTGGTGTCGGCCGCCGCGTTGAGGATGTGCTCCAGGCCGAACAGTGGGTGGTCGGAGACGTACAGGCCGAGCATCTCGCGCTCGAAGGCCAGCTTGTCGCGCTTGTCCCACTCGCTGTCGCCGATGACCGGCATCACCGTCGTGCTGCCGGTGTCGGCGTCTCCGAAGCCGGCGCCGAACAGGTCGTACTGGCCGACCGCCTCCTTGCGCTTGACATCGGCGTACGCGTCGATGGCGTCCGCGTGCACCGCGAGCAGACCCTTGCGAGGGTGGTCCAGCGAGTCGAACGCACCAGCCTTGATCAAGGATTCGATGGTCTTCTTGTTGCAGACCACCGCGTCCACCTTGGACAGGAAGTCGTAGAAGTCGGCGTAGTCGCCCTTCTCCTCCCGGCACCGCATGATCGAGGCGACGACGTTCGCGCCGACGTTGCGCACGGCGGCCAGACCGAAGCGGATGTCCTTGCCGACCGGGGTGAACGGCCCGGCCGAGGTGTTCACGTCCGGCGGCAGCACCTGGATGCGCATCCGGCGACACTCGGCCAGGTAGAGCGCCATCTTGTCCTTGTCGTCGCCGACGCTGGTCAGCAGCCCGGCCATGTACTCGGCCGGGTAGTGCGCCTTCAGGTACGCGGTCCAGTAGGAGACCAGGCCGTACGCGGCGGAGTGCGCCTTGTTGAAGGCGTAGCCAGCGAAGGGCACCAGGACGTCCCACACCGCCTGGATCGCCTCGTCGGAGTAGCCGCGCTCGCGGCAGCCGTCCCGGAACGGGATGAACTCCTTGTCGAGGATCTCCTTCTTCTTCTTACCCATGGCCCGGCGCAGCAGGTCCGCCTGGCCGAGGGTGTAGCCGGCGAGGATCTGCGCGGCGCGCTGCACCTGCTCCTGGTAGACGATCAGGCCGTGGGTGGGCTCCAGGATCTCCCGCAGCGGTTCTTCCAGCTCCGGGTGGATCGGCGTGATCTCCTGGAGCTTGTTCTTGCGCAGCGCGTAGTTGGTGTGTGAGTCGACGCCCATCGGACCGGGTCGGTACAGGGCCAGGACGGCGGAGATGTCCTCGAAGTTGTCCGGCTTCATCAGCCGCAGCAGGGACCGCATCGGCCCACCGTCGAGCTGGAACACGCCCAGGGTGTCACCGCGGGCCAGCAGCTCGTACGCGGCCTTGTCGTCCAGCGGCAGGCCCAGCAGGTCGAGCTTCCGACCGTGGTTCAGCTCGATGTTCTTGACCGCGTCGTCGATGATCGTCAGGTTGCGCAGGCCGAGGAAGTCCATCTTCAGCAGCCCGAGCGACTCGCAGGTCGGGTAGTCGAACTGAGTGATGATCGCCCCGTCGGCGTCGCGGCGCGTCAACGGGATGTGCTCGATGATCGGCTCGGCGGACATGATGACGCCGGCGGCGTGCACTCCGGTCTGCCGGATCAGCCCCTCGATGCCCTTGGCCGTGTCGATCACCTTGCGGACGTCCGGGTCGGAGTCGTACAGGCCGCGGATCTCACCCGCCTCGGCGTAGCGGGGGTGTTTGTTGTCGAAGATGCCGGTGAGCGGGATGTCCTTGCCCATCACCGCCGGTGGCATGGCCTTGGTGATCCGGTCGCCGACCGCGTACGGGAAGCCGAGGACCCGGGCCGAGTCCTTGATCGCAGCCTTCGCCTTGATCGTGCCGAAGGTGGCGATCTGGGCGACCTTGTCCTCACCCCACTTGTCGGTGACGTACTTGATCACCTCACCGCGCCGACGCTCGTCGAAGTCGATGTCGACATCCGGCATCGAGACCCGCTCGGGGTTGAGGAACCGCTCGAAGATCAGGCCGTGCTGGATCGGGTCAAGGTCGGTGATGCCCAGCGCGTACGCGACGAGCGACCCGGCGGCGGAACCACGACCCGGGCCCACAGCGATGCCCTGGTTCTTCGCCCACTGGATGAAGTCGGCGACCACGAGGAAGTAGGACGGGAAGCCCATCTGGTTGATGACGCCCAGCTCGTACTCCGCCTGGACGACATGCCCCTCCGGAATGCCGTTCGGGTAGCGGCGGGCCAGACCGGCGAACGTCTCCTTGCGGAACCAGGACTCCTCGGTCTCCCCGTCGGGCACCGGGAACCGCGGCATCAGGTTGTGGAACTCGAACATGCCGGTCGGGTCGACCTTCTCGGCGACCAGCAGGGTGTTGCGGCAGCCCTCCTGCCACAGCTCGGACGAGTCCACAGCGCGCATCTGGTCGGCGCTCTTGATGAAGTAACCGCCACCCTCGAACCGGAACCGGTTCGGGTCGTCGATGTTGCTACCGGTCTGCACACAGAGCAGCACGTCGTGGGCGGTGGCCTGCGCCTCGTGGGTGTAGTGCGAGTCGTTGGTGACCACCGGCGGGATGTCCAGTTTGCGGGCGATCTCGGTGAGCCCCTCACGGACCCGGCTCTCGATGGAGAGGCCGTGATCCATGATCTCCAGGAAGTAGTTTTCCTTGCCGAAGATGTCCTGGTAGCTCGCGGCGACCTTGAGCGCCTCGTCGAACTGGCCCAGCCGCAGCCGGGTCTGCACCGCACCGGACGGGCAGCCGGTGGTGGCCATGATCCCCTCGGCGTGCTCAGCGATCAGCTCCATGTCCATCCGGGGCCACTTGACGTAGTGCCCCTCCATGGACGCGCGCGAGTTGAGGGTGAACAGGTTCTTCAGGCCCCGCGCGTTCTTCGCCCACATCGTCTTGTGGGTGATCGCGCCGTTACCGGAGATGTCGTCGCTCTTCTGCTCCGGCCGACCCCACTTGACCCGTGCCTTGTGGTAGCGCGACTCCGGCGCCACGTACGCCTCGACGCCCAGGATCGGGGTGATCCCGGCGGCCATCGCCTGGTTGTAGAAGTCGTTCGCGCCGTGCATGTTGCCGTGGTCGGTGATCGCCACGGCGGACATGCCGAGCCGCTTGGCCTCGGCGAACAGGTCCTTGAGGCGGGCCGCTCCGTCGAGCATCGAGTATTCCGTGTGCACGTGCAGATGCGCGAACGAATCGGCCATGCCTGGCGCCCCCCGGCGGTGTGGATCTTGTTGGTCGGAGCCGACCGGGACCTACCCTACCGAGGTGATCTCGGCGGCTCCACCGTCCGCGCCGACGGTCGTGGCCCTCGTCTCCTACTCGCCCGCGAGTGCGCCTAGGCTCTTGAGGATGGCGAGGTACTACGACGTGCACCCGGAGAACCCCCAGCCCCGGATCATCGGCCAGGTCGCCGACCTGATCCGCGGTGGTGGGCTGGTCGCCTACCCGACGGACTCCTGCTATGCCCTGGGCATCCAGCTGGGCAACCAGGACGGGCTGGACCGGATCCGCCAGGTCCGCCACCTCGACGACCGGCACCACTTCACGCTGGTCTGCCGGGACTTTGCGCAGCTCGGCCAGTTCGTCCGGATCAGCAACGCGGTCTTCCGGCTGGTGAAGGCGTCCACCCCGGGCAGCTACACGTTCATCCTGCCGGCCACGAAGGAGGTGCCCCGCCGGATGTTGCACCCGAAGAAGCGCACCGTCGGGGTGCGCGTACCCCGGCACACCGTCACCCAGGCGCTGCTGGCCGAGCTGGCCGAGCCGCTGGTGTCGAGCACCCTGGTCCTGCCCGGCGACGACGAGCCGATGACCCAGGGGTGGGAGATCAAGGAACGGCTCGACCACCAGCTCGACGCGGTGCTCGACGCCGGCGACTGCGGCAAGGAGCCGACGACCGTGATCGACCTGTCCGGCCCCGAGCCGGAGATCCTGCGCAGGGGTGCCGGAGACGTGTCCCGCTTCGAGTAACGCGTCGGGTGCCGGACCGTACCGGGGCGCGACGGCCGCACCGGTCGTACGCTCGGGGATCGGCACCGGCGAGCATTGGACACCCGGCATGCCCGACGCGGACGACATCGACGCGCTGGCCCGGTCCGCCGCGCACGGCGACCCGGCGGCCCTGGACGCCCTGCTGCTCGCGGTACGCCCCGAGGTGCTGGGGCTGTGCGCACGCTTCCTACCCAACCGGGAGGACGCCGAGGAGGCCTGCCAGGACACCCTGCTGGCGCTGGCCAACGGGATCACCCGGTTCGAGGGGCGCTCCTCGTTCCGCACCTGGCTGCACCGGCTGACCGCCAACCGGGCCCGCTCGACGTACCGCACGCTGCGCCGCCGCTGGCGGTTGGAGGCCGGCGGCGTACCCGTGCCCGAGCAGGCCGACCCACGACGGACCAGCGTGGTCGCGGGCACCCGCCTCGACCTGCTCGACGCCTTCGACGCGGTCCGCCCCGACCTGGCCGAGGTGGTTGCCCTACGCGACGTCCTCGGGCTGAGTTATCCCGAGATCGCGGCGCTGCTCGACGTGCCGGTGGGCACGGTGAAGTCCCGGCTGCACCTGGCCCGGCGGCAGGTCCGGCAACGACTCGGCGCCGAATGAGCCCCGCCGCGCGACTCCCCTGGATCCGCTGGCTCCTCGCCGGTGGCGTCGCCCTCGTGGCCGCCGTGGCGGTCGCGGCCTGCGGCGGCGCCGACGCGGTCGCGCCGCTGCCCGTGCAACCACCCGCCGAGTCCCGACCGTCGCCGACCCCCTCGGCGATCCCGGCGCCCACCGCATCTCCGTCCCGACCGCCGTCGACCAGCGGGCGTCCGGTCGCGGCACCGCCCGCACCGACCACCGCCAGGGGTACGCCGCACCGCCCGGCCGCCACGTCGACCGGGCCGACCACGAGCTGCCAGGGGGCCGTGCGCTACGACCTGCCGCTGGCCGAGACCGAGCTTGAGCTGCTGCGGTCCCTCTGCTTCGCCGCCGGCGCGGTGCTGCGGATCCAGGGCATCGGCCCCGGCCTGGTCACCGTCGACCGCCCGGAGCTGGTCTCGCAGAACTACGAGGCCGGCGTGGTGGACATCCGGTTCGTCCGCCCCGGCACCGTCGACGTCACGATCCCCCAGCAGGACCGGGAGCACATCATCACCGTGGTGGTCCGCTAGCCCGCCGCGATCTGACCGGCCCGCGCATGGTCGCCCGTCACCACGGAGCGCCGTTCAGCGCACCCGCACGCCGGCGAGCAGCCCGTCCACGAAGTCGGGTCCGCCGTCCAGCGGTGGCACGACCTGCACGTACACCAGAGCGCCGCGGGCGGGATGCAGGCCGGCCGACTCGACGATCCGCGGCCGGTCCCGGTCGCAGCGGTACGCCACCACGGTCCACTCGACGCCCGCCTGGCGGGTGGTGCGCACCGGCGCGGACGTGCAGTCCCCGTGTGTGCGCCCGGCCAGGAACCCGGCCGGCGTGGTGCGCGCCGCCGTGCTGACGGAGACGCCGACGAACGCGCCGGGCACCCCGGGGTCGGCGGCCCAGCGGCGGGGCTGCGGCGACATCACCAGCGCCGGTTCCGCTTCGCCGTCGGCGTCGTACTGACCGGCCCAGGTCGCCCCGGTGGCCGACCAGCCGTCCGGCAACGTCACGGTGAGCGGTCCGGCGGTGTAGGTGTCGCGTTCGGCCCCGGTGCCGCCCGGCTCGGCGCCCACGACGGCGACGGCCGCGACGGCCGCCCCGGCCAGCAGCATCCGGTACGGGCGACGGGCCATCGGCGACGACTGCCGGACGGGATCGACGGCCCGGTCGAGCGCGGCGTGCAGCGCGGCGGCGTCCGGATAGCGGTCGCCGGGCCGGTGAGCGGTGGCCCGGACGAGCACCGCCGCTACCCGTGGCGACACGCCGTCGCGCAGTCGCAGGGCGCCGGCCGACCTGGGCGGGTCGGGCCCGGGGGCCGCGGCGAGCAGGCGGATCCCGAGCCGTCCGAGCCCGTACACGTCGGCGCGGGTGTCGATCACCGCGCCCGGGTCGTCCTGCTCCGGCGCCATGTAGCCGGGCGTACCGGCCCGGGCGGTGAGGCCGGAGGCGGCGGCGAGCGCCTTGGCGAGACCGAGGTCGGCGATCAGCACCCGCTCGGCGCCGGAGGTCGCGCCGGTGGACTCGACGCCGGAGGCGTTCCCGCTGGGTTCCGCGCCGGAGGGCGACCCGGTGGGTTCCGGGCCGGAGGGCGCCGGAGTGGAGTGGAACAGGATGTTGCCGGGGGTGAGGTCGCGGTGCACGACGCCGTGGCGGTGCAGCACGCTCACGCCCGCGCAGATCTCGCCGAGCAGGCGCAGCGCCGCAGGCACGGAAATCTCAGCGAAAGCCAGCCGGTCCCGGAGGCTGCCCCCGTTCGCCCAGGCCAGCACGGCGTACGGCCGTCCGTCGGGCAGCTCACCGACGGCGTGCACCCGGACCAACCGCTCGTGCTCCAGCCGGCGCAGCAGCCGCGCTTCGTCGCGGAAGCGTTCCCGGACCCGCAGGTCGTGGCTCCAGTTCTCGGCCAGCACCTTGATCGCCACGTACCCGTCGAGCACCGGGTCGTAGCCCAGCCAGACGGTCGCGAACGATCCGACGCCCAGCAGCCGCTCGATGGAGTAGGGCCCGATCCGTTGCGGAGCCGTCACCGCGTCACCCCCGGCCAGCACGGTCGGTCGGCGTCTCTCTGCACAGTAGACCGGGCTGGTCGGAAAGCCGACGAACCGTTGGGCCGGGCGCGGTGACTAACAGGGCAGAGACCCATCACCGAAGGAGCGCATGATGAACCGACCCTCGATCCTCCTCACCACCGCCGCGCTGGCGCTCGGCACACTCGTCCCGCTGGTCGGCGCCGGTCCGGCCTCGGCGGCTCCGGTGTCGGGCGGCACCGCGCCGGCCTCGACGCACGGACCACTCGCCGCGGCCGGGCACAGCCACCCGCAGGTGCTCGGCGTCGGCGGCGCCGGGGCGTACCGGATCGGCGCCGACCTGGCGGCGCTCACCGCGGCCGGGCGCATTGGCTGGACGGCGACGGCCTGTGGCGGGGTGGTGCACGCCGGCGTGACCGGTTCCTGGGCCGGGGTGCTCATCCTGGCCTTCCGCGACGGCCGGCTGGTGGAGGTCGGTACGGCCACCGCGCCGCCACGATCCCCCGCCGGAGCAATGGTCGGCATGTCCTTCGACGAGTTGGAGGACATCTACGGCCGGCGGGGTTCGCTGATCCGCAACGACGCGGGGGACGCCGAGGCTTACCTCGTGCGGGTCGGCTCGCGGGTCGAGCTGTTCACCGGGCATCCGATCCGGCCGGGCGTGGGCTACTTCCAGGTCGGCCCGGCCAGCTTCGTCGAGCGGAACTTCCGGCAGGGCTCGACCTGCTGATCCGTGTCAGATCTCGGGGCGTCCGGCCCGTGCCGGGCGCCCCTCGTGCTGCCCGGCACGGCCACCCGTCCAGTGCATCTGTGAGTGACACGATGCTATTGGCGTAGACAACACTGTGCGCCACACAGTATGGTGTGACACATGGTTAGCGAGGACGTTCTACGGACGCACCTACAGGAGTTGCGTCGAGGCACCGTCGTGGTGGCCAGCCTGGTCGCGTTGCGCCGACCGGACTACGGCTACGCACTGCTGCAACGGCTCACCGACCACGGCTTCCCGGTCGACGCCAACACGCTCTACCCGCTGCTGCGCCGCCTGGAGGACCAGGGGCTGCTGACCAGCGAGTGGAACACCGCGGAGAGCCGGCCGCGCAAGTTCTACCGGACCAGCGACGAGGGCGAGTCGATGCTGACCCGGCTCCTCGACGACCTCGCCGCCGTACAGACCTCCATCACCGGGCTGATTCAAGGAGCCGACCGATGAACACCCTGACCGACCGCTACCTCGCCGCCACCCTGCGCTCGGTGCCCACCCAGCGCCGGGACGAGATCGCCAGCGAGCTGCGCGCCTCGATCGAGGACATGATCGAGGATCGGACCGGCAGCGGCCGGGACGCCCCCACCGCCGAGCGGGAGGTGCTCACCGAGCTGGGCAACCCGGACGAGTTGGCCGCCCGGTACGCCGATCGCCGGTTGCAGCTCATCGGCCCGACCTACTACCTGGTCTGGCTGCGCCTGCTGAAACTGCTGCTCAGCTTCATCCCGGCGCTCGTCGGCACGATCGTCGCCATCGTCAAGGTCGCCGAGGGCAGCGGTTTCGGCGCCATCGGGCCAGGTCTCGTCGTCGCCCTGCACGTGGGCGTGCACATCGGTTTCTGGCTTACCCTGACCTTTGCGATCATCGAACGCTCCCAACCGGCCGTGGACCTGCCGGACTGGACGGTCGACCAACTGCCCGACGTCCCGGCGCACCGCGACGTGTCCCTCGCCGACACCATCGCGTCGGTGGTCGTTCTGGTGGGCACGATCGGCTACCTACCGTTCCAGCACTACCGGTCCTGGGTACGCGACACCGACGGCGACAACATCCCGATCCTCGACCCGGCGCTGTGGTCCTTCTGGCTGCCGGCACTGATCGTCGTCCTGCTCGGCACCCTGGTGTTCGAGATCGTCAAGTACCGGATCGGGCAGTGGAACTGGGCGCTGTTCGGGACCAAGGCGCTGCTCAACCTCGCGTTCTCGGTGCCGCTGGTGTGGCTGGCGCTCTCCGACCGGCTGCTCAACGCGGACCTGGGCGAGCGGCTGAGCTGGCTGGCGGACGCGGACAACCGCAACCTCATCGGGGTCGCCATCGCGGTCGGCACAGCCGCGATCCTGGTCTGGGACCTGATCGACACCGCTCTGAAGACGCGCCGCCAGACGGCGTGAGCGACACCCGACACGACGGCCCGGCGCGCACCCCACGCCGGGCCGTCGCCCGTCGGCAGGAGCTGGCGGCGGCCCCGCCCGGTGGACGGGCACCGGGGGTTCCGTGGCATCGTTCCTGGATGAGCACGTCATCGCGAGAGGACTGGCGCCGACCCGGCCCGACGGCAGAGCAGCGTCGGGTCGACCTCTGGCTCGGCCTCGGGGTGACCGCGCTGGCCCTGGTGAGCCTCACCCTGGCCCGCAGCACCGGGGCGTTCATGCTGGGTCCGCCGCCGTCCGGGCCGGAGCAGCTGTTCTGGACCGTCGCGGTGACCCTGCCGCTGATCTGGCGGCGACGCTGGCCGGCCGCGACCCTGCTGATCATCTCGGTGGCGTTCATCGCCGCGCAGGCGCGCTCGGCCCCGGAGACCCAGTTCTCCTCGTGGGCCCTGTTCTGCGCCCTCTACACCGTGGGCGCCTGGGGGCAGGACCGTCAGCGGTCCCGCCGGCTGCGGATCGGCGTGATCGCCACGATGTTCGCCTGGCTGGGGATCTACTACGCGGTGTCCATCGACCACATCCCGCCCGGCGCCTTCGCCGACGCCGTCGGGCCGGTGCCACCGGTGCTCGCCGCGATGGTCACCGGCGTCCTGGTCAACGTGCTGGTCTTCGGTTTCGCGTACTTCTTCGGCGAGACCGCCTGGGTCGCCGCGCGCCGCGAACACGAGCTGCGGACCCAGGCCGAGGACCTGCGCCGGTCCCAGGCCGAGGCTCGGGAACGGGCGGTGCTCGGCGAACGGGTCCGGATCGCCCGGGAGCTGCACGACGTGGTCGCCCACCACGTGTCGGTCATGGGGGTGCAGGCGTCCGCCTGCCGCCGGGTCTTCGACCGCGACCCTGGCAAGGCCCGCACGGCCCTCACCGCCATCGAGCAGAGCGCCCGCACCGCCGTCGACGAGCTGCGTCGGATGCTCGGCGTGCTGCGGGCCCCCGCCAACGCCGACGCCGAGCCGCCAGCGACCGGCGGCGTCGAACGGATCGGCGAGCTGGTCGAGCGGGCCCGAGCCGCGGGCCTCACGGCAACCCTCGGGGTGTACGGCGACGCGGTCGCGTTGCCCGAGTCGGTCTCGCAGGCGGCCTACCGGGTGACGCAGGAGGCGGTGACCAACACCCTGAAGCACGCCGGAGCGAACGTGTTGGACGTGCGGGTCCGGTACCTGGCCCGCGAGGTGGAGGTCGACGTGACCGACGACGGACGAGCTGGCCGCCAGGTCAACGCCCTCGGGCTGGGCCTGATCGGGATGCACGAACGGGTCAGCGCCCACGACGGCGACCTGGAGGCCGGGCCGCGCGCCGGTGGCGGCTGGCGGGTACGCGCCCGCTTCCCACTGCCGGCAGCGGCGGACCCGCCGGTGGGCGCACAGCGGGCGCCGAGCGACGAGCAGCAGCCGGTCGTCGACACGGCGCGTTCGGCATGAGCGCCGCACCGACCGGCGAGACGTCGGCCCCGGGTCCGACCGTCCGGGTGCTGCTCGCCGACGACCAGCACCTCGTCCGCACCGGCTTCCGGGTCATCCTCGAGGTGGAGGACGACATCGAGGTGGTCGGCGAGGCGGCCGACGGCGAACGGGCCGTCACCATGACCCGAGCCACCCGCCCGGATGTCGTACTCATGGACGTGGAGATGCCCGGGATGGACGGCCTGGAGGCCACCCGGCAGATCACCGCCGACGGGCCCGGTGGGCCGGCGGTGCTGATCCTCACGACCTTCGACCGCGACGACTACCTCTTCGCCGCGCTGCGGGCCGGTGCCAGCGGCTTCCTGCTGAAGAACGGCACGCCGGAGGAGCTGATCGAGGCGATTCGTGTGCTGGCCAGGGGCGACGGCCTGCTCGCCCCGGAGATCACCCGGCGGGTGATCTCCACGTTCGCCCGTCCCGGTGACCCGGCGGGCACCGCCCACCGGGGACCGGAGGCCGACGCCGCGCTGGCCGGGCTGACCCCGCGGGAACGGGAGGTGCTGGTGCTGCTCGCCGGCGGGTCGAGCAACGCCGAGATCGCCGCGAGCATCCACCTGGGCGAGGCGACGGTGAAGACGCACGTGAGTCGGGTGCTGGCCAAACTGGGCCTGCGCGACCGGGTCCAGGCGGTGGTGTTCGCGTACGAGAACGGGGTGGTCCGGCCCGGCGGGTGACCGCCATCCGTCGTAGGACGGACCCACCCGCTCAGTCCTCGGACGGACGGCGTGACGCCGCATTCGATCTAGCGTGGATGCGTGACCAGAACGCTTCGCCTCGACGGCGTCGACCGCAGTTTCGGCGACCGGCAGGTGCTCAAGAACGTGTCCTTCGAGGTGGCCGCCGGCCGGATGACCGGCTTCGTCGGCGCCAACGGCGCCGGCAAGACCACCACCATGCGGATCATCCTGGGTGTGCTGTCCGCCGACGCCGGCGAGGTGAGCTGGGGTGGCAGGACCCTGACCCGGCAGGACCGCCAGCGCTTCGGTTACATGCCGGAGGAGCGCGGCCTCTACCCCAAGATGACCACCCGGGAGCAGGTGACCTACCTGGGCCGGCTGCACGGCCTGGACGCACCGGCGGCTCGGCGCGCCACCGACACCCTGCTGGAACGGGTCGGGCTCGGTGCGCGCGGCGACGACCTGCTGGAGACGCTGTCGCTGGGCAACCAGCAACGGGCCCAGATCGCCGCCGCGCTGGTGCACGACCCCGAGGTGCTGGTGCTCGACGAGCCGTTCTCCGGCCTCGACCCCCTCGCCGTCGACACCGTCGTCACAGTGCTGCGGGAACGCGCCTCGGCCGGAGCGCCGGTGCTCTTCTCCAGCCACCAGCTCGACGTCGTGGAGCGCCTCTGCGACGACCTGGTGATCATCGGCGACGGGGTGATCCGCGCCGCCGGCAGCCGGCAGCAACTGCGCGACTCGTACACCGTGCCCCGCTACGAGCTGGTGGTGGCCGGCGACGCCGGCTGGGTACGCGACCAGCCAGGGGTCACCCTGGTCGAACTGGACGGTGCTCGAGTCGTCTTCGACCTGCCGGCCGGCGCCGACGAACAGCCCGTGCTGCAGGCGGCCCTCGCCCGCGGCCCGGTCCGCGCCTTCCGCCCGGTCAGCCCCTCGCTCACCGAGATCTTCCGAGAGGTCACCCAGTGAACGTCACCCAGGCCACCCGGCTGGTCGCCGAACGCGAGATCCGCGTCAAACTCCGCGACCGCACCTTCCTGTTCGGCACCCTCTTCTTCCTGCTGATCGCGGCGGCGGGCACCATCCTGCCGCCGCTGCTCTCCGGCGGTCCGGACACTGTGGCCGTCACCCAGGAGGCAGCCGGGCCGCTGCGGGACGCCGGACTCGACGTCCGCGTGGTCGCCGACGACCGGGCCGCCGAGCAGGCCGTCCGCGACGGTGACGTGGACGCGGCGGTGGTCTCCGGTCCGAAGGTTCTCGCGATGGACGAGTCCCCCACCGACGTGGTCCAGGCGCTGAGCACCTCGCCGCCGGTGCAGTTGCTCGACCCGGACGCGGTCGACCCGGTGGTGGCGTTCCTGGTGCCGTTCGTCTTCGCGTTCGTCTTCTTCATCACGTCGCAGACCTTCGGCCTGCAGATCGCGCAGAGCGTCACCGAGGAGAAGCAGACCCGCATCGTGGAGATCCTGGTCGCGGCGGTGCCGGTGCGGGCGTTGCTGGCCGGCAAGGTGGTGGCCGGCGGCATCCTGGCGTTCGCACAGATCGCGCTCATCGCCGTGGTGGCGGTGCTCGGCATGCAGATCGGCGACAGCGGTGGCCTGCTCAGCCTGCTCGCCCCGGCGATCGGCTGGTTCGTGCCGTTCTTCCTGCTCGGTTTCGTGCTGCTCGCCGCGATGTGGGCGGCAGCCGGCGCGCTGGCCAACCGGCAGGAGGACATCGCCGCCGTGTCGACACCCGTGCAGTTCGCCGTGATGCTGCCGTTCTTCGCGGTGATCTTCCTGAACGACAACGCCACGGCGATGCGGGTGCTGTCGTACCTGCCGTTCTCGTCGCCGACGGCCATGCCACTGCGGCTGTTCACCGGTGACGCGGCCACCTGGGAACCGATCGTCTCGCTGGTCATCCTGCTGGTCGCGGCCGCTGCGTTCGTGATCGCCGGGGCCCGGGTCTACGAGGGTTCACTCCTGCGCACCAACGGCCGGACCTCGCTGCGCGCCGCCTGGCGGGAGCGCGAGACGATCGGCTGAGTCGACGGTTCGCCCCACGCGGGCGCCGGTGTCCTGACGGATGCCGGCGCCCGCCGCCGTACGGGCCCGTTCCGAGCGCTGTTCGGAGGCCGTGAACAGCGCGAACGCTCCTACGTTGAGCCGATCCTCACGGCAACGACCTGGTCGTCGCCGGTCCCTGGACCGGAAAGGCTCTCGATGTCCCCACCGATCAACACACGGCACCTTCGTCGCCTGCTCAGCGTGGTGCTCGCGGTCGCCCTCGCCAGCACCCTCACGGCCCTCGTCCGGCCCACGCCGGCCGCCGCCGCCCCGGGCGACCTCATCCTCAACGGCACGTTCGACAACGGCAGCACCCAGCCCTGGTGGACCCGGCTCGCCTCGACCAGCACGACGGTCAACGCCGGGCAACTGCGCGTCCGCACCAGCGCGACGGTCGGCAAGCCCGTCTGGGAGGACCTGGTCGGCCACTTCGAGTTCGGAGTGACGGCCGCGCAGCCGTACCGGTTGCAGTTCGACGCCGCCGCGGACGTCAGCCGCTCCCTGCGCGTCTCGGTCTCCCGGGCGGACACGCCCTTCACCTCCGCCGTCGACCAGAGCGTCGCGCTAACCCCCACGATGCGCCGGTTCACCTTCGACTTCACCTCCGCGTTCGGTGACCCGAAGGCGGTGCTCCTGTTCCACCTCGGTGGCCAGGCCTCCTCGACGGTCCGGTTCGACAACGTCTCGCTCAGCCCTTTGGCCGTCGACCCGGCCACCGATCCGATCCTGTACTGGAACGGCGTGCTGCTGCGCACCTACCAGGCGCTGGACCTGCCGCCCACCTCCTCCTCCCGGGAGGCCGCCATCCTGCACGCGGCGATGCACGACGCCGCCGTCTCGGTCACCGGCGTCGGAAATCCCTACCGGGTACGGGTGCCTGTCAGTTACCCGGGCACCATGGACAACGTCGTGGCGCCGTCCCTGCACGCCGCCATCGACCGGGCCGCGTACGACGTGCTGACCGCCCTGTACGGCGGTCAGGGCCAGTCCTACACCCAGGCCCTCGCCGGCGCTGTCGCCCTCCGGCCGTCGGGGGTGAACGCCGCCGAGGTCGCCCGTGGTGACACCGTCGGCGCGGCGGCGGCCACCGCCAACCTCCAGGCCCGCGCCAACGACGGCTCCGGCAACAACACGCCGTACCAACTGGACGCCGTGCCCGGGTCGTGGCGGCCGACCAACGGAAAGGCGGCGGTCAGCCCGAACTGGGGCCTCGTCACCCCGTTCGCGCTCACCTCCGGCCGTCAGTTCCGCCCCGGGCTACCCGCCGGGGTGACCGGAGGTTACGCCGACCTGCTCGGCGAGCAGGAATACCGCGACCAGGTGCAGGAGATCCGTGACTACGGCGGTCAGACGTCGTCGCTGCGGACCCCCGAGCAGACGCAGATCGCGTTCTTCTGGGCCAACGACCTGGGAGGTACGTACAAGCCACCGGGTCAGCTCTTCTCGCACACCCGGATCGTGTCGGAGCAACGTCAGCTCGGCATCCTGGCCAACGCCCGGCTCTTCGGGCTGGTCGCTCTCGCGCTCGCCGACGCCGCCATCGCCGCCTGGGACGCCAAGTACCAGACACCGATCGACCTGTGGCGGCCGGTGACGGCCATCGAGGCGATGGGCGGCGCCGGTTGGCAGCCGCTGTCCCAGGATCGCGCCGGGATGCCGTACACGCCGGCCTTCCCGGCCTACATCTCCGGGCACGCCACCTTCGCGGGGGCCTGGTCGGCCGTGATGAAGAGGTTCTTCGGCACCGACGCGATCGCCTTCGACGCCACCACCGACGACCCGCACGCGGAGGGCGTGGTCCGGCACATGCCCGGCTTCGACCACGCCGCCGAGGAGAACGCGCTGAGCCGCATCTACCTCGGCGTGCACTACCGGTTCGACGCGGACGCCGGACTCGCCACCGGCCGTTCCGTGGGCGCGCACGTGTACGCCAACCGGCTGCGGCCGTGAGCCGTCGGTCGGTGTGACGGGGGATGCTGCCCGCCCGGTCCGTGGACCCGGGCGGGCAGCATCACGCGTCACCGCGACGCCGTGCAGTGCCAGTGGCCAAAATCGCCGGTACGCGACCAGACGTGCCGGGCCGCCCCGATGCTCCAACCCGGGTCCAGCGCCGTCCGCCGGTCGACGCCCAACCGGGACAACTCCATGTCGCTGAACTGGAACAACCCCCAGCGCCGCGACCCGTCCCCGGCGATCTCCACGCGGTACGGGTCCAACCCGGACAGGCAGCGCGCCAGCTGCACCGCCCCGCCCGGGTCCTCCGGGAAGACCCGCCGCACCTCCTTGCCGATCCGGTCCTCCGTCCAGGTGGGCGGCACCTTCACCGCGCCGGACAACTCGTCGAGCACCCGCCCGTCCGCCGTGCCGCTGACCGGCAGGCCACCGAACGCCTGGAAGACGATCAGTCGGCTGGTGGTGTCCGGGCCGAACCAGCCGTCCACGGGCACCTCCAGTCCGCCCGCCACCAGACGCTCCTGGAGGTCCAGCACGCACGGGCCGTACATGCCCTGGCGCAGGATCAGCGGACAACCGTCGGACGGCGAGCTGTCGACGGTGGCGGCGGCACCAGGGAGCAGCACCCCGGACGCCCCGACCGTGAGCACGCCGAGCACGGCGAGCAGCGCGAGCCGAAGCCAACGGCGGGTCGGCCAGGGCGCGGTGACCCGCGGCGGCGGCGTCGGCCGGACCGGGCCGACGACGGTCCCGGCCGGTGCGCTGTTCGCAGCCGGTGGGCTGTTCGCAGCTGGTTCGCTGTTCGCGGCCGGTGCGCCGTCCACGGCCGGTGCGCTGTTCGCGGCCTGCTGGGGTGCCGCGGGTGGCGACGAGGTGGTCGGCACCGCCTGGTTCTCCCATCGATCCCGCTCGCCGAGCTGGGCCTCGATGTTCCGGCGCGTCTCCACCCACCGCCGCACGTCGGCGGGCGTGGTGCCGCAGGCCACCAGCAGGGCCACGACGGTGCGCTCCCGGGGCAGGGTGGTCCGCCCCAGCATCGTGGCGAGAGTGCTCGGCGGTAGCCAGTGCCCGGCCGCCGAGGCCTGCCTGGTGATCTCCCGGTAGGTCAGACCGGAACGCCGACGCACGTCGCGGAGCAGTGCGACGTACTCCCCCGCCGTGGCCACGTGCGTCAGCGGATCCCGGGCAGCGTCATCCATCGGATCTCCCCGTGTCGTTGATGTCGTCGGGCCCTGAATCGGTGCCCATTCGAATGCGCCAGCCGCACACCGATCAGCGGCGCGGCCATTGAGGACAGACGGTAGATAAGCCCGTCGGCGAGAACAATGCCCTGGTCAGCGCGGTGCGATGTCCGGGCAGCTCAGGACGGCATGTCCGGATCTTGTCCGACCATCTCGGACAGTCACCCCGGGCCGCCTTGCCCCCACCCGTCCCGGGTCTGGACAATCGTGCGATGACCACGGGGGAGCTACGACCGGACGAGGCGACCGACCCGGCCGAGTTCGTCGACATGCTGCGCCGGCTCAAGGACCGGTCGCGACTCACGTACCGACAGTTGGAGCAACGCGCGGCGGCGAGCGGTGACGTGCTGGCTCGCAGCACCGCCGCCGACATCCTGCGCCGATCCACACTGCCTCGACCCGAGGTGGTGGCCGCGTTCGTCCGGGCCTGTGGCGCGGAGGATCAGGTGGAGACGTGGCTGCGGGCGCGGCACCGGCTCGCGGTGGGCACCTACGCGCCGACACCGCCCCCGCCGGTGTCGCCCGCGCCGGACCGCCAGCCGGTCGACGGCGCCGCAGCCGACCACCAGACCGCCGACGGCGTCGCACCCGACCTCCGTCCATCCATCGGCACGGGGGCGGGGAGCGCGAGTGCCACCCGACCGCGCTGGTTCGCGCGGCCGGTGCCACTGATGCTGCTCGTCGGCGTCCTGCTGGCGGCGCTCGGCGTGGGCATCTGGACGCAGCGCCCCGACGACGACGAGCGGCGAACGGCACAGCTCACCGACCCGAGCACATCGGCAGGTGGGAGCCCGCCGGCCACGTCGGCGGGCGAGACCCCCTCGGCCACCCCCGAGAGCAGCGCCAGCCCGACCATCGGCCCAGACGCGCTCCTGAGCCAGATCCGTCCCGCCCGCAGCCCGCAACTCTGCGTCAGCGAGGGGCGTGACCGCACCGGCGAGTACGGCAGCCAGGTGGCGGTGCAGATCTCCTGCGCCGAGGCCACCCCGCCGGACACCTATCTGGAGCCGGCGGCCGGCGGGCTGTACTTCATCAAGTGGAACCACCCGGAGCACGGGCCGGGCTGCCTCACCGTCCGGGGCGAGAATCCCGGCCGGAATATGCTCGAACCCGTCACGAAGTGCAGCCAGGCCAACTGGTCCCAGCTGTTCCGCTTCGAGCCGACCGGGTCCGCGCCGACCTCGTACCGCATCCGGCCCACCCGCACGGACCTGTGCGTCGGGCTGCGCGACGATGACACGGAGGTGTCGGCCGAGGCGCTGGTCGAGCCGTGCACGAACGGCCCGGACCAGGTGTTCCTGATCGACGCGCTGCCGAAACGCTGACGCTCGGGGGTCGGCGGGCTGCTCAGCGGGCGGGCGGCACCTGGTCCCAGCCGGTGGGCAGCGGGGGCACCGACCAGGCCGGATCGGGGTGCCATTGCGCCCACGCCGGGTCCCACCAACGCTCGCTCGCGTCGAGCAGCGCCGCGATCCGGTCACCCTCGGCCTGGATCGCGTCAGCCATCCCGGGGTAACGCCCCTCGACGAGGCGCTGGGCGAACATCTCCACGTCCTTCCAGACGTACCGGTCGGCGTCCGCGCCCCACCACAGGTCCAGCTCGTGGTCGAGGGTGTCCACCCCGATCGGCGTACGACGCACCGGGTCCTGCAGGTTGAAGTACCAGCCGGCGAAGTCGCGCCCCGGCCCCGTCCAGAACACGTCGACCGAGTGCGCCTCGCCGGGGCGTTGCAGCATCAGCTTGCCGTGGCCGGACCAGGAGCGGTGCCCGGCGGTCTCCCACGGGTGCCGTCCGCACGGAAAGACGCCGGTCTCCGGGAAGCCGAACTCGGCTCCCGGTGGAAGGTAGAGGGCGAGCAGGTCGGGCGAGTCCTCGACGCAGATCGTCGGGCAGGCGAACCAGACCTCGCCCCGCAGCACCTCACGGCGCACCACCGTGTCACCTGGCGCGAACCGTTCTGCCGCCACTTTCCCACCTCCACGTTCGACGCCATCGCCTGGTCCACCCGGCTTTGCGAAAGTCGGGGTGTCCCAGCGCGAGGGACACCCCGACCTCCGTGGTTCCGAGTGGACCGCTCTCAGGCGTCGACCGCCGCCATCACGTCGTCGCTGATGTCGAAGTTCGCGTAGACGTTCTGCACGTCGTCGCAGTCTTCCAGGACGTCGATCAGCTTGAAGATCTTGCGGGCGCCCTCTTCGTCCAGCGGGATGTTCATGCTGGGGATCAGGGAGGACTCCGCCGACTCGTACTCGATGCCGGCGTCCTGTAGCGCAGTCCGCACCGGGACCAGGTCGGTCGGCTCGGAGACCACCTCGTACGCCTCACCGAGGTCGTTGACCTCCTCGGCGCCGGCGTCGAGGACCGCCATCATCACGTCGTCCTCGCTGGTGCCCTCCTTGGGCACGATCACCACGCCCTTGCGGGAGAACATGTACGACACCGAGCCGGCGTCGGCGAGCGAGCCGCCGTTGCGGGTCAGCGCCGTCCGCACCTCGGTGGCCGCCCGGTTGCGGTTGTCGGTGAGGCACTCGATGAGCATGGCCACGCCGTTCGGGCCGTACCCCTCATACATGATCGTCTGCCAGTCGGCGCCGCCCGCTTCCAGGCCGGAGCCGCGCTTGACGGCGCGGTCGATGTTGTCGTTCGGCACCGAGCTCTTCTTCGCCTTCTGGATCGCGTCGAAGAGAGTCGGGTTGCCGGTGGGGTCGCCGCCGCCGATCCGCGCGGCCACCTCGACGTTCTTGATCAGCTTGGCGAACATCTTGCCGCGCTTGGCGTCGATGACGGCCTTCTTGTGCTTGGTCGTCGCCCACTTTGAGTGGCCGGACATCTTCTACCTCCGTTGCTACCCGCCGTCTGCATCGACCGCACCGCTCACGCCCCACTCCCGCCGGCGCACGCGGAGGTGCCGGTCAGCTCTGGCGGAAGCCTGGCGGGCAGATGGCCCTGCCGAATCTCCGCAATCCTACCGACGTCCCCCGGGTCGCTGTCATGCACCGCGCGCGGCGACTCCGTCCCGTCCCCCCAGACCGGGGCAGACGGGACGAAATCCGCGATGGGCTACGACCCCAACAGCGCACGATCTGCCGGACGAAGCACCCGCGACCAGGTCACGACCTCGGCGAGCATCGTGGACAGCTCCGCTTCCCGACCGTCACCCGGCGCGAAGCGGCCGGCGGTCCGGTCACCAGGGTCGGCCCCGGTGAAGTCGAAGTCAGTGAAGATCGACAGCGCCACTCCGGTCGGCGCCACCACCGTCCGCACCTCGGTCAGAATCGCCCGCAGGTGATCGGCGGCCCGGGTGCCGCCCTGCACGCCGTAGCTCAGCACCCCGGCCACCTTGTCGGTCCACTCCGCGTACAGGAAGTCGATGCCGTTCTTGAGCGCTGCCGGTATCGAGCGGTTGTAGTCCGGGGTGACGAAGACGAAGGCGTCGCAGCCGTCCACCACCTCCGCCCACCGCCGGGTGTGCGGATGCCGGTAGTCGCCGAACAGCGCCGGCACCGGCTCGTCCAACAGTGGTAATGCCTGCTCGGCGAGGTCCACCAGTGTGAAGACGGCGTCCCCGGCGCGTACCGCCTCGTGCCGCTCGGCCACCTCCATGACCCAACGGGCGACCGCCGCGCCGCGCCGACCCGGGCGGGTGCTGCCCACGATCACACCGATCCGCAGCGGTCCTGTGCTCTGTGCGTTTCTCATGCCCCCGATCCTGCGAGCCACGCGGCGGCGGGGGGAGACCGCCGCGAGGATGGCCCTGCCGGGGCCACCCACCGGCCGACGCCGACTGCCAGACTGGCTCGGTGATGGACGGAGAGCTGGGCGCCTTCCTGCGCAGTCGCCGCGAAGCGCGGCGGCCGGCCGAGGTCGGCCTCCCCGAGGGCCCCCGCCGACGCACCCCCGGGCTGCGCCGGGCCGAGCTGGCGACGTTGGCGCAGGTCAGCGTGGAATACCTGACCCGACTGGAACAGGGCCGCGACACCCGGCCATCGCCGGAGATCCTCGCCGCGCTCGCCGACGCGCTGCGCCTGGACAGCGCCGACCGCGAACACCTGCGGCAACTCGCCTCAGCTCAGCACGCCCGACAGCTCTGCTCGGGCGACCGGCCGACGGTGTCCCGCACCGTCCGGCCCACGGTCCGCGCCATGCTCGACGCGCTGCGCGACACCCCGGCGTACGTGCTCAACCGGCTCGGTGACGTGCTGGCCTGGAATGAGCCATTCGACGTGCTCGCCCGCCCGCTCGGCCTGCTGGACGGGTCGCGACCGAACCTGGTCTGGTTCGTGCTGACCGACGAGCGGGCCCGTGCGCACTATCCGCAGTGGTCGGCGCTGGCCGACCAGCAGGTCGCGGAGCTGCACCTGCTGCGCCGGGGCGATCCGGCCAGCGACGCCTTCGCCGAGCAGCTGGCCCGTACGGTGGGCGCGCCGTTCGTCGACCGTTGGCGGCAGCGACCGGTCACCGCCGCGCGTACCGGTCTGCTGACGGTGCGCCATCCGGCGGCGGGGCTGTTGCGCCTCAACGTCGAGACCCTCGAGCTGGCCGATGCCGACCCGCAGCGCCTGGTGGTGCAGTTGCCCGCCGACGCCGCCACGGCGATCGCGCTCGACCAGCTGGCCGGCCGCCGCCCGGGGCAGCTGCGGGCGGTCGCCGGCTGAGCAACGGGGCACGGCCGTCAGGAGGCGGCCCGCACCAGGTCCACGAAGTACGCGTGCACGCGCAGGTCACCGGTCAGCTCCGGGTGGAACGAGGTGGCCAGCAGGTTGCCCTGCCGGACCGCCACGATCCGGTCGGCGGCCGGGCCGCCGGTCACCGTCCCGATCACCTGGACGCCGGCACCGACCCGCTCGACCCAGGGCGCGCGGATGAACACCGCGTGGAACGGCTCCCCCGGCACCCCGGCGATCTCCACCGGCGCCTCGAACGAGTCGACCTGCCGGCCGAACGCGTTGCGCCGGACGGTCATGTCGATGCCGGCGAAGCCCCGCTGGTCCGGTCGGCCGTCCAACACCACCGTCGCCAGCATGATCATGCCCGCGCAGGATCCGTAGACCGGCATGCCGTCGGCGATCCGCTTGTCGATCGGCTCGCGCATCTCGAAGATGTCGGTGAGCTTGCTGATGGTGGTGGACTCACCCCCGGGGATGACCAGGCCGTCGACCGAGTCCAGCTCGGTCGGACGCCGGACCGGGCGGGCGTCCGCGCCCGCCGCGGCCAGTGCCGCGACGTGCTCGCGGACGTCCCCCTGGAGCGCGAGAACGCCGATCACGGGTGCCGTCACGTTCACACAGTTCCTCTCCGGTTCACGCCGCCCGAAGGAGCGCTCACCAGCCGCGCTCGGCCAGGCGGTGCGGCTGCGGGATCTCGTCGACGTTGATGCCGACCATCGCCTCGCCGAGACCCCGGGAAACCTTGGCCAGCACGTCCGGGTCGTCGTGGAAGGTGGTGGCCTTGACGATCGCGGCGGCCCGCTGGGCCGGGTTGCCGGCCTTGAAGATGCCGGAGCCGACGAAGACGCCCTCCGCGCCGAGCTGCATCATCATCGCCGCGTCGGCCGGAGTGGCGATCCCGCCGGCGGTGAACAGCACCACCGGCAGCTTGCCGCTCTCGGCGACCTCCTTGACCAGGTCGTACGGCGCCTGCAGCTCCTTGGCCGCGACGTACAGCTCGTCGGTCGGCAGCGAGGACAGCCGGGCGATCTCCTGACGGATCTTCCGCATGTGGGTGGTGGCGTTGGAGACGTCACCGGTGCCGGCCTCACCCTTGGAGCGGATCATGGCCGCGCCCTCGGTGATCCGGCGCAGCGCCTCGCCCAGGTTGGTCGCGCCGCAGACGAAGGGCACCGTGAAGGCCCACTTGTCGATGTGGTTCGCGTAGTCGGCCGGGGTCAGCACCTCGGACTCGTCGACGTAGTCGACGCCGAGCGACTGGAGGATCCGCGCCTCGACGAAGTGACCGATGCGGGCCTTGGCCATCACCGGGATGGAGACCGCCTCGATGATCCCGTCGATCATGTCGGGGTCGCTCATCCGGGACACCCCGCCCTGCGCGCGGATGTCGGCGGGCACCCGCTCCAGGGCCATCACCGCGACGGCGCCGGCGTCCTCAGCGATCTTGGCCTGCTCGGCGTTGACCACATCCATGATCACGCCGCCCTTGAGCATCTCGGCCATGCCACGCTTCACGCGGGCGGTGCCGACGACGGGGGCGGTACCGGTGTTCGAGACGGTGTTTTCGGGCACGGGTCATCGCTCCTTGGACGGGCTCCTGGGGGTGGCAGCGAAAATGCTACGCGCGGGTCAACGCCGCACCGACAGCCAATCAGACCCCCGGTGGCCTGCTCTGTGGCACCGATCACCGGCCCACCGGGTCAGCTCGCGGGCACGTCCGCGGGCACCGTCAGGGTCGGGTCGTCGATGTCGAAGTAGCGCGGCCACTCCCGACCCCGCCCCATCCGCAACAACCGCACCAGCGGCCGGCTGCGCGCCGAACGGGCGTCCCGCACCAGGTCGGTGTGCACCTGGCGGGACAGCGCGAGCCGGCGACTGGCGGCGATGACCGCCCCGCAGTCCGGATCGCCCGGATCCAACGGGACGGAACGCAGCTGCCGGGTCAGGTCGTTCTCTGCCGCCTCCCGCTCGTCCGGGCTGGCGTCCAGGGCGATCCGGGCCGCCGCGTACAGCTCCACGCCGAAGCGCCGCTCGGCCAGCACGGCCGCCGCGGCCGCCCGGCGCAGCAGGTGGGCGTCGAGCGCCCGGGCCGCCAGCTCCGCGCGGCTCTGCAACCTCTCGACCCGGCCGGCGGTCCAGATGAGGTACGCCGCGACCAGCCCAACGACCACGCTCGCGGCCACCACCCACCACATGTGCGGCATCGTAGTGCTGCTCCGTTTCAGCTCCGAGTGGGTGCGGTCACGCCGGACAACCGGTCGCCACCGCACCATCCGTCACACCGGTCAGCCCAGCCCCACCCATTCCTGGTCGATGACCCGCCCGTCGGTTGCTTCGATCGCCGCTGCGTATACCTCCAGAACGCGGCGAGCAACCACGGGCCAGTCGAAATTCGCCACGACCTGATCCCCGCAGGCGGTCAGTGCGGCCCGCCCCGCCGGGTCGTCCAACAGCTCGGCCAGGGCCTCGCGCAGTCCCGCCGGGTCACCGGTGGGAAACAGCCGGCCGGCACGCCCACCGTCGAGCACCCGCCGGAACGCGTCCAGGTCGCTGGCGACGACCGTCGTACCGGCCGCCAACGCCTCGGTGAGGATCATGCCGAAGGACTCGCCGCCGGTGTTCGGTGCCACGTAGAGGTGCACACTGCGCAGCATCCGCGCCTTGTCCGGTTCGGTGACCAGGCCGAGGAACGTGACGCGCTCGTGCAGGTCGGGCGGGAACTGGTCGTACAGGTCGTCGGGAGCACCCGGGCCGGCGACGAGCAGCCGTAGCCCCGGCCTGGTGGCGGCCAGCGCCACGAACGCGTCGCGCAGCACCGGGAAGCCCTTGCGCGCCTCGGTGAACCGGCCCAGGAAGCCCAGCGTGCCGCCGGTGCCCGGGCCACACTCACCCGGCCAGCCCGGCAACGGCTCGACGTCGGCGAACTTCGCCACCGCCACCCCGTTGGGGATCTCCACCGCGCCGCCGTCCATGTGCTCGACCTGCACCTTGCGGGCCAGCGCGCTGACCGCGATCCGGGCGGTGATCCGTTCCAACACGATCTGGAGCACACCCTGCGCCGCCGCCAACACCCGCGAACGGGTCATCGCGGTGTGGAACGTGGCCACCACCGGGCCGCGAGCGGAGAGCACGGCCAGCAGCGACAGGCTCAGCGTGAGCGGCTCATGCACGTGCAGCACGTCGAAGTCGCCATTGGTGATCCAACGCCGGACCCGGGCGGTCGAGACCGGGCCGAACGCGATCCGGGCCACCGATCCGTTGTACGGCAGCGGCATGGCACGGCCGGCGGACACCACGTACGCCGGCAGCGGCGAATCCTCGTCGGCCGGGGCGAGCACGCTGACCTCGTGGCCGAGCGCGATCAGCGCCTCGGCGAGGTCCATGACGTGGTTCTGCACCCCGCCGGGGACGTCGAAGGAGTACGGGCACACGATGCCGATCCGCATGCGTCAGCGCCCCCTGTCCGTGACCGCGACCGTGGGACACCATCGCGGCGCGCCCGCCTCGCTCACGACCCCGGGGCTCCGCTGCGCTGCACTCCTCGCGCTCACCGTGCCCACCACCCCCTCAGACCTGCCCGGAGGCCGACGAGGGCAGCTCCGTGCCGTCCCCCGTCCTCCGCTGGTCCAGCCACATCCGCTGCAACATGTGCCAGTCTTCCGGATGCCGGGCGATGCCCGCCGCCAGACGGTCGGCGATCAGCTGGGTCAGCAAACGGACCCGCTGGTCCAAAGGCCCCACCTCGGGTCCGGGGACCGGCAGCGGGCCGGCGAGCGACGCGCACGCGGCGTCCGGTTCGTACCACATCGAGGCCACGTAGAGCGGCGCTCCGGTGTGCAGCGCCAGCAGTGCGGGCCCGGCCGGCATCCGGGTCTTCCCGCCGAAGAAGTCCACCTCCACCCCGCGGGCGGAGAGGTCCCGGTCGGCCAGCAGCGGCACCACCGCACCGGCGCGTACCCGGTCCAGCAGCACGTCGAACGCCGGACGTGGCCCGCCGTGCGTCGGCAGGATCTCCATCCCGAGGACCTCTCGGAAGGCCAGGAACCGCTTGTACACGCCCTCCGGCTTGAGCCGCTCCATGACGGTGGCAATCGGCCAACCGGTGGCGGCCACCCAGGCGCCCGCGGCGTCCCAGTTGCCGGCGTGCGGCAACGCCACCACCGCGCCCCGGCCGGCGGCCACGTCCGCGGCGAGCAACTCGGCGCCGTCGAGCCGGAAACCGGACAGGATCTGCGCGCGGCTCAGCGAGGGCAGCCGGAACGCCTCCATCCAGTACCGGGCGTACGAGCGCAACCCGCGCTTGACGAGATCGTCCAGCTCGGCGTCGGGCAGGTCCGGGCCGACCACCCGGCGCAGGTTCGCGCGCAGTCGGGCCGTACCCCCGCCGCCGGTGCGGTGGGCGCGGTCCGCGCCCGCCTGAAACGCCGCCGCCACCAACGGCCGAGGTAACGCGCGGACCACCCGCCAGCCGGCGACGTAGCCGAGCTCGGTGAGGTTCACGCGGCCCGGCCGCCGGTCGTCCGGCGCCGGGTCCCCGCCGCGCCGCTCACGCCTGACCGTCCGGCTGGAGCTGCTGGGCCTGGCGGTAGACGTGCGCCATCCGCTGCCCCACCGTGAAGATCGACACCGCGGCGAGCAGCCAGAGCGCGATCTCCAGCGCCGGCTTCACGTTCAGGCCGGTGAGGATTCCACCGACCCCGACGATCAGCAGCCGCTCGGTGCGCTCGGCGATGCCCACGTTGCAGGTCATGCCGAGCCCCTCGGCGCGAGCCTTCACGTAGGAGACCAGGCTGCCTGCGGCCAGACAGACCAACGCGGCGGCCACCCCGGAGTAGTTGCCCTGCGTGGCCAGCCAGTACGCGACGGCACCGAAGACGGCGCTGTCGGCGACCCGGTCCATGCTTGAGTCGAGGAACGCGCCGAACCTGGTGGAGCCGCCGCTCATCCGGGCCATCGTCCCGTCGAGCAGGTCGGTGAGCGCGAACAGGGTGACGATCAACGCGCCCGCGACCAGATGGCCGCGGGCACCGAAGCCGAGCGCGCCGACGAGCACACCAACGGTGCCCGCGACGGTGACGGCATTGGGGGTGACGCCGGCGCGCAGAAGGGCGCGGGCAATCGGCTCGACGACGCGGGTCATCCCCGCGCGGGCCGACACTTGGAAGATCTTCGCCATGGCGGTCCCCACGATAACGGTCGCCCCAGCTCCGCCGATACGGCCGGTCCCGCCGACGCGCCTGCGAGAGGCTTGTGCCTACCCGACGAGGGGTGTGAGATCGAGCCGGGAGGTGAGCCAGCTCACCCGTCCACCCGTCCCGTTCCCGCTGTGCAGCAGACCACCGGAGGATATCGCCGCGCTCTCGCCCCGGGCCGCTTCCACCTCGCGCGGCGGTCGCCACCCACCACCGGCTGAGGGAGGTGCGCCCCATGGCGCAAAAGCATGAGAAGGGTTCGACCGGCGGCACGCCGGTGCTGACCGAGCCCGAGCGGGTCCGCAACGTGGTGCTCGTCGGGCACTCCGGAGCGGGCAAGACGACACTGGTCGAGGCGCTGCTCGCGGCCACCGGCACGATCGGCCGGGCCGGCAGCGTCGTCGACGGCACCACTGTCGGCGACCACGACCCCGCGGCCGTCCGCCAGCAGCGCTCGGTCAGCCTGTCCTGCGCGCCGCTGCTGCACAACGGCATCAAGGTCAACCTGCTGGACACCCCCGGGTACGCGGACTTCGTCGGCGAGCTGCGCGCCGGGCTGCGGGCCGCCGACGCCGCGCTCTTCGTCGTCTCGGCGGCCGGCGGCATGGACGCGGCCACCGTCGCGCTGTGGGAGGAGTGCGCGGCCGTCGACATGCCCCGCGCGGTCGCGGTGGCCCGACTGGACCAGCCCCGCGCCGACGTCGACGAGACGGTGGCGCTCTGCCAGCGTCTCTTC
Organism: Micromonospora sp. C81; assembly: GCF_018070425.1. Classification (NCBI taxonomy): domain Bacteria; kingdom Bacillati; phylum Actinomycetota; class Actinomycetes; order Micromonosporales; family Micromonosporaceae; genus Micromonospora; species Micromonospora sp. C81. The sequence goes on from NZ_JAGPXS010000008.1 coordinate 196,713, forward strand.
GGCGACAACGTGATGCCGCTCTACCTGCCGATGCTCGGCGACGACGGCGTGTCCACCGAGGGTCTGCTCGGCCTGATCACCCGCCGGGTCTTCGACTACTCCGCCGGGCTTCCCGCCGACGTCCGCGATCCCGACCCGGAGCACCAGCGGGCCATCGACGAGTCCCGCGACGAGCTGATCGAGGGGATCATCGCCGAGAGCGAGGACGAGACCCTCATGGACCGCTACCTCGACGGCGAGGAGATCAGCACCGAGGTGCTCATCGACGACCTGGAGAAGGCCGTCGCCCGGGGCCACTTCTACCCGGTGGTGCCGGTCTGCGCCGCGACCGGTGTCGGGCTGGACGTGCTGTTGGAGGTGCTGACCGCCGCGTTCCCGTCGCCGCTGGAGCACGAGTTGCCGGCGGTGACCGGCGTGGACGGCTCGCCGCGTCCGCCGCTGACCTGCGACCCGGCCGGGCCGCTCGTCGCGGAGGTCGTCAAGACCACCATCGACCGCCACGTCGGCCGGGTCTCGCTGGTCCGGGTGTTCTCCGGCACGCTGCGCCCCGACCAGACCATGCACGTCTCCGGCCACGGCATGGCCGAACGCGGGCACCCCGACCACGACGCCGACGAGCGGGTCGGGCACATCTTCACCCCGCTGGGCGCCACCCTGCGGGAGGTGCCGCTCTGCGTGGCCGGCGACATCTGCGCGATCACCAAGTCGGGCAGCGCCGAGACCGGCGACACCATCTCCGCCCGGGACGAACCGCTGCTGATCGCACCCTGGGAGATGCCGGAACCGCTGCTGCCGGTGGCAGTCGTCGCCCACAGCCGCGCCGACGAGGACGCCCTGGCCCGCAACCTCGCCCGCCTGGTCGCCGGCGATCCCACGCTGCGACTGGAGCGCAACCCGGAGACCCACCAGTTGGTGCTCTGGTGCATGGGTGAGGCACACGCTGACGTGGTGCTCGACCGGCTGCGCGCCGGCGGCGTCGAACTGGACACCGAGCCGGTCAAGGTGTCACTGCGCGAGACGCTGACCGCGCCCGCGAGGGGGCATGGCCGGCACGTCAAGCAGTCCGGTGGCCACGGTCAGTACGCGGTCTGCGACATCGAGGTCGAGCCCCTGCCCCCGGGCAGCGGCTTCGAGTTCGTCGACCGGGTCGTCGGCGGCGCGGTGCCGCACAACTACATCCCCTCGGTCGAGAAGGGTGTCCGCGCCCAGCTCGAACGTGGCCTGGTCGCCGGTCACCCGGTGGTGGACCTGCGGGTGACCCTGGTGGACGGCAAGGCGCACAGCGTCGACTCCTCCGACGCGGCCTTCCAGACCGCCGGTGCGCTGGCGTTGCGCGACGCCGCCGACCGTGGCCAGCCGGCGTTGCTGGAGCCGATCGACGAGGTCACCATCCGGGTGCCCGACGGCTCGGTGGGCCCCGTGATGGGCGACCTGTCCAGCCGGCGTGGCCGGGTACTCGGCACCGAACCGGACCCGGACACCGAGGGCCGCACCCTCGTCCGCGCCGAGGTGCCGGCCACCGAGTTGCTGCGCTACGCCGTCGAGCTGCGCTCGATGACGGCTGGCACCGGCACCTTCCGCCGTCACTTCGTCCGGCACGACCCCATGCCCGCGCACCTGGCCGATCAGATCCGCAAGGAACACACCCCCTGACCATCGCCCCACCGAGCCCGCGAACCGCGAACCGCAACTCGTGCTCGACAGCGGCGGTTCGGCGGGTTGGCATGGCATGTCGCGCGCCCTGTAGAGCTGCCCCAGATACGGGGCAGCTCTACCCGCGCGCCGGGACCTGACCGAGCCGCCGCCCCAGGCACACCGCAGCTTCACAGGCCACCACCGCCGAACCAGGCCACCGCCACCAACAGCCCACCGCCACCCAACAGCCCACCGCCACCCAACAGGCCAGCACCACCCAACCTGGCCACCGCCACCAACAGGCCAGCGCCACCCAACCAGGCCACCGCCACCAACAGGCCAGCGCCACCCAACCAGGCCACCGCCACCAACAGGCCAGCGCCACTCGACCAGGCCACCGCCCCAGATACGGGGCAGCTCTACAGGGGGCCGCACTCACAGGTGGGGTCGGCACCCGAGTTCAGGACGGAACGGCGGCACGGACCGGACAGGTATCCGGACGGGTACGCCGGACGGATGCGCCGAACGGGTACGGATGCCCCGCTCAGGGGTGGATGGTGGGGTGCGTGGGAGGGGGCCAGTGGGGGCGGTCGGCGTCGCGGAGGGCTGCGGTCCGCAGAGCGGCCAACTGGCGCTCCACCTCGACGAACTGATCCGCCGGCAACGGGCCCCGGTGCAGGGCAGCGGCGTTCTCCTCGACCTGGGCGACCGTACGGCAGCCGGGGATCGGGATGGTGCGACCGCTGCGGGCCCAGATCCAGCCAAGCGCGCCTTGGGCGAGGGTGCGCCCGTCCGCGGTGAGCGCCGCACGGACCGCGCCGACCCGGCGCAGCCACTCGGGTGCGGGCCGACCACCGCGGAACCACTCCAACCAGCCGGGGGCCAACCCGCGTACGTCGTCGCGGGGCAGGGTCGACCCGGACGAGTACTTGCCGGTGAGTAGACCCATCCCCAGCGGGCCCCGGTTGACGCTGGCCAGGTCGTACTTGTCGCAGACGGCGAGCAGTTCGGGAGCGTCCCGCAGCACCGACAGGGTGTGCTGCACGGCGGTGGCACCGGCGGCGGCCTGCCCGAACGCGGTGGCCCGGTCGGGACGGTCGGTGCTCCACCCGTACGCCCGGATCAGGCCCTCGGTGACCAGGTCCTCGCAGGTGCCAATGAGCGCCTGCGCCCGCGGCACCGGCAGGTCGGCCAGGTGCAGCTGGTAGAGGTCGATCCGGTCAGTGCCCAACCGGCGCAGCGAGTCCGTGACGGCCCGGCGCAGGTACGCGGGCGACGCGTCCTCCCCGGTGGCCTGTCGGCTCGCCTCGTCGAAGGTGTAACCCCACTTGGTGGCGATCACGGCCTCGTCCCGGCGGCCGGCGAGCGCGCGGCCGAGCACCCGCTCGCTGTGCCCGGCTCCGTACGTGTCGGCGGTGTCGAAGAGGGTGATGCCCTCGTCGAGCGCCCGGCGTACCGCCCGCACGGACTCGTCGTCGTCGACCGCGCCCCAGCCCAGCGGTTGGGCGCCCTCCGCCCAGGGGCCGCCGATCGCCCAGCACCCCATGCCGAGGGCGCTGACCTCGATGCCGCTGCGTCCCAACGTCCGTGTCGTGACTGCCATCGGCCGATCGTGCCACCTTCGCCGGGTCGGGGCGTAGCAGATCCCGAGGCGGAATTGAGGATGCGCACCCACCGGTGGGGTGCGGGATGATCGACGCCATGCGACGGCTGGGTGTGGACATCGGCGGTGTGATCATCGAGCCGTACGCCGCGCTGCTGCGCGCCGGCTAGCCGGACCGGCGCGGCCCTCGCCCTCCGGCGGCGGTCAGGACGGCCAGGCGCGGGCCAGCAGGTCGCGGGTGTCACCGAGCAGTTGCGGCAGGACCTTGGTGCGGCCGATCACCGGCATGAAGTTCGCGTCACCGCCCCAGCGCGGCACCACGTGCTGGTGCAGGTGCGCGGCGATGCCGGCGCCGGCCACCCCGCCCTGGTTCATGCCCAGGTTGAAGCCGTGCGCGTTGCTCACCTTGCGGATCACCCGCATCGCGGTCTGGGTGTACGACGCCAGCTCGGTGGTCTCCGGCACGTCCAGGTCGGTGTAGTCGGCGACGTGCCGGTAGGGGCAGACGAGCAGGTGGCCTGGGTTGTACGGGTAGAGGTTGAGCACCACGAAGACGTGCTCGCCACGGGCCACCACCAGGCTCTCCTCCGGCGGCAGCTTGGGGGCCCGGCAGAACGGGCAGCCGGTCGGCTTCTCGTAGCCCTCGGCCGGGCGGTCCTCGCCGGAGATGTAGGTCATCCGGTGCGGCGTCCAGAGCCGCTCCAGACCGTCCGCCATGCCGTCGATGTCCGTGTGCCGTTCCGCCCCTGTCACGAGCCGATCCTACGGAGCCACCCAGGCGGGCCGCGACACCCGCTGTCGGGAAAACTCTTTGCTGCAAGTTCTTGACGGATCAATGCCTAAACCTGAAACTTTCTGCATCCAAGAACTTCCATGCATTGATGGAGGGCTCCATGATCCGACGGCTCGGCCGGCTCCTCGCGGCACTCGCCCTGACTGCCGCCACCACAGTGGCCGGCGTCACCCTCACTGCCGGCGCCGCACAGGCGGACGGCTGCTACACCTGGGGTCGCGCCCTGTCCCAGGGGATGTCCGGCGAAGACGTCCGGCAACTCCAGATCCGGGTCGCCGGCTACCCCGCCTATGGCGCCGTGCTCACCATCGATGGCGCGTTCGGCCCGGCCACCCGGTCCGCGGTCATCCGCTTCCAGCAGGCGTACGGGATGTCGGCGGACGGCGTCGCCGGCGCGCAGACGTTCAACCGGCTCTACGCCCTCCAGGACGACGACTGCACACCGGTCAACTTCAGCTACGCCGAGCTGAACAACTGCAACAGCACCTGGGCCGGCGGCGCGGTCTCGGCGAGCACCGCGCGGTTCAACGCGCTCGTGTCGATGTGGAAGCTCCAGGCCATGCGGCACGCCCTCGGGGACGTGAACATCGCGATCAGCAGCAGCTTCCGCAGCTACACCTGCAACAGCGCGGTCGGCGGGGCGTCGAACAGTCGACACCTCTACGGTGACGGGGTCGACCTGGTCGGGTCCCCGTCCTTCTGCCGGCTGGCCCAGCAGGCCCGCTACCACGGCTTCGGGCAGATCCTCGGCCCCGGCTACCCGGACCACAACGACCACACCCACGTGGCGGCGGTCGGCGGCTGGTCAGCACCGAACTGCGGCATCTGACGGCAGGCGCCGACTCCTGGCGTCGGCCTCCGGGCGATGATCGCGCCCAAAAATGGAAGTAGTGGCCTCCCCACGCCGGGGAGGCCACTACTTCCTGGATCGAGCGCGATCTTGCGGCGGGCGCGCGACCGCGCGGGCGGCGCTACTCCGCGGCGGCCGAGGGGCCGATGTTGGTACGCGAGCTGACCACGTCCAGCACGTGGGTCACCGCCTCGGCGACCGGCACCCCGTTGCGCTGCGAGCCGTCGCGGTAACGGAAGGAGACCGTGCCCGCGGCCACGTCGTCGTCACCGGCGATCACCATGAACGGGATCTTCTGCTGCTGCGCCGTACGGATCTTCTTCTGCATCCGGTCGTCACCCGCGTCCACCTGGGCCCGGATCCCCTCGGCGCGCAGCGCCGCGACGAAACCGTGCAGGTAGTCGGTGTGGTCCTCCCGGATCGGGATGCCCACCACCTGCACCGGCGCCAGCCAGGCCGGGAACGCGCCCGCGTAGTGCTCGGTGAGCACCCCGAAGAACCGCTCGATCGACCCGAACAACGCCCGGTGGATCATGACGGGCCGTTGGCGGGTGCCGTCGGCGGCCTGGTATTCCAACCCGAACCGCTCCGGCTGGTTGAAGTCGACCTGGATGGTGGACATCTGCCACGTCCGGCCGATCGCGTCCCGCGCCTGCACGGAGATCTTCGGCCCGTAGAACGCCGCGCCGCCCGGGTCGGGCACCAGGTCCAGACCGGAGGTCGCGGCGGCGGTCCGCAGCGCCTCGGTCGCCTCGGCCCAGTCTTCCTCGGCCCCGATGAACTTGGGCGAGTCGTCCCGGGTCGACAGCTCCAGGTAGAAGTCGTCCAGGCCGTAGTCGCGCAGCAGGTCCAGCACGAAGCTGAGCAGCGCGGACAGCTCACCGGCCATCTGCTCACGGGTGCAGTAGATGTGCGAGTCGTCCTGGGTCAAGCCACGGACCCGGGTCAGGCCGTGCACGACGCCGGACTTCTCGTACCGGTAGACAGTGCCGAACTCGAACATCCGCAGCGGCAGCTCCCGGTACGACCGCCCGCGCGACCTGAAGATCAGGTTGTGCATCGGGCAGTTCATCGCCTTGAGGTAGTAGTCCGCGCCCTCCAGCTGCATGGGCGGGAACATGGTGTCCGCGTAGTACGGCAGGTGACCGGAGGTCTGGAACAGCTGCGCCTTGGAGATGTGCGGGGTGTTGACGAACTCGTACCCCGCCTGCTCGTGCCGCTGGCGGGAGTAGTGCTCCATCTCGCGGCGGATGATGCCGCCCTTGGGATGGAAGACCGCCAGGCCGGAGCCGATCTCGTCGGGGAAGCTGAACAGGTCGAGGTCCGCGCCGAGCTTGCGGTGGTCGCGCCGGGCGGCCTCCTCCAACAGCTTCAGGTACGCCTTGAGCTCGTCGCGGGTCGGCCACGCGGTGCCGTACACCCGCTGCAACTGCGGGTTCTTCTCCGACCCACGCCAGTAGGCGGCGGCCGAGCGCATCAGCTTGAACGCGCCGATCAGGCGGGTGGTCGGCAGGTGCGGGCCCCGGCACAGGTCCGACCAGCAGACCTTGTCCTCCTTGGCGTCGAGGTTGTCGTAGATGGTCAGCTCGCCGCCGCCCACCTCCATCACCTCGTCGGTGTCCAGGCCCTCGCCCTTGACCTCGATCAACTCCAGCTTGAACGGCTCGTCGGCCAGCTCGGAGCGCGCCTCGTCCAGGCTGTCGAAGCGGCGGCGACGGAACCGCTGCCCGGACTTGATGATCTCCTGCATGCGCTTCTCGAGCTTGCTGAGGTCATCGGGCTGGAACGGCTTGTCGACGTCGAAGTCGTAGTAGAAGCCGTTCTCGATGGGCGGGCCGATGCCCAGCTTGGCCTCGGGGAAGATGTCCTGCACTGCCTGGGCGAGCACGTGCGCGGTGGAGTGGCGCAGCACGTTCAGCCCGTCGGGCGAGTCCAGACTGACCGGCTCGACGACGGTCTCCTCGGCCGGCGACCAGTCCAGGTCGCGCAGCTGGCCCTGCGGGTCTCGGACCACGACGATCGCCTTGGGGCCGTTCGCGGGCAGTCCGGCCGCGGCCACCGCGTCGGCCGCCGTCGTCCCGGCGGCGACGACGACAGGGTCGGCCACGGCGGGGGTACGGGGTGCGGACACGGTGACTCCTCCAAGTGGTACGAAACGGTGCCGATCCTCGGCTCCTGCCGATGCTATCGGTCGCCCCACCCTCGACCGGGAAGGGCACCTTCCTCACGTCCGCGTTGAACCTTTCGCGCCTCCCAGCCGAACTACAGAGTGTGGCCGGAACCGGTGCCGGTCGCGCGGACACAGATGGGGGCACGAGATGGCGAGCACGTACGGCGGCGAGCGCCGACGGCGGATCACGGCGGTGACCGCGCTGACCGCCGCCGGGCTGCTGCTCTGGCCCGGCACGGCGCACGCGGTGGACGTGACGACCACCCCCACGGAGGCCCGGCAGGGCGACGCCGTACGCCTGGAGTTCAGCGTGCCGGAGGAGCGGGCCGGTACGAAGACCAACCAGATCGAGGTCCGGTTACCGGCCGACGCGCCGATCGCCGAGGTCTACCCGATGTCGGTGAACGGCTGGGCGCCCCGGATCAGCTCCCGCACCCTGGACAAGCCGGTGGCCGGTATCCACTCGTCCGGCGTGAGCACGGTGACCACCGCGGTGACCTGGGTCCGGGTGGGCGAGAGCGATCCCGGCCCGGCCCGGCTGGCGCTGTCCATGGGGCCGATGCCGCAGGCGGAGCGGCTCACCTTCGAGGTGGTCCAGACGTACGCCGATGGCACGGTGGTCCGGTGGGCGGACGCCGCCGGCCCGCACCGGGCCCCGGCGCTCACCCTGCTGCCGGCGGCGCCCGGCGCGGCGGGCCAGGCCGCACACGGCGGGCACGGCGGTCCGGCGGCCGGTGCGCCAGCCGCTGCGGACAGCGGTGTCGACGCCCCGGCCGCTGACGCAGGCGAGGAGTCCGGCGGCGCCGACGGGATGTTGGCCGCCGGCCTGCTGGCCGGCCTGGGCGGCGGCGCGGCGATCGGTTGGCTGGTCAGCCGGTGGCGCCGACGCGACCCGGGCGAGGCCACCGCGCTGGCCGAGGTGACCGGCGGAGCGGACGAGGATCAGCCCCCGACGCTCGCCGAGGTCACCGGCCGCACGGACAAGGACCAGACCCCGACGCCCGCCGTTTCCGCGTCATCTGGGTGATCCACTCGGGTTCCCGGAAACCGCGGCATCAACGCGGCACGGACACCCCGATCTGCAGAAACCCGAGTCGATCATGACCCGGGCGGCGGTCCAGGCCAGCCGGGCCGGCAGGCCGGGTCAGGGCAGCCAGGTGGGTAGCGGCTCGCGGGCGGCCAGCCACGGCTCGGGCACGCCCCCGGGGGTGCCGACACCGGTGTACGCCGCCACCACCGCCCCGGCGATGGCGGACGTGGTGTCCACGTCCCCACCCGCCCGCACGCATGTCCGGATCGCCGTCGGATAGTCGTCGAGGTGGGTGGCGGCCACCCAGAGGGTGAACCCGACGGTGTCCTGCGCGGTCACCCGGGAGCCGTTGCCGAGCGCCGCCACCACCTGGGGCAGTGGCCGGCCGAGCAGCCCGGCTGCCCGGTTCACGCTCCGGTGCACCTCGGTGCCCGGATCGAGCGCGGCGGCGATCCCGGCGAGCAGCCGCTCCGGGGCTGGCCGGTGCCCGTCGAGGCGGGCTCGGGCGGCCAACGAGGCGGCGACAGCGACCGCGACGGCGCCGGCGATGCCCTCGGGGTGCGCGTGCGTCACCTCGGCCGAGGAGCGGGCCTGGGCTGCGGCACGCGCGGTCGAGTCGGCGAAGTACGCGCCCAGAGGGCCGACCCGCATGGCCGCGCCGTTGCCGCAGGAGCCCTGACCGTCGAACGCGGAGGCGGCGGCCAGCGGCCACGGGGTGCCGGTGCGGATCAGCCGGAGGATCAGCGTCGCGCCGGCGCCGTAGCCCCGGCGCGGCTCGCAGCGCTCGGCGAAGGCCAGGGCCAGCCGGTCCCGGTCGATGCTGCCGGAGTCGGCGAGCTCGGCGAGGACCGAGCAGGCCATCTCGGTGTCGTCGGTCCACTCCCAGGGCGATGGCGGCAACGCCTGCGGGGTGAGATCCGCAGGTGCCGACCCCGGCAGGAAATACTGGGCGCCGAGCGCGTCGCCGGTGGAGAGACCGGCGAGACTGTCCCGGGCGAGCGCCAGGCGGGCATCGGCGAACAGGGTGAACGACATCGTCGTACCAGCTTGCCCCCTCGCCAGGCACGTCGCAACGCGATCAACTTGCCAGGCCCAGTACGGTCTTGTCGTGGCCTCCGTGCTCCTGGTCGAAGACGATCACGTCGTACGCGGTGCGATGCTGCGGTCCCTCACCGACCGGGGGCATGCCGTGCACGCCGTGGGTACGGCGTTGGACGCGCTGCGCCGGGTCGCCGCGGAGACGCCCGACCTGGTGGTGCTCGACCTGGGTCTGCCGGACCTGGACGGCTCGGACGCGCTGCGGATGCTGCGCGGCATCACCGACGTCCCGATCATCATCGCCACCGCCCGCGACGACGAGCAGTCGGTGGTCAAGCTGCTGCGTGCTGGCGCGGACGACTACATGGTCAAGCCGTTCACCGGGGCGCACCTGGACGCGCGGATCACCACAGTGCTGCGCCGGGCCGGGCGGGCCAGCCGGACGGTGCAACCCGCTGTGCACAGCGTCGGCGGGCTCAAGGTGGACGTGGGCGAACGCAGTGCCCAGCTCGACGGGGAGCCACTGGCGCTGACCCGCAAGGAATTTGACCTGCTGGCGTATCTCGCCGCGCGACCTGGGCGGGTAGTGTCCCGCCGGGAACTCTTGGAGGAGGTATGGCGGCAGCCATCGGTCGGCGAGGATCAGACCATCGACGTTCACCTGTACTGGCTCCGCAGAAAGATGGGCGAGTCCGCGGCGAAGCCGCGTTACCTGCGCACCGTGCGGGGGGTCGGGTTCCGGCTGGTGGCACCGGACTGAGGACGGCGCTGGCCCTGCTCACGGCCGGCATGTGCAGTCTCGTCGCGCTCGCGTTCCTGATCCCCCTCGGCCTCAGCCTGCGTGAGCAGAGCCGGGACGAGGCGATCGCCGACGCCGCCCGGCGCAGCGCGCTGGTGACCGGCGCGCTGGCGGTCAGCACCGACCCGACGGTCGTCGAGCGTGCCGTGGTGGCCAGCGCCGAGGGTGCCCAGACCCGGCCGGTGGTGCACGGGTTGGGTCTGGACGAGTCCGCGGGCCGGGCCAGTGGCAGTGACCTGGACCGGGCCCGTGCCGACCGGCGGTCGCTGGTCGTGGACGTCGACGGCGGTGTGGTCCGGCTCGACCCGGTGGTCCTCGGTGACCGGACGGCCGTGGTCGAGGTGTTCCTCCCGGATTCGACGCTGGGTGAGGGTGCCGGCGGCACCTGGTTGCTGCTGTTCGCGGTCGGCGCGGCGATGGCCGGCGCGGCGGTGCTGGTTGTCGACCGGGTCGCCGCCCGCGCGGTGGACTCGACCCGAGGTCTGGTGAAGGCCGCACTGTCCATCGGCGACGGCGACCTGGGCGTACGGGTGGAGCCGACCGGTCCCCGCGAGCTGGCCGAGGCCGGGTACGCCTTCAACCGGATGGCGGACCGGCTCGACGCGGCCCGCACCGATGAGCGGGAGCTGGTGGCCGACCTGTCGCACCGTCTGCGTACCCCGTTGACGGTGCTGCGGTTGGACGCGGAGGCGTTGGAGTCCGACGACACCAGCGTGGGTTCGTTCAGCCCGGCGGAGCTGGACCGGCTCCGGGGCATCCGGCGGATCCGGCAGGCGATCGTCACCCTGGAGGGTGAGATCGACGTGCTGATCAAGACGACCCGCAAGTCGGTGGCGCACGAGGCCGGTCCGGCGATGTGCGACGTCAGCGAGGTGGTCCGGGACCGGATGGTGTTCTGGGCGGCCCTGGCCGGCGACCAGAACCGGCCGCACCGGGTGAACGGCGCGCAGTTGCGCATCCCGGCGCCGGTGCCGCGGGCCGAGCTGGCCGCAGCGCTGGACGCGGTCATCGGCAACGTCTTCCGTTACACGCCGCAGGGCACCGCGTTCGAGGTGGCCGTGTCCCGACGGGACGGTTACGTGGCGATCCGGATCGACGACGCCGGTCCCGGCATCACCAACCCGGACCGGGCGCTGCGCCGGGGCACCAGTGACCAGGGTTCGACCGGGCTGGGGCTGGACATCGCCAAGCGGGTGGCGTTGCAGGCCAACGGGTCGGTGAGCATCGACCGCGCCCGGCTGGGCGGGGCCAGCGTGGTGATGCTGCTCGCCGACCCGGAGGCGACGCCCCGGCAGGTGAGCCGCTTCGGTCTGGTCGGCCGGATGGCCCGCGACGCCCGGGACACGAAGTCCAGCGGACGTCGCTGGCCCCGCCAGCGACCCACCGACGAGTGACCGCAACGGCCCCGGTTGTGGGCCGGCGCAAGTCTTCCTTAGATCGCGGTTAACGATCGCGTGTGACCGGCTTCGGGCTGACAGGATCAGTGCACGAACCCACCAGTTTCACCGGTCGAGCGCACCACGCACCCCCGGCCGGTGAAGCCGCGCGCGCGGCGGGAGTCTCAGGTCCCCCCACACCCACGCTCCCGCCGCGCGCCCCGCTCCCCCGAACGGCCCAGCGGCTCAGCCGCGCTCCGGCCGCCCAGCTCAGCCGGCGGTGGCGAGGTACGCGTCGATCTCGGCGCTGATCCGCTGCTTGCCGGCGGGGTCGAGGAAGGACGCGGTCACCGCGTTGCGGGCCAGCCCGGCCAGACCCTCGCGACCGGCCCCGAGCAGACGGGCCGCCACCGCGTACTCGTCGTTGAGGGTCGTGCCGAACATCGGCGGGTCGTCGGAGTTGATGGTGACCAGCAGCCCGGCCTCGACCAACTGGGGCAGCGGGTGCTCGTCGAGGCTGGCCACCGCCCGGGTCCGTACGTTGGACGTCGGGCAGATCTCCATCCCGATCTGCCGCTCGGCCAGGTGTGTGAGCAGCTCCGGGTCCTGTGCGGCGGAGATGCCGTGCCCGATGCGCTCGGCGCCCAGCTCGTTCAGCGCGTCCCAGATCGTCTGCGGCCCGGTGGTCTCCCCGGCGTGCGGCACCGAGCGCAGACCGGCCGCGCGGGCCTGGTCGAAGTAGGGCCGGAACTGCGGTCGGGGCACGCCGATCTCCGGGCCACCCAGACCGAAACTGACCAGCCCGTCCGGGCGTTCCTCCAGGGCGATGCGCAGCGTCTCCTCGGCGGAGGGCAGACCCGCCTCGCCGGGGATGTCGAAGCACCAGCGCAGTTCGAGGCCGAAGTCGGCCAGGGCACGCCGGCGGGCGTCCTCGATCGCCTCGCAGAACGCCGGCGCGGGGATGCCCCGGCTCACGTGCGAGTACGGGGTGATGGTCAGCTCCGCGTACCGGACCTGTTGGCGTGCCAGCTCCCGGGCCACCTCGTGGGTGAGGATCCAGACGTCCTCCGGGTCGCGGATGAGGTCCACCACGCTCAGGTAGACCTCGATGAAGTGCGCGAAGTCACGGAACTCGAAGTAGGTGGCGAGCGCCTCCGGGTCGGCCGGCACGGGGGTGCGTCCCTCATGGCGGGCTGCCAGCTCGGCGACGATCCGGGGCGAGGCGGAGCCGACGTGGTGCACGTGCAGCTCCACCTTGGGCAGGCCGGCGATGAAGGTGGGCAGGTCGGTCACAGGTTCTCCTGGGCATGGTCGCCGGTGCGGGCGACGACGAAGACGCGGCGGAACGGGAAGTACACCTGACCCTGCCGCACCGGGTACGCCGCGGTGAGTCGTACCCCCAGCTCGGCCCGGAAGGCCGACCAGCCGGCGGCGTCCAGCGCGGCCCGGACCGGGCGCAGCGCGGTGCCTTCCATCCAGGTCAGCACCGGGTGCTCGGCGGCGGGCCGAGCCGGCAGCAGGTGCACGTAGGTAGTCTCCCAGGCGTCCACGGCGCAGCCGGCGGCGGTCAGCAGCGCCGCATAGTCGGCGGGGTCGTCGACTGGGTCCGCGCGCAGTAGCGGGGCGATCTCGGCCCGCCAGGCCGGCTGGTCGGCGACCTCGCGCAGGGCGCGGTGCGACGGGGCGGTGAAGTTGCCGGGGACCTGCATGGCCAGCCACGCCCCGGCGGGCAGCTCGCCGGCCCAGCGGCGCAGCAGCTCCTGGTGACCCGGCACCCACTGGAGCGCGGCGTTGCTGACCACCACGTCCTCGTCGCCGGTCGGATGCCAGTCGCGCAGGTCGGCGACCGCGAAGTCGACGGGAGTGCCGAGGGCGGCGGCCCTGTCGATCATCTCGGGTGAGGAGTCCAGGCCGAGCACCCGGCTGGTCGGCCAGCGCTGGGCGAGGGTGGCGGTGAGCTGGCCAGGGCCGCAGCCGAGGTCGACCACGGCCCGGGGCCGCTCGGCGGGGATCCGCGCGACGAGGTCGTGGAACGGCCGGGACCGCTCGTCGCCGAAGCGCAGGTAGGTGGTCGGGTCCCACATCGCAGCCTCCCAAACCGTACGTCCGTCTTGTTTCAAGATACGGCTCGCGTGGCAGGCCGGCAACCCGATCACTAGGCTCGGGGCATGGAACAGCGCAGCTTCAACCGGCTCGGCCGGACCGTCGGCGCGGTCGGCCTGGGCGCCTGGCAGCTCGGCGCCGACTGGGGCACCGTCAGCGAGGGCGACGCGATGGCGGTGCTCGCCGCCGCCGTGGACTCCGGAGTCACCTTCCTCGACACCGCCGACGTGTACGGCGACGGTCGCAGCGAGCAGCTGATCGGCCGCTTCCTGCGCTCCCGACCCGACGCCGGGCTCACCGTCGCCACCAAGATGGGCCGCCGCGTCGAGCAGCGGCCGGAGGCGTACACCCTGGCCAACTTCCGGCAGTGGACCGACCGCTCCCGAGCCAACCTGGGCATGGACACGCTGGACCTCGTCCAGCTGCACTGCCCGCCCACCGCCGTGTTCTCCTCAGACGAGGTCTTCGACGGCCTCGACACCCTCGTCGCCGAGAAGGCCATCGCCGGGTACGGGGTCAGCGTCGAGACCTGCGACCAGGCCCTCACCGCGATCGCCCGGCCGGGCGTGGCGAGCGTCCAGATCATCCTCAACGCGGTCCGCCACAAGCCGCTGGAGCGTGTCCTGCCGGCAGCCGCGGCGGCCGGCGTGGGCATCATCGCCCGGGTGCCACTGGCCAGCGGCCTGCTCTCCGGCCGGTACGACGAGAACACCGAGTTCGCCGCCGACGACCACCGCAACTTCAACCGCACCGGCGCGGCCTTCGACGTCGGCGAGACGTTCTCCGGCGTCGACTTCGCGCAGGGCCTCGCCGCCGTACGCCGGCTGGCGCCGCTGGTCGACGCGGATCGCACGATGGCGCAGTTCGCGTTGCGCTGGGTGCTCGACCAGGCGGGCGTCACCGTGGTCATCCCCGGTGCCCGCGACGCTGACCAGGCCCGGCGCAACGCCGCTGCGGCGGACCTGTCGTCGCTGAGCGACGACCAACTGGCAGCCGTACGCGAGACCTACGACGAGCTGATCCGCCCGCAGGTGCACGACCGGTGGTGACCCGCACGCCCGGGGTGCTCGCGTCGCGCCACCCGGCCGACCATGCTGGAGGGCGACGCGCCGCCTCGGGTGTCGGAGAGGGGACGCGATGAGGGGCTGGCTTTCGCTCACCCTCGGCCTGCTGGCCGTCGTGATCGGTGCCGTGTGGACGGTGCAGGGCCTCGGCTATGTCAGCGGCAGCGTGATGACCGACCAGAAGATCTGGGCGGTGATCGGCCCGATCGTGGCACTGGTCGGGCTGGTGGTGCTCTGGCTCGGCCTGCGCTCGCGCCGCCGACGCTGACCAACTGGCCCTGGTGGCCTGGCACGGAAAAGCCCCGCATCCCTGGAAGGATGCGGGGCTTTTCAACGGCCCTGTGCCGGACCGTCCCACTGACCGGCGGGGGCCGGCCATCTCACTCAGATGGGACGGACCTGCTCAGCCTGCGGGCCCTTCTGACCCTGAGCGATCTCGAACTCCACCCGCTGGTTCTCCTCCAGCGAGCGGTAGCCGCTGGTCTGGATGGCCGAGAAGTGGACGAACACGTCAGCACCCCCACCATCGACGGTGATGAAGCCGAAGCCCTTGTCAGCGTTGAACCACTTCACGGTTCCCTGAGCCATGTGTATCTCCCTCGAAAAACTGGCGGCCGTGCACGCCGTCCGGCCGATTGGCCGTTTTCGAGCGGCGGTGCCTGAGGCGGCCCCACGAAGGAGACTTCTCTCAACCCACGCCATCTCGCAACAGCGGGGACCAGCAAATCACGGAGGTAAAAAGTCTGTCACGACCTCTCCGACGAATTTCTCCGACATGTGACCTGACGGATGCCTCAGTTCCGCTGGGCGGCGTCCGAAGCCATGCGAAAGCCCCCTTCCCATCGATGCGGGAAGGGGGCTGAAGTCGCTGTGTGGTCAGTCCGGCCAGCTGCCGGTCATCCGGCGGACGCCGACCGCGCCGCCCCGGTCCACAGCGGCCCGGACGACCGCGAAGATGGCCCCCTGCAACGCCGCCGCGGCCAGGATCTCGCCCCAGCCGCGATCCTCGTCGATGGCGTTGGGTGCCTCACCGTCGCCCGCGGTGACCTTCCAGACCTGCCGGAAGATCGCCCCGGCCACCGTGCCCGCGGCGATACCCAACAACACGCCGACCGGCCGGTATGCGACCCTGCCGATGTTTCTGCTCACCTACGCCTCCCCCGCACGATCATCAGCACCACCACGGTGGCCACCGCACCGGCAGCGATCGCCGCCCACGGCACCGGGTTGCGTCGCATCAACTCGCCCTTGTCGTGCGCCTGTGCGCGCACCAACTCGCCCTTCTCGTAGGCCTGTGCGCGGGCCATTCCGGCACCACGCACGGCCTGCCCGCGAACCCGGGCGACGGTCTGCGCCGCCTGCTCGCGCATCCGCTCCTTCGCCTGCTCGGCGGAAACCTTCAGGCGCGCCTTGACGTCGGCCTTGGCGGCCAGCGCCTCCATCGTCTCGCCCAACTCGACCCGGGTGCGGCGGATCTCCTCGCGGAGCGCCTCCGTGTCGCCGGTCCCGTTGCCGGTCATTGCCGCCCCCTGTCCTTCACCGCGGCGGTGACGGTGTCCATGTCGGCCCGGAGGCTGCGGACCGTCGCCTCCGGCATCGGTGGGACCGCACGGCTGACCTGCTTCTTGCCCACCAGGGCAAGGATGCCGGCCACCAGGAAACAGGCAACCGCCACGATCAGCGCGGCGGCCCATGCGGGCAACACCAGGTCGAGCAGCAGGATCGCCGTGACGACCAACGCGCCCAGGCCGTAGAACGCCAGTGCGCCGCCGCCGCCGAAGAGCCCGATGCCAATGCCCGCGTGCTTGCCCTTCTCGGTCAACTCCGCTCGGGCCAGCGCCAGTTCGTCTCGTACGAGACGGGAGACCTGCTCGGTGGCCCGCTGCACCAACTCGGCGGTGGAGGGCTCGCTCCCGTTCTGGGATGTGCGGGCGTTCGCCACGTCAGCCATGCTGTCCTCCTTTCCTCATCACCGCGCTGTATGCCCGGAGTCGCCGCCCGTCAATCCTAAAGCGCGCCGAGCAGCTCACCGTCCGCGTTGTCGGGACGCCGCGCCGAGGACCGGCGCACCGTCCCACCCTGATCACGCCAGAGACGTCCGGCAGCACATCCCCCACCCAAGCCCGACCAAACCTCTCGCAACGGACCACCAACCCCGGTCGCGCAGCGGTGATCATGAGGTTGACGTGGACAAACCGGGCGCACCGGCCCGGCAAGTCCATGATCGCCACGGTCCTGCGGGCAGCACTCGGGCGGCGCGACGCGGCGGCCGGGCGCGGACCGGTCAGGGGCGGGTTTCTTCGGGGCCCACGAAGGCTTCACTGCGGGCGTCGCCGTCGTCGCTGCCACCGAAGACGCGAGCGTCGTCCGGTGCCTCGGTCTCCGACAGGCGGCGTGCCGGCCGCCTCGGCTGCACCCACTGCCAGGGCAGGTTGCTGCTGGAGTCGCCCAGCTCGGTGCGCATCCGGGGCATCGCGGTCGGGCGGTTGTCCCGGATCCAGGCCACCAGATGCTCGCGGACCAGGCAGCGCAGATCCCACAGGCTGCCCGCGTCGGCGGCGCTGACCAGCGCGCGCATTCGTACCATCCCGCCGGTGGCGTCGGTGACCTGAAGGACGCAGACCCGGCCGTCCCACAGCTCGGTGCCCTCGACCATGCGGCGAAGCTCCTCGCGCATCGTCTGCACCGGCACCGCCCAGTCCACGTCGAACTCGGCGGTGCCGAGCACCGCCGCCTCGGTCCGCGTCCAGTTCTGGAACGGCTTGCTGGTGAAGTACGAGGTGGGCAGGATCAACCGCCGGTCGTCCCAGATCTGCACGACCACATAACTGAGGGTCAGCTCCTCGATCCGACCCCACTCCCCCTCGACGACGACCACGTCATCGAGCCGGACGGCGTCGCTGAACGCGAGCTGGAGGCCGGCGAACACGTTGCCGAGCAGGCTCTGTGCGGCGAGCGCGGCAACCACACCGACCACACCGGCCGAGGTCAGCACACCGGCGCCGATGCCCCGCACGCTGGGGAACGTCATCAGCATCACGCCGATGGTCAGGATGACGATCACCGCGATGGTCAGCCGACGCAGCATCACCACCTGGGTCCGGACCCGCCGGGCGTGCCGGTTGTCCGGCACGTCGACCCGGAACCGCGCCAGCGCGGTGTCCTCCACGACGACCAGCAGCGAGGCCACCAGCCAGGCCGCGGTGGCGATGACGGCGAGGACGAGCAGGTGCAGCAGCAGGCGGCGCCAGCTCTCGCCGACCGCGTACCCGGTGCTGAAACGGACGGCGAACTGCACGGCGAGGACCGTCCCGGCGATCTGGAACGGGCGGTGCGCGTGGTCGGTCAGCTCGGTCATCAACAGCGAGCGACGGCCGAACCGCCGGGTCAGCCGGTGGACGACCTCGACCAGGAACAGGGCGACCGCCGCCGCGACGAGCGCGGCGACGGCCGTTTCGACATAGTTCTGCAAGGCTTCGGTGCTCCCCTTCGACCAGGCGTCGGGCACTCCGGGCAAAAGCCCAAGAGTGCCCGACGACCGTGGTATCGACCAGCTCAGACCTTGCGGTACCGGGACTGGAGGAAGCAGTAGACGCCGAAGGCGGCGATGCCCAGGGCGACCAGGGTCAGCAGGAAGGTGCCGTACGACTGCTCGCGCAGGGTGTGCAGCGCGGCGTCCAGACCACGGGCCTTCTCCGGGTCGTAGTTCACGGCCGCGACGATGACCAGCAGACCGGCGATGCCGTACGCGACGCCCTTGGCCACGTATCCGGCCATGCCGAGCCGGCGGGCCAGTTGGCGGGTCTTCGGGCTCATCTCACCGGTCTTCAGGTGCTTCTCGAACTTCTTGAGGGCGCCGTAGATGACCAGGCCGACACCGATCGCGGCGAGCACCAGCCCGGCGAGGCCGACGAGCCAGCGGCCGCCGGTGGAGGTCATCAGCTTGCCGGTCAGCGCCTCCTGCTGGTCGGCGCTGTTCGACCCGGCGTCCTTGAAGACCTTGAACGCGGTCCAGGCGAAGTAGAGGTAGACGATGGTCCGGCCGGCCGAGGCGAGCCGTTCGGTGACCCGCTCCTTGCCGCGCTCGGCGCGGTGCCCGACCGCCGCCTCCAGCGCCTGCCAGATCGCCATCGCGAGCAGGCCGACCGCGACGGCGATGACCAGGAACTTACCGAGGGGCTGTGCGGAGAGGGTACGCAGCGCGCCGGACTGGTCGCCGTCGTCGGACGACTTGTCGAAGGCGATCTGCAATGCCAGCCAGGCGAAGAGGAGGTGGACGATGCCGTAGCCGATGAAGCCGGCCCGGGCGAGGAGTTCCAGCCACCGGCTGTCCGCCGTACGGGAGGCGGTGGCTTCGGCGCTACGGGTAAGTGACATGGCGTCACAATCTCCGATTGCGAAGATTCTCAAACGTCGGCCACCGCCGCCCGCCCAGGTCAGCTGCCCGGGTTACGCGCTACGCGAATCTTGACCTGTTGGTCGGTCACGCTGTCCAGGGTCACCCCGAAACCCCCGGCCTCGGCGGCCTGCTGGCCGGTGGTGAGGGTGAGCTGTTCGCCGGCGACCTCGACGGTCACCTGGTCACCCTCGGCGCCGACCAGCTTGGCCTCGACGCCCAGGATGGTGGTCCTCGCGTCGACACCCCGATCGAAGGTGACGGTGCAGGCGTCCACCGAACAGTCTGTGGAGGCGCCCTGGGAGCTGCAGCCGGCGAGCACGGCGATGCCGAGCGCCAGACCGGCGAACAGACCGGCGGCGCGGCGGACGGTGGGCATGGGCATGGTGGCGGGTCGGTTCGTCACCTCGCCAAGAGTACGAGACGCCCGCGATGTCACAGTCGATTGGTGATCACCCGGTGGCCGGACGGGGTCGCGGGAGCACCGGCTAGGGTCCGGGACATGCCGTTCGACATCGCCCGCACCCGGGCCGCGTACCCCGCCCTGACCGAGGGCTTCGTCCACTTCGACGGGGCCGGGGGCACCCAGACCGCCGCCGGTGTGATCGAAGCGGTCGCCGACGCCATGCGCGCGGCGGTCGGCAACCGCAGCGCCGCCAACGTACCGGGCCGCCGGTCGTTGGAGCTGGTGGCCGAGACCCGCTCGGCGGTGGCCGACCTGCTCGGCGCCGACCCGGCCGGGGTGGTGCTCGGCCCGAGTGCCACCGCGCTGACGTACACCCTGGCCCGCACGCTCGGCGCGGCCTGGCGCCCGGGTGACGAGGTGGTGGTGTCCCGGCTCGACCACGACGCCAACATCCGGCCGTGGGTGCAGGCCGCCGAGGCGGCCGGTGCGACGGTGCGCTGGGCGGAGGTCGACCGGCACACCGGCGAACTGCCCGCCGCCCAGTACGCCGACCTGGTCGGCGAGCGGACCCGGCTGGTCGCGGTGACCGCCGGCAGCAACGCCATCGGCACCATGCCGGACGTGCCGGCGATCGCCAAGATCGCGCACGCCGTCGGCGCGCTCGTACACGTCGACGGGGTGCACTCCGTTCCGCACGGGCCGACCGACCTGAGCTCACTCGGCGCCGACGTGCTGGTGACCAGCGCGTACAAGTGGTCCGGGCCGCACCTGGCGGCGATGGTGGCCGACCCGGCCCGCTGGGCGGCGCTTCACCCGGCGAAGCTGGTGCCGTCCTCCGACGCGGTGCCGGACCGGTTCGAGTACGGCACGCCGAGTTTCCCGCTGCTGGCTGGGGTGACCGCGGCGGTCGATCACCTGGCCGGGCTGGACCCGGACGCGGTCGGGGACCGGCGGGCGCGGCTGCGGGCCGGTCTGGCCGCCGCCCAGGCGCACGAGGAGGCGCTGCTGGACCAGTTGCTCGCCGGGTTGGCCGAGCGGCCGGCGGTCACCGTGTACGGCTCGCCGGCCCGTCGCTGCCCGACGGTGTCGTTCCGGGTCGCCGGGATGTCGCCGGCGGCCACCCAGGAGGCGTTGGGCGCCGCCGGGTTCTGCCTGTCGGTCGGCGACTACTACGCCTACGAGTACTTCCAGATGATGGGTCTGCGGGACAGCGGCGGCGCGGTGCGGGCCAGCATCTACCACTACAACACGGCCGACGAGGTGGACCGGTTGCTCGGCGAACTCGACGCGCTGACCGGCAGCACGGGGAGAATGGCCGGATGAGCACCCTGGTCGAGGACAACCCGGCGAAGCACCGCTTCGAGATCCTGGTCGACGACGCGCTGGCCGGCTTCACCGCGTACCTGATGCGCGGGGAGGTCCTGGTCTTCACCCACACCGAGGTGGACCGGGGCTTCCAGGGCAAGGGCGTGGGTGGCGCGTTGATCCGGGGCACCCTGGACGAGGTCCGCGCCCGGGGTGGCACCGTGGTGCCGCAGTGCCCGTTCATGGCCGCGTTCATCGACAAGCACCCCGAGTACGCCGACCTGGTCGCCGACCTGCCGTAGGCGGGACGGTCGGCTCAGCGGGTGCCGGTCAGCACCTCGGCGGCGGCCCAGCCACTGGCCCGGGTCGCGCCGTGGGTGGCCAGGTGCACCGACCCGGTCACCAGCTCCGGCACGCCCAGCTCGACCACTACCGCATCCGGGCGGGCGGCCAGCGCGCGTTGCACGGCGGAGCGCATCCAGTCGTGCCGGTGCAGGTCGCGGACCACCAGGACGAGTGGGCGGGTGCCGGCCCCGGCGCCCGGATCGGCCGGCACGTCGGGCTCGGCGTAGCGGACCGTGCTGGTGCCGGGCAGCAGCTCGCCCAGTGGCGCGCCGATGCCCCACGGGGTCTCCGCGCCGATGGCGATGTTGCGCAGCGGCTCGAACTCGACGACGTGCGCCGCGCGGGTCAACGGCAGCGTCCCGGCCGCGGCCCGTGCGGTGGTGACCCGAACGGCCCGGCGGGCGGCGACCAGCCCGACGTCGGCGGCGCCGCGCACTCCGGCCGACCCGGCGGTGCGGGCGGCCATCGTCCAGGCGGCGAGTTGCCCGACCCGCTTGGCCGCCTCGGCGAGTCGTTCCTCGGGCAGCTCGCCGGAGACGACCGCGGCCACGATGGCGTCGCGCAGCTCGCGCACCGCCTGCTCGTCGGCCCGTTCGCCACCGACGCAGATCGCGTCGGCTCCGGCGGCGAGGGCGCGAACCGTCGCCCCGGCGAAGCCGTAGCGGTCGGCGACCGCGCGCATCTCCACCGCGTCGGTCACCACCACGCCGGAGAAGCCCATCTCGTCGCGCAGCAGCCCACCCAGGATGCGCTGACTCAGCGTGGCAGGCAGCTCCGGATCCAGAGCCGGCACCAGCAGGTGGCCGGTCATCACCGCCTGCACCCCGGCGGCCACGGCGGCCCGGAACGGGGCCAGCTCGCAGGCGTCCAGCCGGGCCCGGTCGGCGGTGATGCGGGGCAGGTCATGGTGTGAGTCGACCCGGGTGTCGCCGTGGCCGGGGAAGTGCTTGGCGCAGGCCGCGACACCGCCAGCCTGGAGGCCGCGTACCCAGGCGGCGGTGTGTCGGGCGACCAGCGCCGGGTCGGCGCCGAAGGACCGCACTCCGATCACCGGGTTCTCCGGGTTGGAGTTGACGTCGGCGTCCGGGGCGTAGTTGAGGGTGACCCCCGCCGCGGCCAGCTCGACGCCGAGGTCCCGGGCGACCGCCTCGGTCAGCGCCGGGTCGTCGACGGCGCCGAGGGCGAAGTTGCCGGGCCGGGTGCTGCCGTGCACCGACTCGAGTCGGGTGACGTCGCCGGCCTCCTCGTCGATTGCCACGATGACGTCCGGCCGCTCTGCGCGCAGCGTTGCGGTGAGTGCCGCCACCTGCGCGGGGTCGACGACGTTGCGGGCGAACAGCACCACCGCGCCGAGGCCCTCACCGAGCCAGCGACACACCCACGGCGGCGGGGTGGTGCCGACGAACCCGGGTTGCAGGACGGCGGAGGCGAGCGCCGGGAGGTGCCCGGCGGACGCGGTCACACCGCCCCCTCAGGACGGTCTGTCTCCAGCACCGGCGTCGGTGCGCCCCCGTCAAACCACTGGTCGCGCTCGCTCATGCGGCCCCCGTACCCCATCTCTCGCGCGCCCTCGGCGCACCGCCACCGGCAGGCGGTCATGCCATGGTCACACCGGGCGATTCAATAGTCAATAAACCTTACAGTTGCCTGGCGGCCCGCTCCCCGGGAGAGTGCGGGGATGGACCCCGCCCTGCTGGCCGACGCGACGAGCCCGGCCGACATCCCCGGCGTACGCCTGCTCGGCCTGGTGGTCGGCGCGCTGCTGCTGCTCGCCGCGATCCGGGCGATGTTCGGTCGACGCTGAGCGCCGCACACCGATCCGGGCCCGGCAAGCCGTGTGTGGCCGACCGCGCCCGGGGTACGGCATTCCCCATCAGCAGGTTCGCGCGCCGAAGGGGAAACGATGAAGATCGGATACTTTCTGTCCAGTGAGGAGTTCACGCCAGCCGAGCTGCTGGAGCAGGCGCGCGGTGCCGAACGGGCCGGCTTCGAGGCGCTGTGGATCTCCGACCACTACCACCCGTGGGTGGACGCGCAGGGCCAGAGCCCGTTCGTCTGGTCGATGATCGGCGCGCTCAGCCAGGTCTGCTCGCTCCCGGTGACCACTGCGGTGACCTGCCCGACCGTGCGGATCCACCCGGCCGTGATCGCGCAGGCGGCGGCGACCAGCGCGGTGCTGCACGGCGGGCGGTTCGTGCTCGGCGTCGGCACCGGCGAGGCGCTCAACGAGCACATCTTCGGTGACGCCTGGCCGCAGGCCGACGTCCGCCTGGAGATGCTGGAGGAGGCCGTCGAGGTGCTGCGCGCGCTGTGGGCCGGCGGCTTCGTCAGCCACCACGGCAAGCACTACACAGTCGAGCAGGCCCGGATCTACACGCTGCCCGACACTCCCCCGCCGATCTACGTCTCTGGCTTCGGGCCGAAGTCCATCGACCTGGCCGCCCGGATCGGCGACGGCTACGTGAGCACCATGCCCGACGGCGAGATGGTCCGGCGCTTCCGCGAGAACGGCGGCGGCGACAAGCCGTGCCAGGCCGGCTTCAAGGCGGCGTACGCGGACAGCGAGGACGAGGGCATGCGCATCGCGTACGAGCGCTGGCCGAACGCGGGGGTGCCGGGCGAGCTGTCCCAGGTGCTTCCCTCACCGCGCCACTTCGAGCAGGCCGCCGAGCTGGTCAAGCCGGAGATGGTCAGGGACGCGTTCGTCTGCGGCAACAGCGTCGACGCGCACCTGGAAATGATCGACAAGTACGCCAAGGCCGGCTTCGACGAGGTGTACGTGGCCAACACCGGCCCGCACTACCAGGGCCTGTTCGACCTGTACCAGCGCGAGGTCCTGCCCCGCCTGCGCTGAGCCCGGGATCAGACGAGCCGGCTACCCGATGCCCTGCCCATGATCGCCTGAATGCGTTTCGGCGGTCATGGGCTCGGGTACCTCCGGCCCTCGATGAAACTGTCCACGCATTCGATGACGTTGCGCCGCGCGGCCCGCAGCCTTTTCGGCTGGAAGGCGCTGAGGCCCAACCAGCTGGCCGCCATGCGCGCGGTCATGAAGCGACGTGACGCCCTGGTGGTGTTGCCCACCGGGGCTGGCAAGTCGGCGATCTACCAGATTCCGGCCAGCCTGATCCCCGGCCCCACCGTGGTGATCTCCCCACTGCTGGCCCTCCAGCAGGACCAGATCGCCTCCCTCAACGAGCGGCAACGCCCGGAGCTGCGGGCGGTGCGGATCAGCTCGAACGAGTCGCCCACCCAGCAGGCGGAGGCGATCACCGAGATCCGCGAGGGCCGGGCGGAGTTCCTGTTCATCACCCCGGAACAGCTCAGCAACCCGGACCGGATGGCCGAGGTCGCCGATCTGAAGCCGGCGCTGGTGGCGATCGACGAGGCGCACTGCATCTCGGCGTGGGGGCACGACTTCCGCCCTGACTACCTGGCGCTCGGGCACCTCATCGACGGCATCGGTCGGCCGCCGGTGGTCGCGCTGACCGCCACCGCCTCCCCTCCGGTACGCGACGACATCATCGCCCGGCTGCGGCTGCGCGACCCGGAGGTCGTTGTCTCCGGGCTGGACCGGTCGAACCTGTTCCTCGAGGTCGCGCACTGCCCGACCGAGGACTACCGGTGGCGGCGACTGGTCGCGCTGCTGAGCGACGACGAGCGGCCGGGGATCATCTACGTTCCGACCCGCCGCGCCGCCGAGGAACTGGCCACCCGGTTGACCGACGCCGGCTTCCCGGCGCAGTTCTACCACGGTGGAATGGCGGCCGGCGCCCGTGCTGAGCTGCACGAAGCGTTCCTCGCCGACCAGGTTCCCATCATGGTGGCGACGTCGGCGTTCGGCATGGGCATCGACAAGCCGAACATCGCCTGGGTGGCGCACATGGCGCTGCCCGACTCACCGGACAGCTACTTCCAGGAGATCGGCCGGGCAGGTCGCGACGGGCAACCGGCCCGGGTGCTGCTGCTCTGGCAGGCAGAGGACGTGGGCCTGCAGCGGTTCTTCAGCGGCGGCCTGCCCGACGTCGACGAGCTGCGCGACCTGGCCGCGCTGCTGCGCCGCAAGCCGGCCACCAAGACCGAGCTGCGCGAGACCACCGGCCTCGGGCCGCGCAAGCTGGGCCAGTACCTCTCCCTGCTGGAGCAGATCGGCGCCGCCGAGCCGCGCGCACGGCAGCGCATCGGCGCTCCCCGCTACTCCCCCGCCCCGGCGGACGCCGCCGCGGCGGCACTGGCCGAGGCGGAGCGCCAGCAGACGGTGACCCGGTCCCGCACCGACATGATGCGGGCCTTCGCCGAGACCACCGCCTGCCGGGGGCAGACGCTGCTGGCCTACTTCGGCGAGCAGATGACGCAGGTGTGCGGCCACTGCGACAACTGCCACAACGGCACCAGCGTGGCCGACCAGGGTGCGGTCGGGCCGTTCCCGGTGCACAGCCAGGTGCGTCACCCGGAGTGGGGGCGCGGCATGGTGCTCTCCTACGAGGAGGACAAGATGACGGTTCTCTTCGATGAGGTCGGGTACAAGACGTTGTCGGTGCGCGTGGTGTCCGAACAGGGCCTGTTGACCCTGGACTAGCCTGACCCGGGCTCCCGTTGTCGGGCCCGTTGATCGACCAAGCGAAGCACCGAGTGACCAAGCAGAGCAGGGCGGAAGGGGCATTGCCGTGATCGAGCAGCCGGCGTACACCGGTTTCGGTTTCTCCGACGGGGAGTGGGGGTTGCTGGTCGGCCTGCCGCAGTCGGTTCTGACCGCGGCGAGCGCCGCCGAGTCCGACGGCACCCGCCGGACCATGGCGGAGACCGCTGCCGGCCTGGAGACCATCGCCGCCGGCCGGGAGTCGGCCAGCCCGCTGGTCGCGGCCGTGGCCGGCGAGATCGTGACCCGGGTCGGTGACCCGGAGACCGGTGCGGAGCTGCCGGTCATCGCGCCCACCGACCCGAAGGCCATGATCGACGACGTGCTGCTGCGCGCCGGCGAGGCCTCCGCGCTGCTGGCCGCCCGGGTCGACGAGGGCGAGGCCGGTGCGTACAAGCACTGGCTCGTGAAGATCGCCGAGCAGGTCGTGGGCGCCGCGTCCAGCGGTGGGCTGCTGGGCATCGGAGGCGAGTCCGTCAGCGACTCCGAGCGGCGCTTCCGCGACCGGCTCGCGCACGTGCTCAACGACTGACGCCCCCGAGCAGCCACCCTGGTGGCGCGACCGCCCGTGGTGCGCCACGTTGATCGACTCGGTTTCCTGGAAACCGTGGCATTCCCGCGTTCGGGACGCCCCGACTTCCGGGAAACCGAGTCGATCATTTGGGGCGGCTACGCCTCGGCCGGCGCCGGCAGCGCGGTCGGCGTCGGGTCGCTCGGGAGCGCCGCAGTCGGGTCGGCCGGCTGGACGCCGCGCAGCGTGACCAGCGCGGCGACCGCGCCCAGCACCATCGCCACCATGGCGGCGACCGCCGCGAGGTGCAACCCGTCGGTGAACGCGACCCGGGCGGCGTGCAGCACCGCGTCGGCCAGATCCGCCGGCAACTCCTGGGCCACCGCGAGCGCGCCGCCCAGGGTCTCCCGGGCAGCGTCACCGCTGTCGGCGGGCAATCCCGCCGGCAGGCCGTCGAGGATCTCGCGCCGGTAGACCGCCGCGCCCACGCTGCCGAGGATCGCCATTCCCAGCGCGCCGCCCAGCTCACTGCTGGACTCGGTCAGCGCCGACGCGACTCCGGCCTGCTCGGGCGGCGCCGCGCCGAGCACCAGCTCGGTGACGAGCGACATCACCATCACCAGACCACCGGCGTAGACACTGGCGCCGACGAGCAGCAGCCACAGCGGCGACTCCGGCGTGACACGGGTGAGCACCGCGAAGCCGAGCACGGCGATCCCGAACCCCGCTCCGATCAGGTACGCCCGCTCGACGCGCTGGGCGAGCGCGGCGGCGGCCGGCGCCACACCGCCCACAGCGAGGGATGGCACCAGGCTCCACAGTGCCGCTCGCAGCGGGCTCAGGCCGAGCACCAACTGGAGGTGCTGGGTGGTGAAGATGGCGAAGCCGACCAGCGCGAACATCGCCAGCAGGTTGACCGCGAGCGAGCCGGCGAAGCCGCGGCGACGGAACAACGCGAGGTCGATCATCGGGTACGCCCGGGTCCGCTGCCGGTGCAGGAACAGCGCGCCCATCAGCAGGCCGACGACGATGGCGAGCACCCGCGCCGGACTGAGGCCGTCGCGGGCCATCTCCTTGATGCCGTAGATCACCGGCAGCAGCGCGCCGAGGGACAGCGCGGCGCTGAACAGGTCGAACCGCCCGGTCGCCGGGTTGCGTGACTCCGGCACGAGGACCGGGGCGAGCAGGAGCAGCATCAGCATCGCCGGGATGTTGATCAGGAATATCGAGCCCCACCAGAAGTGCTCCAGCAGGATGCCGCTGAGCACCGGGCCGAGCGCGATGCCACCGGTGAGAGTGGCGGTCCAGATGCCGATGGCGGTGCCCCGCTGCTTGGCGTCGTGGAACAGGTTGCGCACCAGGGCGAGCGTGGACGGCATCAGGGTGGCCCCACCGATGCCGAGCACGGCGCGCGCGGCGATCAGCGTCGCGGCGCTGTCGGCGTACGCGGCCAGCAGCGACGCCGCCCCGAAAGCGGCGGCGCCGATCAGCAGGAGCCGGCGTCGGCCGATCCGGTCGCCCAGAGCACCCATGGTGATGAGCAGCCCGGCCAGCACGAATCCGTAGATGTCGAAGATCCAGAGCTGCTGGGTGGCCGTGGGGCGCAGCTCCTCGCTGATGAACGGGACGGCGAAGTAGAGCACCGACACGTCCATCGAGACCAGGAGCAGCGGCAGCATCAGCACCGTGAACCCGATCCACTCCCGTCGGCCCGCCCGTGGTGCCGGTGTGGTCGTCGCCATCATGACCAGTCCCCCTTCTGCGTATGTCGTACGCTGTTATGCGTAGACCATACGCAGAACTAGGATGGCGAGGCAAGGAGGAAATGTGGCGGCACAGACGGACGACAGCGGGCCAGCGATCCCGGCCTCCATCGAGAGCGCCTGGGGGCTGCGGGAACGACCACCCAAGGGCCCCCGGCCCGGGATGAGCGTGCCCGCCATCGTGGACGCCGCCGTACGGGTGGCCGACGCCGACGGGCTGGCAGCCGTCTCCATGAGCCGGGTCGCCAAGGAGCTGGGCGCCGCCACCATGGCTCTCTACCGCTACGTCGGCTCGAAGGACGAGCTGCTGATGCTCATGGTGGACACCGGCTACGGCCCGTCGCCGGGACCGCCTCCGCCGGAGACCGACTGGCGCGCCGGCCTGACCCGGTGGGCCTGGGCCGAGCACAGGGTGCTGCGGCACCGCGCCTGGTTGCTGCACGTGCCGATCACCGGCCCGCCGATCACCCCGCAGCAGCTCGGCTGGATGGAGGACGGGCTGCGCTGCCTCGACGGCACCGCCCTCGGTGAGGGCGAGAAGATGTCGGTGCTGCTGCTGCTCACCGGGTACGTCCGCAACGAGGCCACCCTCACGTCGCAGGTGGCCGAGGGCAGCAAGGCCGCCGGCGTCGCGCCCAGCGAGATGATGCCGGCGTACGGTCGGACGGTGGCCCGACTCATCGACCCGACTCGCTTTCCGGCGCTGCACCGCGTGCTGACCGCCGGCGTGCTCACCCAGGACGACGACCCCGACGACGAGTTCGCCTTCGGCCTGGACCGGATCCTCGACGGCGTCGAGGCCCTGATCCAGCGCCGAGCCAGCTGAAGGAACCGGATGCTGCCGAGAGACACCATCGACACCACGGTCCTGCCCCCGGGCGAGCGGTTCGGGATGTGGCTCGACCTCGTCGCGCGCACCTCCGCGCCGCTGCGCATCCAGTCCGCGCACGCCGACGACTTCGCCGCCCGCGCCGACTTCATCGAGCTGGGCCCGATCCAGCTGGTGGAATACCAGTACCCGTCGCTGGACGCCACCCGCACCCGCAAGCTGGTCCGCCAGTCCGACCCGGAGCTGTACATCCTCGCCCTCACCACCGGCGGCATCGGCACGTCCAGCCAGGACGGTCGCCGCAGTGAGATCCTGACCGGCGAGTTCACCTTCTACGACGGGTCCCGACCGCACGACGTCTGCCACCACGCGACCGAGCCGGAGCGGGACCAGGCGAGCTCGATCATCACGTTGATCCCGCACGCCGCGCTGCCGTTGCCGCCGCAGCGGATGGCCGCGCTCTACGG
Source organism: Micromonospora sp. C81 (assembly GCF_018070425.1). Lineage (NCBI taxonomy): Bacteria > Bacillati > Actinomycetota > Actinomycetes > Micromonosporales > Micromonosporaceae > Micromonospora > Micromonospora sp. C81. The sequence goes on from NZ_JAGPXS010000008.1 coordinate 225,835, forward strand.
CGGTCGGATGTCCGGCAGCGAGGGGATCGGGGCGCTGCTGGCGCAGTTTCTGTTGCAGGTGACCGGGCATCCCGAGCAGTACCATGCCGCCGACGCCAGCCGGCTCGGCACCGTGGGACTGGACCTGGCCACCACCATGCTCGGCCGGCACCTGGTCGCCGAGGACGCCGTGCCCACCGAGGTCCGCCGACGGGCGCTGCTCACCCAGGTGCAGGCGTACGTCCACCGGCACCTCGGTGACGCGACGCTCGGCCCACAGGTCCTCGCCGACGCCCACCACATCTCGGTGCGGTCGCTGCACCGGCTGTTCGAGGCCGAGCACACCACCGTGGCGTCGTACGTCCGGGGTCTGCGACTGGCCCGGTGCCGGCGTGACCTGTCCGACCCGGCGCTGCGCAACCAACCCGTACAGACCATCGCAGCGCGTTGGGGGTTCTCCGACAAAGCTCATTTCAGCCGGGCGTTCCGGGCGGCATACGGGGTGAGCCCGCAGGAACACCGCGACGGAGGCTCGCATCCGGCGCGGATCGTCAACCGGCCGGCATCAACGGTCAACTCACTGCCGGCAGACTGACACCAGCGCGTCCATCGTTCGATCGGTGGGCCGCCAACGGGGGCCGTGGCGCGGCGCCCGCCGCGAAAACGCGGCGGGCGGCCGCCCGGTGCACCCCTCATGCCTGAGGCCCCGGTCCCGCCACCTCCCCCCAGGATCGTTGGCGGGGCCGGTCAGGTCTTCTCCAGCAGCTCCAGGACCACCCGCTCGGCCTCCTCGCGTGGCGCCTGCGGGTCCACCGACGCCACCACCCCGTCGTGGTACAGGTCAACGACCCGCGGATCCACGTAGGACGTCCGCGCCACCGTCGGGGTGTTGCCCAGCAGCTCGGCCACCTCGCGCATCACCGCAACCACCGCCTTGCGACGGGCGGTGACCGAGCGGGCCGGGCCGACGGTCGCCAACTCGGTGGCGGCGAGCACCGTGGCGTGCCAGGTGCGGAAGTCCTTCGCGGTCATCTCCCCGCCACTGGCGTCACGCAGGTACCCGTTGACCTCGTCGCTGCGCACGTCGCGCCATTCCCGGCCGTCCCAGTAGCCGAACAGCCGGTCCGCCCACCGCCGACGACGGCGCAGATTGACCAGCACCTGGCACAGCTCCGGGTCCTCGATCCGGCGTACCTGCTCGATGCCACCCTTCGCGGGGAACACGAAGACCACGCAGCCGCCCCGGGACCGGGCATGCTCGGGACGCAGGGTGGACACCCCGTACGTCGGGTCGTCGCCGGCCGCGTACTGGTCGCTGCCGACCCGGAACATCCCCATGTCCAGCAGTCGGGCCACCGTCGCCAGCACCCGGTCCCGGCCCAGCCCTCGGCCGTCCAGGTCGCGCCCCACCCGCTCGCGCAGCACCGGCAGCCGGCGTGCCACCTCCAGCATGTGGTCGAACTTCGCCTCGTCCTGCTTCTCCCGCCACCGGGGGTGGTAGACGTACTGCTTGCGCCCGGCCGCGTCGATCCCGATCGCCTGGATGTGCCCGTTCGCGTGCGGCGAGATCCAGACGTTCTGCCAGGCCGGAGGAATGACCAGCTCCCGCAGCCGGGCCAGGACCTCCGGGTCACGGACGGGATCGCCGGCCGGGTTGACGAAGGCCCAGCCCCGTCCACGTCGACGCCGCCCGTACCCCGGTCGACCCGGGTCGCTACGCCGCAACCGCACCGGAGACACGCACCAGCCTTTCCACCTCAGCCACGGCGGCCAGCACCGCGTCGAGACGCAGGGCCGCCATCGTCGGGTGGCTTCCTACCCCGTCCCACCTGGGCCAATCCCCGTCGCCGGCCCAGAGCACCCGGTGCCGGGGCCGGTCCGGTGGCGGCCCCCAGTGCGCCGGCGGGACCGGCCCGAAGAGCACGACCGAGGCGGTGCCGTACGCGGTGGCCAGGTGGGCGACCCCGGTGTCCCCGCTGACCACCAGCCGGGCGTGCGCCACCAGCGTGGCGAGCGCGCCGAGATCGGTGCGGCCGGCCAGCACGGCGTCGGACGGCAGGCCGGCCGCCTCGGCCACCCGTCCTGCCAGTGCCCCCTCGTCGGCCGATCCGGTGAGCAGCACCCGGTGCCCCTGCTCGCTGAGCGCCCGGGCCAGCGCGGCGAACCGCTCGGCGGGCCACCGCTTGGCGGGGACCTTGCTGCCGGGATGCAGCACTGTGACACCCGTGGGCAATCCTGCCGCCGCGGGCCGGCGCAGGTCGAGGTCGGAGCGGTCAGCCGCGATGTCGTACCAGGACAGCAGCCGGCACCACCGGTCCACCTCGTGCTCGTCGGCGGACCACCGCGGACCGTCGGTGTGGTCAGCCTCCGGGTTGGCGAAGGCGAACAGCCGGCCGGGCCGGGTGGCCGCGAGCAACCGGTGCGACTGCGGGCCGCGCCCGTGCAGGTTGACCGCGACCTGCGGGGCCGCCCCGACCCGGATGGGCCGGTCCAGCCCGGCCGTGTCCACCAGCCGGTCGACGCCGCCGACCAGGTCGACCAGCGGGGCCAACCAGGCGGGCGCGGCGAGCGCCAGTTCCCGGGACGGGTACGCGGCCCGCAGCGCCCGCAGCGCGGGCACGGCGGTGACCAGGTCGCCGACGCCGAGGGCGCGCAGCACGAGGATCACGGGTACGACGTCTCCTGCTCGGCGCAGACCACCAGCTCGCGAACCGCGCAGCCGGGCGGCTGGTTGAGCGCGAACATGACGGCGGCGGCGGTGTCGGCGGGATCGTTGAGGATCGCGTCCGGCCCCGGCTTGTACTGCGGGTCGCGTTCGTCGAAGAACGCGGTGCGCATCCCACCCGGGATGAGCAGCGTGACACCGACCTGCCCGGCGAGCTCGGCGGCGAGGGCGCGGGTGAAGCCGACCACGCCGAACTTGGCCGCGCAGTACGCGGTGGCGTCGCTGACCGCCTTGACGCCCAGGGTGGAGGCGACAGTGACGATGCGCCCCCGGGACGTCAGCAGGAACGGCAGCGCGGCCCGGATCACCGCCGCCGTGGCCAGCAGGTCCACCGCGACGATCCGGTCCCAGGTCTCCCCCGGGACGTCCGCGAGTCGACCCGGCACGTCCGTGCCGGCCGCGGTCACCACCGCGTCCAGGCCGCCGGCCTGCTCGGCGAGGTGCTGGGTGGCCACCTCGGCGGCCCGCGTGTCGGCCAGGTCGCACTCGGTCCAGGACACCCCGTCGGCCGGCGGCTGCCGGTCCAGCACGATCGGTCGGCCGCCGGACGCGGCCACCGCCGCGACCACCGCCGCGCCGAGCCCGCTCGCGCCGCCGGTAACCAGGACGGTGGGCCCGGCTCCGGGCCGCGTGGCGGTCATCGGACCCGCTCCGCGAGCGTCCGGACGATCATGTCGGTGGTGGAACGACCGTCCAGATAGGGCACCACCACCGTGTTTCCGCCCCACCGGCGCAGAACCTCCGCCTCCGGCAGGGTGGCCGAGGCGTCACCGCCGCCGGTGGCGTAGTCGCCACCCTTGACCCAGACGTCGGGCCGTATCCAGGACAGCGCCGCGTCCGGGGTCGGCTCGTCGAAGACGAGGACCGCGTCGACACAGCTCAGAGCGGCCAGCAGCCGACTGCGGTCACCCTCGGACATCACCGGCCGCTCCGGGCCCTTCAACCCGGCCACGCTGGCGTCGGAGTTCAGGCAGACGATCAGGCAGTCGCCGAGCTGCCGGGCGGCCTCCAGGGTGGCCACGTGCCCGGCGTGCAGCAGGTCGAAGCAACCACCGGTCGCCACCACCGTGCCACCTGCGGCCCGTACCTCACCCAGGAGCGTGGCGACCGCCGCGACTCCGACCCGGTCCCCACCGGGGCTGACCAGGGTGGCGTTCGCAGGGCCACCCCTCGTTCGCGACTGCGCGGATCGCAACCCGGACTCCCTCCTCGCGTTCGCCGCCGGAAGCGCCGCGGCCACTCCTCCACCCGCCACGAACCGGGACGCCTCGGCGACCGCCGCCTGCACCGCCTCGGAGACCAGGGCGCCCTGAGCCAACGCGAGGCTGGCAGCGGCCGCGAAGCGGTCGCCAGCTCCGCAGGTGTCCCCCTCCGCGCTGCCGGGGGTCGGCACCACCAGCGGCGTCGATCCGGCGTGGCAGAGCAGCGCGCCGTCACCGCCCAGCGTCACCGCGACCGCGCCGGCCCGCCAGCGCCGGCGGAGCCCCTGCGCACCACGCGAAGCGGTGGCCAGCCGGGAGGCACCGGGCAGCGCGGGAACCAGCTCCCGCACCTCCGACTCGTTCGGGGTGGCCAGGTGGACGCCGGGCACCGCCGCCGGACCGCGCGGATGCGGGTCCCACACCACCGGCGCGCGGGTCGCGGCCAACGCGTCACGAAGCGCGGGCTGCCGGGCCACCCCACGGCCGTAGTCGCTGACCAGCACCGCCGACGCTCCGGCGATCACCCGCAGCACCTCGTCGGAGGGCTGACCCGGCTCCCCGGACGCGCCACCGCGGTCGTGGCGCAGCAGCACCCGACCCCGAGCCCGTAGCCGGATCTTCTCCGGCGTCGCGCCGGAGAGAGCCAGGGGATACACCTGCACACCTGCGGCGGCGAGCAGCGTGCTCAGTCGGGCTCCGCCGGCGTCGTCGGCGAGCGCGGTCACCAGCACCACCTCGGCGCCCTGCGCGGCGGCGAACACCGCCGCCAGACCGGCGCCACCGGGTCGGTCGGTGGCCGCGGTCTCGTCGAGCACCGGCACCGGGGAGTCCGGGCAGAGCCGGTTCACCACCCCTTCCACGTCCCGGTCGAGCAGGGTGTCGCCGAGCACCACCACGGGTCCTCTCACGCTTGCCTCCTCATCCTCACGCGTCGACCTGCTGTCCGGTCCCACCGTCGAGCACCACTTCGACCCCGGTACGCACCGACCGGGCCGGCGGAGCGGGCTCGGTCGGGTCGTGGTGGACCGCCGCCGGGTCGGCGACCGCGGCCAGGGCGGCGGGCAGTTCCTGTTCGAGGTACTCACAGAGCAGGTGGCTGGTCACGAGGTGCAGTTCCTGGACGACCTGGGTGTCGGGGGACGCGACAGCCAGCACCTCGTCACAGGCGTCGGCGAGGGGATTGGGCGTCGCCCCGGTGAGCGCCCAGCTCGTCAGGCCGGCCTCCCGGGCGGCCAGCGCGGCGGTGATCAGGTTGGCGCTGCTGCCGCTGGTGCTCAGCAGCAGCAGGACGTCACCGGGACGACCATGCGCGCGCACCTGACGGGCGTAGACGTCGGTGTAGCCGTAGTCGTTGGCGATGGCGGTGAGCGCGCTCGTCTCGGCGTGCAGCGCGATCGCGGACAACGGCTGCCGGTCGTGGTGCAGCTTGCCGACCAGCTCGGCGGTGAGGTGCTGGGCCTCGGCGGCACTACCGCCGTTGCCGGCGACCAGCAGACGACCCCCGCCGGCCAGCCGGTGGGCCAGGTCCGCACCCCAGCGGGCCAGCTGCGACTCACACCGCCGGTACGACACCAGCGCCGCGGCGAGGTTCGTCAGGTGGGTGTCGAGCAGGCTTCCCGCCGGCATCAGGCCACCACCCGGGTCGGGCGACGCACGGCGGCCACCTCGCTGTAGACCTCGACCAGCCGCTCGGCGGTGGCCGCCCACGAGTACCGCGTCCGGGCCCGCTCGCGCGCCGCCGTCGCGTACGCGAAGCGCCTGATCCGGTCGTCGAGCAACCCCTGGATCGCGGCGGCCAGCGCCTGCGGGTCCCGCGCCGGCACGAGGTCACCGGTCGTCCCGTCGACGACGGTGTCCCGGATGCCGCCGACGGCGGTGCCGACAACCGGCACCCCACAGGCCATCGCCTCCAGCGGGGTCAACCCGAACGGCTCGTACCAGGGTGCGGCGACCAGCAGGTCCGCCGAGCGGTACCAGCGGCCCATCTCCTCCCGGGGCACCGCGCCGACCAGGTGCACCCGGTCGGCCACCCCGCACGACTCGGCCAGTGCCCGAAGCCGCCGGGCGTACGGGTCGGTCTCCAGCAGCCCCTCGGGCGGGCCGCCGACCACCACGCACTCGGCGTCCGGGACCAGGGCCATCGCACGGACCACGGTCTGGAAACCCTTGCGCTCGACCAGTCGACCCACGGTCAGGATCCGGGCCCGACCCGGCTCGCGGTCGGCGGCCGGCCCGAGCGGGGCGAACGTGGCGAGGTTGACTCCGGAGGGCACGACGGTCATCCGGGACCGGGGCACGCCCATCCGGACCAGTTCGCCCACCTCGTCACGGCACTGGGCGACGATCCGGTCCACCGAGCGGCCCAGCTCGCGCTCGTAGGACACCCGGCGGGCCGGGCTGGTGTCCTGCACGCCCTGGTAGCGGCGCTTCACAGTGCCCAACGCGTGGTACGTCTGCACCACCGGCACCCCGGTCTGCCGGCCGGCGGTCAGCGCCGCCAGGCCGCTCATCCAGAAGTGCGCGTGGATCACCTCGGGCACCCAGTCCCCGCCCCGCCAGCGCTCGATCAGCCAGGCACTGAACTCCCGCATGTGCGGCAGCAGCGCGTCCTTGGCCACCGGCTCGGCCGGCCCGGCGGAGACGTGCACCACGTCGTACCCGTCCGGGCTTCGGACGGTCACCGGCAGGTCCGGCGCGTCCCGCCGGGTGTAGACCCGTACCTCGTGCCCGGCGGCGGCGAGCGCGGCGGACAGCTCCGCGACGTGCGTGTTCTGGCCGCCGGCGTCCTCCCCTCCGAGGACGGCGAGCGGGCTGGCGTGCTCCGAGATCATCGCGATCCGCATACTTCCTCCTCCAGCAGCCGGTCCCAGTCAGCGAGGAAACGGTCGAGGCCGTACCTGTCGCGTGCGGCCGTTCGCGCCGCCGCGCCGGCCTGGCGCGCGATCGCCGGTTCGGCGATGAACCGTCGGGCGGCGTCGAGCAGGGTGTCCGTCCGGGTGGCGAGGGCGCCCGCCTCCGGGGGTACCGCCATCACCGCCTCGGTGGTGGCGAGCGCGACGACCGGCATGCCGATCGCCATCGCCTCGATGAGGCTGAGCCCGAGCGAGGTCCACCGGCACAGGTGCAGGTACGCGCGCCGCCGGGCCAGCTCGGCGTGCATCCGGTGCTGGGGTACGTCGTCGTGGCTGGTAAGCCGGTCGGCGGGCAGCCCGAGGTGGTCGGCCAGGCCGGCGACGCCCATGCCGAAAACGTCCAGCGGCGCGATCTCGGCGAACTGGGGCAGCAGGTCGGTGCCGGTGACCCGTCCTCGCCGGATCGGCTCGTTGATCACCACGGCGAGCCGGTCGAGTTCGCCGGTGTAGGAGACGGTGGGGGCGACGATGCCGTGGTCGACCACTGTGGTGCGGGTGGCACCGGTGTCCCAGAAGATCTGGTTGAACCCGGTGACGTGGGCGATGAGCAGGTCGTCGCGGTCGGCCATGGGGTGCCGTGTGTTGGGCACGTCGCCCTTCGGGGTGTTGTGTTCGACGTAGATCGCCGGGAGGTCGCGGCCGGGGCGGCGGCGCAGCCACGCCTCGGCCCGGTCGATCTCCTCCGGCCGTTGCAGGATGACCAGGTCGATGTCGGCGCCCGGCAGGTCCTCCGGGGCGACCTCGACCGCACTGTCCGGCCAGGGGTAGGTGCGGGCCCGGCCGAGGCCGTAGGGGCCGCGGTCGGGTGTGGTGGGGATCAGGTAGCGATGGCTGCCGTGCACGAACGACGTGGTCCACGAGCCGTGCACGTGCCAGAGCAGGATGTTCATCGGCCGCCACCACCACTGACGGCGAGCATCCGCAGCGCGTCGACCACCTCGTCCGGGTCGATGCCACTGAGGCAGGGGTGCCCGGGGACCGGGCAGCTGGCGGCACGGGTGTCCCGGCAGGGCGCGGCGGCGTCGCCGAGCCGAACGGTGGGCACCCGGTACGGCCCCCACTGACCGAACGGGACGGTCGGCGCGAAGAGACTCACCACCGGCACTCCGCTCGCGGCGGCCAGGTGCGCGGGCCCGGTGTTGCCGACCACTACCGCGCTGGCGTCCGCCACGATCCCGGCCAGCCCGGCCAGGTCGGTTCGCCCACCCAGGTCGGTGCCGCCGGCCGCCGCGACCCGGGCGGTGACGTCACGCTCGTCGGAGCTGCCGGTGACCAGCACCCGGTGCCCGGCGGCGGTCAGCGCCCCGGCGATCCGGGTCGCCACCTCGGGCGGGCAGGCCCGGCTCGACGCGGCCGAGCCGGGGTGCAGCACCACGTACCCCGGGTCGCCGAGGTCGGCCGCGCGCGGCGGCACGGCGTCGCGTCGGAGCCGGAGCACAGGTTCGTCGCCGTCGGGCAGCCGGTGACCGGCGGCGGCGGCGAGGGAGAGGGCACGTTCCGGTTCGGGGACGCCCACCGGCACCCGGTGCCGGACGTCCAGCAGCGAGCCCGGGTAGTCGTCGCTGATCCCCGCGATCCGGCCGACACCCGCCATCCGCAGCAGCAGCGCCAGCGGCAGGGCGGACTGGTGGAACGAGGTGAACACCACCGCCTGGTCCGCGCCGATGGCGCTGAGGCGGGCGGTGAGGCTCCGCAACGCCTCCGGGTCGACCGGCCCCGGCGTGGGGTCGATCCAGGGCAGCGGATGCTCGATGATCTCGTCGACGCCGGGCAGCAGGTCGGCGGCGGCGCGGCCACGCGGCCCGCACAGCAGCACCACCCGCTGTGCCCCCGCCGCGACGGCACGGATCGCCGGCCCGGTGACCAGCACGTCCCCGGCCGAGTCCGACCGGACCACGAGCGCCGTGCGCACCGGGTCACCGGTCGGGGTCGCCGGTCGTACGGCCTGTTGGCGGCGCAGGATCTCGTCCACCGCCGCCGGCAGGTCGGTGGCCACCCACCCGGCGGCCGCGATCTCCTCCGGTCGGGTCACCGGGGTCGGCACCAGCACCCCTGCCGCCCCCGCAGCCAGGGCGGCACCGACGTCCCGGCCGATGTCGCCCACCAGCACACACCTCGACGCGGTGGTGCCCAGTTCCCCAGCGGCGGCGTACACAAGGCCGGGAGCCGGCTTGCGGCAGTCGCAGCCGTCGGCGTCGTCGTGCGGGCAGACCAGCCACGCGTCGAACCGACCCAGCAACTCCTCGACGCGGGCGTGCACCGCCCGCATCTGCTCCCCGGTGAAGTAGCCCCGGGCCAGCCCCGACTGGTTCGTCACGACCGCCAGGCGCAGCCCGGCCGCCCGCAGCCGGTCCAGCGCCGCCCGCGCCCCCGGCACCGGCCGCACCTTCTCCGGGTCGCCGTTGTACGGCACGTCCTCGATCAGGGTGCCGTCGCGGTCCAGCAGCACCGCGTCGTACAGGACGGGTCGGGGGCTTCCGACAGTTGTGCGACTGGACCCGGCGGAACCGGCGCGGTCAGCAGCGGCGTAAACCGGGGCTGACCTGCGCTGATACGGATCCTCCTGGTCCTGTCGCACAGCCGGCGGGTTCCCTGCGCCCCGAGGAGTAAACGTCGTCGTCGAGGGGGTGGGCCAGCGCCGCCAGCGGTGCCCCGCGTCGGCCTTACCCGCCGTGCCGGAGAAGCTAACCCGCCGGCCGTTAGCCGGTGCCTGCCGGGGGTATGAAAGCCCAGTGGCGATTGTGGAGAAAGTGATCGACGCTCCCCCGCAGCAGGTGTTCGACGTGCTCGCCGACGGGTGGACGTACAGCGACTGGGTGGTCGGGACGACACACGTACGCGACGTGGACGACGCCTGGCCCCGGGTGGGCAGCCAACTGCACCACAAGGCCGGGCCGTGGCCGTTCTCCCTGCAGGACGCGTCGACGGTGCTGGTCTGCGAACCACCGCACCGGCTCGTGCTCAAGGCCGGTCTCTGGCCGGCCGGGGAGGCGATCGTGGCCTTCACGCTGCAGCCGGTCGGCGACAACGCCACCCGGGTACGCCTCGGGGAGGACTTCGCCGCCGGCCCGCTGCGCTGGGTCCGCAACAAGGTCAACGATCTGGTGCTGCACCTGCGTAACCGGGAGACGCTGGACCGGCTCGCCGACATCGCCACCCGGCAGAAGGGGTCCCCGTGACGCAGACCGTGGTGGTGACCGGGCCGAGCGCCGGTGTCGGTCGGGCCGTCGCCCATGCGTACGCGGACCGGGGCGCCCGGCTGGCGCTGCTGGCGCGGGGCGAGGCGGGCCTCGCCGCCGCCGAGCGGGAGTGCCGGCTGCGGGGTGCGACCGACGTACGCGCGTACCGGGTCGACGTGGCCGACGCGGGCGCGGTGCAGCAGGCCGCCGACGACGTGGTGCACCGGTGGGGCGGCATCGACGTGTGGGTCAACAACGCCATGGCGTCGGTGTTCGCGGCGGCCTGGGAGATCCCGGCCCGCGAGTTCCGCCGGGTCACCGAGGTCACCTACCTGGGCACGGTGCACGGCACCCTGGCGGCGCTGCGGCACATGCGGGCGCACGGGCGGGGCACGATCGTGCAGGTGGGCTCCGCGTTGGCCTACCGGGGGATCCCGTTGCAGTCGGCGTACTGCGCGAGCAAGCACGCCGTCCAGGGTTTCAACGACTCGTTACGCGCCGAGCTGCTGCACGACTGCCCGGGGGTGAAGCTGTCGATGGTGCAGCTGCCCGCCGTCAACACGCCACAGTTCTCCTGGGTCCGCACCCGGCTGCCCCGGCATCCGCAGCCGGTGCCGCCGATCTTCACGCCGGAGTTGGCCGCCCGGGCCATCGTGTGGGCCGCCGACCGTGGCACCAGGGAGCTGAACGTGGGCGGCCCGACGTGGCGGGCCCGGCTGGGCGACATCCTGTTCCCCGGCCTGCTGGACCGGAAGTTGGCCCGCGACGGTTACGACAGCCAGCAGACCGGGGAGAAGATCGACCCGGCCACCTGGCGGGACAATCTCGACCATCCCGGCGACGAGGACACGGACCGGGGCACCGCGGGCGTGTTCCACGACCGGGCGCGCGACCGCTCGGCCGCGCTCTGGGTGGGCACCCACAAACCGGCCCTGTCCGGTGTCGCGCTCGCCGCTGCGGGACTGACCCTCGCGGCCGTGGCGCGTCGCTGGCGCTGACCGACCCCGGAAACGCTGGCCGGCCCTCTCGGGCGCTGAGCTGGCAACGCCGCGACCGGCGAATCGATGGGCGGACACGGCCGGGCGGCGCCACACGCAACGCCCGGAAGGGGTGCCTCTTCAAACCGAATGTGCCAACTGGATACCCTCTTCGGTAAGCCCTGTCCGCGAACCGAGGATGTCCCGCATGATCGAGCCTGTGCAGCTGCCGTCGCCGTGGCAGGAAGCACGTCTGACCGTCGTCGTGCCCACCTACAACGAGGCGGGCAACCTGCCCACGCTGGTGGAGCGACTTCTCGCACTGCCGCTGCCTGGTCTGCGCATCCTCGTCGCCGACGACAACTCCCCCGACGGCACCGGCGACGTGGCCGACAAGCTGGCCATCGAGCATCCGGACCGGATCGAGGTCGTGCACCGCGCCGGCAAGGAGGGCCTCGGCCGCGCGTACGTCGACGGGATGGGACGGGCGATCGAGGGCGGCGCCGAGTACGTGGCGCAGATGGACGCCGACCTGTCGCACCCGCCGGAGGCTCTGCCGGGCATGCTGGGCGCGCTGCTCTCCACCCAGGCCAGCGTGGTGATCGGTTCCCGCTACGTGCCCGGTGGCGAGCTGGACGAGAACTGGCCGTTGTACCGCCGGGCCCTCAGCGGCTGGGCGAACCTCTACGTGCACACCCTGCTGCGGGTGCGCATCCGGGACCTGACCGCTGGCTTCAAGGTCTGGCGTGCCGACGCGCTGCGCGACATCGGCCTGAACCGGGTGCAGTCCAACGGATACAGCTTCCAGGTGGAGATGCATTACCTCGCCACCAAGCTGGGGCACACCATCCTGGAGGTGCCGATCCGCTTCGAGGAGCGGCAGGAAGGCCTCTCCAAGATGACCACCGCGACCAAGGTGGAGAGCGCCCTGATGCCGTTCCGCCTGCGCAGCAAGCACCGCAACATCACCCGCTGACCCCCCATCCCCACCTCGGTGAGGGCTGTGGGCGGGGTCCGGGCGGGGGTTAGTCGGGATAGACGGCGCGGTGGGCCGTCGCGATGGCCGCGGCGTAGGCACGCCCGGTGAGGGCGCGGTCGCGGGCCAACGCCGCGCGGGCGGCGTTCGCACCGGGAGCGCCGTGCACGCCGCCGCCGGGATGCGCCGACGCGCTGGCCAGGAAGAGCCGGTCCACCGGAGTGTCCGCCCGGCCCAGGCCGGGGATCGGACGCAGGAAGAGCTGTTGGTACGCGGCAGCGGTGCCACCGCCGAGGGTGCCGCCGACCAGGCTCGGGTTTCCCTTCTCCAGGTCGGCCGGCCCGGCCACGTGCCGGCCGACGATGAGCTGCTTGAAACCCGGGGCCGCCTCCTCCAGCACGTCCTCCATGCGCTGCACGTGCCCGGCGAGGTCCTCGGCCCGCCAGTCCCGGCGGAACGGCAGATGGGTGTACGACCAGAGCGACTCGGTGCCCGGCGGGGAGTGGCTCGGGTCGGCCACGGACATCTGCCCGACCAGCAGGAACGGGTCCCGGGGCAGCTCACCTCGGGCCAGCTCGCCCGCGTAGTGGGTCAGCCCGTTCAGGTCCGCGCCAAGGTGCACGGTGCCGGCCCCGGCCAGCTGCTGGTTCGTCCAGGGCATCGGCGCGGACAGCGCCCAGTCGACCTTGAGTGTCGAACCGTCCCAGCGGAAGTGCGCCAGGTCCTCCACCAGCCGCGACGGCAACGCTGCCGCGCCGACGAGGTCGAGGTAGAGCGCTGGCGCCGGCACGTCGGCGAGCACGGCCCGGCGGGCCCGCCACAGCGTGCCGCCCCGCGTGCGTACGCCCATCGCCCGGCCCCGGGCGGTGAGCACCCGGTCGACGTGGGCGCCGTAGAGGATCGCGCCGCCGCGCTGTTGCAGCCGCGCCACCAGCGCGTTGGTGATCTGCTGCGCGCCTCCGGCGGGCACCGGCCAGCCGACCTGCTGGCCGAGCATGGCCAGCAACCAGCCGTACACCCCGGAGCCGGCCTCCTCCGGGGACAGGTCGGTGTGCAGGGCGCAGCCGGCCAGCAGGGCCGGCCCGCCGGGGCCGTCGAAGAGTTCGTCGCCGAGCTTGCGGACCGGCACCACGAGGCGCCGGGCCAGCCGCAGCGCGCCGGCGACGCGCAGCTGACGCAGCAGACCGAGCCCTCCGCGGACCGGCGGGAACGGCGTGGTGATGGTCTCCAGCATCGGCTCGGCCACGTCGAGCCAGTCGGTGTAGGCGTTGAGCCAGCGCTTGCCGTCGCCCGGGGCGAACTGCTCCAGCGAGGCGGCTGTCACGTCCGGGTCCCGGTTGATCACGGCGGCCCGGCCGTCCGGCAGCAGGTGCGCCAGCACGTCGGGCGAGTGCCGCCAGGACAGCCCCTGCTGACCCAGGTCCAGGCCGGCGAGCACCGGTGAGGCGTACCCGAGGGGGTAGAAGGAGCTGTAGAGGTCGCTCAGATAGCCGGGCGCGGTCACCTCGGCGGAGCGGACCGCGCCGCCGGGTGTCGCGGTGGCCTCCAGCACCACCACCTCCCAGCCGGCGTCCGCCAGCAGGTTCGCCGCCACCAGGCCGTTGTGACCGGCACCGATGACGACGGCGTCCGCGCTCTGCGCGACGGTGGTAGTCATCCGATCCGCCTACCCTGCGCGCAACCGGGCGAAACGCGTTTGCCTCGCCGAGGCCGGGGCATCCAGCGCCGCATGTACACGGTTGCGCAGTTGGTGGGTGGGGTGTGGGGCGCCGGCGGCGACGGCGGTGAACTGGTGGTGCGTGACCCGGCGGACGACTCGCCGGTCAGCACCGTGCCGGTGGCCACCGCCGACGAGGTCGGCAAGGCGACCCAGGCGGCCCGCAACGCGGCGGCGCAGTGGGCGGCGACCGCTCCGGCCGAGCGGGCGGCGGCGCTGCACCGGGCCGCGGACGCGGTGGCGGCGGCCACCGAGGAGCTGGCGGCGGCGGTCACCGCGGAGATGGGCAAGCCGTTGGCGGACGCCCGCGGCGGCGTCGAGGCGGGCGTCGGCACCCTGCGACAGTACGCGGAGCTGGCCCCGCTGCGCGGCGGGCGGACGCTGAACGGCGAAGCCGACGCGCTGGACTTCCTCACCCCGCAGCCGCGCGGTGTGGTCGCCGCGATCACCCCCTGGAACGACCCGGTTGCGGTCTCCTGTGGGCTGCTCGGCGCGGCCCTGGTGACCGGAAACGTGGTGCTCTACAAGCCGAGCGAACGGACGCCGGCGACGGGTTGGCTGCTGGCGCGTGCGCTGGACCAGGCGTTGCCGGCCGGTGTGCTGTCACTGCTCACCGGCGGCCCGGAGGTCGGTGCGGCGCTGGCGGCGCAGGACGTCGACGTGGTGGCTCACGTTGGGTCCACCGCGACCGGGCGGGCGATCGCCGCCGCCGCGGCCCGCACCGGAGCCAAGGTGCTCCTGGAGAACGGGGGCAGCGACCCGTTGATCGTCGACGCGGGCGTCGACCCGGAGTGGGCGGCCGGTCAGGCCGCGATGGGCGCGTTCGCCAACGCCGGGCAGATCTGTGTGGCGGTGGAGCGGATCTACGTGCACCGGGAGGTGGCCGGGGACTTCGTGGCCGCGCTCGCGCGTCACGCCGAGGCGCTGCGCGTCGGGCCGGGTCGGGACCCGGGCACCGAGCTGGGCCCGCTGGTCGACCGACGGCACCGCGACCACGTGCACGGGCAGGTAGCGGCGGCGGTTGCGGCCGGCGCTCGGGCGCTGGTCGGCGGCGAGGTGCCGGACGGGCCGGGAGCGTTCTACCCGGCCACTGTGGTCACGGACTGCCGGCACGACATGCCACTGGTGCTGGAGGAGACGTTCGGGCCGGTCGCGCCGGTGGTGGTCGTCGACTCGTTCGACGAGGCGCTGCGCTGTGCCGCGGACTCCCCGTACGGGTTGGCCGCCACGGTGCTGACCGCGTCGATGAGTCACGCGCAGCGGGCCTGGCGCGAGCTGCCGGTGGGCACTGTGAAGGTCAACGCGGTGTTCGGGGGCGCGCCGGGTGGCGCCGCGCACCCGCGCCGGGCCAGTGGGCAGGGCTTCGGGTACGGCCCGGAACTGCTGGACGAGTTCACCGCCACGAAGGCGGTGCACATCGAGGCGCCGGGCGGCGGGCACTGGTGAACGGCACGGACGGACGCAGGGGTGGTGCGTCCGCCCGTGCCGTCGTCTGTGCGGTCAGTCGCCGCGAGCCTTGCGGGTGGCCCGGTCGTTGGCCTTCTCGATGGCCTTGACCAGGTCCGGCTTGGTCATGCTGGACCGACCGGGTACGTCCAGTTTGCGGGCCACCGACATCAGGTGGTCCTTGGTGGCGTTGGCGTCCACCCCACCGGCGGTGGGTGCTCGCCGTTCCGGCCCGCCGCCGGCGGCCTGCTGGTCGCTCGGGCCCTTGCGGCCCTTCGGCTCCCAGTGGTCGCCCACCTTCTCGAACTGGTGCTTCACCGCGGCGAAGGCGGTGCGGTGCGACCGCTGCCCCTCGCCGTAGGTCTCCACCGCCGAGTCGTGCGTCTTCTCCCACGTGCGCTGCGCCTTCTCCGGGGAGCGCCGCAGCGTGCTGGGCAGGTCTTCGCGCCCGGGCATCTCGTCCTCCTCCGTCTCGACAGGGTCACCATGACCGTTCCCCGGTGCCGCGGCGGCAAACCATAGGCGCTACTGGCGGGGCGCCGGGTGAGTTTCTCGATTTCCCGATCCGGGTATCGGGGGCCAGGCCCGACCGGACGACCGGTCATCCGGTGGCCGGGGCGCAGGGAGCGGGCATGACGACCACGGAGCCCGGTACGACGCGCGAGGGCGCACACGGCACGCGGGTTCCCCGCCGGATGCGGCAGCTGAGCTGGCGGACCTGGCGCGGGGTGCTGGTCCGCAGCGTGCAGAACTTCGTCAACGACAACTGCTCGGACTGGGCCGCCGCACTGACCTACTACGGGGTCCTGGCGGTCTTTCCGTCCGCCATCGTGATCGTGGCCCTGGTCGGTCTGGTCTCCAGCGGCGAGCAGACCGTCGACACCATCGTCGAGCTGGCCGGTCAGGTGGGCGCCGGGTCGGTGCTCAGCGACGACGAGGACGGCGTGGTCGGGGTGATCCGCACGGTGGTGCTCGACCAGAGCAACCCCAAGCTGCTGCTGAGCTTCGGCCTGCTCGGTGCGCTGTGGTCCGCGTCGGGTTTCATCGGCGCGTTCACCCGGGCCTCCAACGCCATCTACGGGGTGGACGAGGGCCGGCCGGTCTGGAAGCTGCGGCCGTTGCAGATCGGTCTGGCCGCGATCACCCTGGTGCTACTCGCGGTGGTCGCCCTCGGGTTGATCGTGAGCGGCCCGGTCACCGACGCGGTCGGCGATCTGATCAACGCCGGTGGTCTGGCGCGCACGGTGTGGAGCGTGGCGAAGTGGCCGGTGCTCGCCATGATCATGATGTCGCTGCTGTCGCTGCTGTTCTGGATCGCGCCGAACGTGCGTCAGCCCCGGTTCCGCTGGCTCACTCCGGGTGGGGCGGTGGCACTGGTCTCCTGGGCGGTGGCCTCCTTCGGTTTCGGCCTCTACGTGACCAACTTCAGCTCGTACGACACCACCTACGGCAGTCTCGGGGCCGCCATCGCGTTCCTGGTCTGGCTCTACCTGTCCAACTCCGCGCTGATGCTGGGCGTGCAGATCAACGCCGAGGTGCAGCGCGGTCGGCAGTTGCAGGCCGGCGACCAGGACCCGGAGGAGCCGGTGCTACCGCCCCGAAAGCCCGCCGACGACTGAGCCGGTTCGGGACCGGTCGTCCGGTTCTGGGCCGGACCATGGGCCCGTTCGTGGCCCGGTGCCGGTTTAGCGGGCGGGGTGCCGGGTAGCGCAGAAGGCATGGAGCGTGGCAACAGCAAGCACGGACCGAGGATCGACGAACAGATGAGCCAGGAGGTCAGCGGCCTCGTGCAGGGGCCGGGGACCGGTGGCTCTCGGGTCGATGAGGCGCGGGTGCCGGAACCGGCTGGCGAGGACCAGCCGGAGGTGACCACCGCGCCGGCCGGCGAGACGCGCACGGGCGCCCCGAAGGGGATGAGCTCCACGGACGTCGAGCAGCGCAGCCGGCTCGGCCGGTTCATCTCGATGAGTGCGCTGCCGGGCGACCGCCTGGTGCTCATTGCCAGCGCCCGGGAGAACGAGGCGCCCGACGACATCGTGGCGGCGCTGGAACGGCTGCCCGAGGGCACCGTCTACCAGACGGTCTCCGAGGTGTGGGCCGCGCTCGGCAACAAGAACGAGACAACTCGCTGGTGAGAAGGATCGCCCCCCGATCCGACAACCATTGGCGACTGAAGGAGGTTCTCTGATGAGTGGCGTAACCGAACATGTCGACGTTGCCGTGCCCGTACGCACCGCGTACGACCAGTGGACGCAGTTCGAGGAGTTCCCGCAGTTCATGGAGGGCGTGCAGGAGGTCCGGCAGCTCTCCGACACGATGACCCACTGGACGGTGGACATCGCCGGGGTGAAGCGTGAGTTTGACGCCGAGATCACCGAGCAGCTCCCCGACGAGCGGGTCGCCTGGCGCTCGACCGGTGGCACCCAGCAGGCCGGTGTGGTGACCTTCCACCGGCTCGACGAGGACAAGACCCGCGTCACCCTCCAGCTCGAGTTCGAGCCGCACGGGGTGGTCGAGCAGGCCGGTGACAAGCTCGGCATCGTCGACCGGCGCGCCAAGGGCGACCTGGAGCGGTTCAAGACCTTCATCGAGCGGCGCGGTCAGGAGACCGGCGCCTGGCGTGGGTCGGTGGACCGTCCCCAGCCGTGACCCTGAGCAGTGACAGCGATGGCCGCCAGAATCCTGGCGGCCATCGCCTTGTCCGAGCCTTGTCGCACACCACCGTTTGCGATCATCGCGCCCGGGTACGGCTGAAGACATGACCGACGACAACATCAGGGTGTGGCGGGACGAGAAACGGCTTCCGTTGGAAGAGCTGGAGCAGGCCGTGGCCGGCTCCAGCATCGACGGGCAGGCCGACGACGTGACCGGCAACGACGCGGGGGAAGAGGCGACGTTCGGCCACGGGCCGGCAGCGGACGACCGTAAGGGGCAGGCCCAGGGCAACAGCCGGGAGGACACCGATCCGGAGCGCCGCTACCGCCCGTCCACCACCGGACGGACCGGCCCCGACGTCGGCTGACCCTCCCCGCCGGTCTGCGCGGGCACCGGGTGTGCGGTGGGCCGGCCGGTCGAGCGACGAGCGCCCCACTCGTACAGCACGATCAACGCCAGCGCGAGCACCAGCAGGGCCGAGCCCAGCACCTGCACCGACGTGTTGCCGATCAGGACACCGAGGCCGGCCGGGACGAGCGCGGCGCCGATGCCGGACGCGCCGATCTGGAGCCCGATTGCCCGGTCCGCGTGCGCCGCGCCGACCCGGTCGGCGGTGGTGAGGGTGAGCAGTGGGAACACCGGCGCGGCGGCGAACCCGACCACGACCAGGCCGGCCACCGCCAGCACGGCCGGCCCGGGAACGGCGATCAGCAACGCGCCCACGGCCATCCCAGCCAGGCTGGCGCGCAACACCAGGCCGGCCCCCAACCGCTCGGCCACCACCCCCTGCACGACCCGGCCGACGAAGAGGCTGCCCCAGTACGCGGAGACGCAGCCGCCGGCCACCGCGGCGCTCAGCCCACGCCCCTCGGTGAGCAGCAGGAACGCCCAGAGGCCGGCGGACACCTCGATGGCCACGTACAGCGCGAAGGCGACCGTCCCCGACCAGACCGCCGGCAGTCGCAGCGTCGCCCGGACCGGAAGCCGGACGATCGCCGGAGTCTCGGCGGGTGTGGCGTCGGCCGCCTCGGTGCTGGCAGGTACGCGACGTCGCCAGGCTCGCACGGTGAGCGCGAAGGCGATGGCGAGGAGGATCTGGGCTCCGGCCACGATGCCGTAACCCCAGCGCCAGGCCAGGCCGCCGCTCAGCACCGCGGTCATGATCAGCGGACCGATCGCCACGCCCAGGCCGAAGAAGGCGTGCAGCCAGTTCATGTGGCGCGGCCCGAAGGCCCCGGCGGCGTACGCGTTGAGCCCGGAGTCGACCGCGCCGGACCCGAGACCGAGCAGCAACGCACAGCCCACCAGCACGGCCAGCACGGGGCTCACGGAATAGCCGGTCAGCGCCAGGCTGGCCAGCAGGGTGCTCCCGGCGAGCAGCGCGCCCACGCCGACCCGGGCCAGTGTGAACCCGGCCAGGACGCTGGAGGTGAGATAGCCGACGGTGCCGGCGGTCAGCACCCACCCGACCGCCTCGGTCGGGACACCGAAGTCGCCCCGGATCGATGGCCAGGCGACGCCGAGCAGGCCGTCGGGCAGGCCGAGGCTGACGAACGCGAGGTAGGCCAGCAGGAGCAGCGAGGCACGGGGCCGTGGAGGCGTGGTGGACACGAGACACCATCCTGCCGCAGGGGCACCTTAGCGCCGTTGGCACCCGAGCGCCCCCGGCGCAAAGAAGTCGTGTCCGGACGGTCGAGAAAACGGACAGCTCATCCAGAATCGGCCGATCGGAGGACGGCAACCCGGCGTGTTCGCGTAAGAATTTCGGGATGCATCAAGGCTCCGGAATCCTCTCCACGCGTCAGCGCCGGCTCGCCTGGCTCGGCTTCATGCTCGCCGCGCTGCAGGCACCCGTGTCCGCCTGGCTCGTCGCTGACGAGTCGTGGCTGTTCAGCCTCTGCGTCGCGTTGATGGTGGCCATCGTGATCATCGCTGACGACGCGGCGCGGCGACGCCCCGCCAACGCGACCGGCGATTAGCCCCCGGTGACCGGTCGGGCCTCGTGCCCCGGCCGGCCCCGACTGCGGCGGCGCTCCTTCATCTCCGCCTCGTAGAGGTGGCGTCGCCCGCCCACCAGCTCGTCACGGGCCTGTTGGTCCACCTCGCGGAACAGCGCGTGGTAGCCGTCGTCGAAGTCCTCGACGATCTGGAACGTCCACCGCCCGGCGATGACGTTACGACCCAGCAACTCGGTGTCGATCCGCTCGGCGAGCTGCTGATGCCCGGCGGCGCGAAACTGCTCCACCGCGTCGTCGAGCATCAGGTCGGCGTGCCCGATCAACTGGTGCAGGGAGTACAGGTGCCCCCGGGCCCGCTCCACACACTCCAGCGCCTCGCTGAGCTTGCCGAGCGCGGCGACCGTCTCGTCGCTCACCCCCGGTGGCCGCTGGTGCTGCTCGTCCGGTCCGTCCGCCTGCTGTCCCATCCGTGCCTCCGTGCCGTGTCCCGTGATCCGTGGGTGTTCTCCTGCTGCCCCGTCTGTGCCGGATCAACCCCCGCGGTCAGCACTGGTCGCCCCAGTGGCGCAGCCGACATCCGCCGAGCGGCCGAGGTCGACCCGGTCACCGGTCGGTTAGCCTCGGTCACCATGCGTGTGCCGTTCAACCGGGTCGCCTCCCGTACCGCCGTCGACTCGGCGCGGTCCACCCTGGCCGCCCTCACCGTCTCCATCGGCACTGTCGGGCTGACCGCCGCCGCGGCGCGACCGGGGCTGCTGGCCCTCGTCGACCAGCACGCGGCCGCCGTCCGGGACAGCCTCGACGGGGACCGTCAACCGCTGACCGCCGCGGCGCTCGCCGGCTATGCCGAGGGGGTCCGCGAGGCTGCCCTGGAGCACGGGTGGACGCCGCCGGGTGGGCCGGTCGACTGGAGCGAGCCGGAATGGCTGCTCACCCGACTGCTCGCGGTCTGCGCGATGGCCCGCTCGCTCGACGGGGCCTGACGCGCGCGGGGAGGGCACCCCGCGCCGTACGCGGAACACCCTCCCCACCGCCGTACCGTTACGAACCCTTACGAGCGGTACTGCTGGGCTTCGTCCACCCGAGGCATCGCCTGGGTGCGGTCGCCCCCGCGGTCGGCCATCTGCCGCTCCACGTCGCTCCGTCCGGCCGCCGTGGCCTGACGCTGCTGCTGCACCGCCCGGGCCTCCTGGGCGGCCCGGTCCAGCCAGCCGTCCCAGCGCTTCTGCATCGGCTTCACGAGGCCGCCACCGACACCGACGATCAGGATGCCAGCCACAGTGGCGAGCACCGCGATCAGCACCGGAGTGGTCACCGTGGTGGCGATACCCACCTGGTTCAGCGCGGCGATCACGCCGAGAGCGATGATGAAGATCGCCGTCAGGTCGGCCAGGACCTTGCCGTACGAGAGCCCGCCCAGCGCCCCGGTGACCAGATCCCGGACAGCGTTGGCGATCGCAGCCGCCACCACCACGATGACGATCGCGATGAACGCACGTGGCAGCCAGGACACCACGCCGCTGATCAGGTCACTGATCGCGTTGGGCCCCCAGACTCCGAAGGCGAACTGCAGCGTGAACAGCAGTACGGCGTAGTACGCCAGTCTGGCCAGAATGTCGCTGGCGTCGTACTTCGTTCTCTCCAGGGCCCGTTTGATGCCGCCACGTTCGACGGCCTGGTCGAAGTGCACCCGTTCCAGCACCGTATCCACGATCTTGAGGACGGCTCTGGCGATGAGCCAGCCGACCACGAGGATGACGATGAAGGCCACTGCCTTCGGGATGAAGAGCAGCACCGACCTCCAGGTGTCGGCGATGGCATCGCCGATGTCGGCCTGCCGGACCGCGAGGGTTTTCAGCATGATGTCCCTCCTGTCGCATGGACTGCGCCGGGCGCATACCCGGCTACCGGTGCGGCACTCCGCGCAGAGCGCCGCGTTTTTTGCGACAAGCTGCCGAACAGGGGCCCTGAACTGCCCGAACGGCCACCGCGACCGGGGGCGTGACAGCCCACGGCCATGATCGGATGCCTTTTCCGGTCGGCCGACTAGGCTGCGGACATGCCAGGAACGGTCGGGCGAGTCCCCATGCCAGCAACCCCGGGCCCGGGTGCACCCACCGGCTCCGGTGCGGCCGCTGCCGTGCTCGCCCACGACTGGGCCGACACCCCGCTGGGCCCGCCCGAGAGCTGGGACATGGCGATCCGGGTCGTGGTCGAGCTGATCCTCGCCTCGCCGATGCCGATGGCCCTGGCGTACGGCGACGACCTCGTGCTGCTCTACAACGCCGGTTACGCCGAGTTGCTGGGCACCAAGCACCCGAGCGCCCTCGGCCGCCCGGCAGCGGAGGTGTTCGCGGAGATCTGGGCGCTGCCCGGCGTGGGTGAGGTGATCGAGCGCAGCTACCGGCAGGGCGAGCCGTTCCTGGAGAAGGAGTCCACCCTGCCGTTGGTTCGTGGGTATTCCCCGACCGTGGAGCAGGCGGTCTTCACCCGGGGCTACTCGCCGGTGCGCGACAGCGCCGGGCAGATCGTCGGCGTGTTGGCGGTCGCGGCCGAGACCACCCACGTCACCGAGCAGTTGCAGAGCCTCAGCGAGGTGGCTGCGGCGCTCGCCGGCACGCTCACCCTCGACGACGTGGCCCGGGTGGCGCTGCGCTACGCGATCACCACGTTCGACCCCGACCAGGTCTCGTTCGCGGTCGACGAGGGCGGTGGCGGTTGGCGCATGGTGCGCCGGGTCCGTGGCGAGTTGCTGGACGAGGCCGACGAGCGACTTCCCCCGCTCTGGCGACGCGCTCCGGCGGACTGGTCGGCCCCGGTGGT
Organism: Micromonospora sp. C81; assembly: GCF_018070425.1. NCBI lineage: Bacteria > Bacillati > Actinomycetota > Actinomycetes > Micromonosporales > Micromonosporaceae > Micromonospora > Micromonospora sp. C81. The sequence continues at coordinate 248,384 of NZ_JAGPXS010000008.1, forward strand.
GCAGGCGGCGCGCTCCGGCGGCCCGTCGTTCGTTCGGGACGGGCAACCGCTGCGGGAGACCGCTGTGGACCGCCACGACCAGAAGATCCGCTCGATGGCGGCCCTGCCCCTGGGCACCTCGGTGGTGCGCGGCGGGCTGGCGGTCGGCTACCAGGTCCCGCACACCTGGTCCCCCGCCGAGCGGGCACTGCTGGCCGCCTCGGCCGAGCTGATCGGCCAGGCCGCGGAGCGGGCCCGCCGCTTCGAGACCCAGCACGGCACGGCCCAGCTGTTGCAGCGCAGCATGTTGCCGGAGCACCTGCCAGACCTGCCCCGGCTGCGGATCGCGGCCCGTTACGACCCGGGGGTCGACGGCAACGCGGCCGGCGGCGACTTCTACGACGCGTTCCTGCTGCCCGACGGCACGCTGGGCGTGGTGCTGGGCGACGTCGCCGGGCACGACGTGCAGGCCGCCGCGCGGATGGGGCAGGTCCGGGCCGCGCTGCGCGCGCTGGCCCTGTCCGACCCGGCACCGGACGCGGTGCTGGCCGGGCTGGACCGGCTGGTGACCAGCCTGGGCGTGGAGGCCGGCACCCACGAGCTGTTCGTCACCGTCGTGTTCGGGGTGATCGACGCGGAGCGGCGGCAGCTGACCCTGGCCAGTGCCGGCCACCCCGCCCCGCTCATCCGCCGGGGCGACCCGGAGGGCCGCTCCCACGCCGAGTACGTGGATGTTCCCGCCGGGCCCCCGCTCGGTCTGGGCGGCCGGCCGGGCACCACTACTGTCGAGTTCCGCCCGGGCGACACCCTGCTGCTGTTCAGCGACGGGGTGGTGGAACGTCGCCGGCAGAGCCTGACCGCCGGGCTGACTACCCTCAGTGACGCCGTCGCGAAGGCCGGCAGTGGCGACCCACGCGCCCTCTGCGCGGTGGCCACCGCCGCGGTTCCGGGCGGCACCGAGGACGACGTGGCCGTGCTGGCGGTCGAGCACGCGCTCAAGCCGAGTCGCTCGGCGAGCATGGAGGTGCCCGCGGAGCCGACCGCCCCCAGCCGGGTCCGGCACTGGATGACCGGCCAGCTGACCGAGTGGCAGGTGCCCGAGTCGGTGATCGGTGCGGCGGTGCTGTGCACCAGCGAGCTGACGACCAACGCGCTGCTGCACGCCGGCACCGCCGCCCGGGTGGAGATCGACCTCAGCCCCGAGCGGCTGCTGGTCTCGGTCGCCGATTCCGGCACCCGGGGCACCGTGACCCGGGCCCGCACCGACACGTTGAGCAGTCGTGGGCGCGGGCTCGGTCTGATCGAGGAGCTCAGCGACGCCTGGGGCACCGACCCGTCGGTCCGCGGCTCCACGGTCTGGTTCGAAATCCTCACGCCGCCAGCCGCGCATTCCTGAGAGCCCGAAGGGTAGGAGGACGCCCATGCGTACCGACGAGCCCGCCGGAGTCTTCTTCGACGTCGATGGCACCCTGGTAGACACCACCTATTTGCACACCGTGAGCTGGTGGGAGGCACTGCGGCAGACCGATCAGCCGGTGCCGATGGCGATGGTGCACCGGTCGATCGGGATGGGTTCCGACAAACTCCTGGATCACCTGCTCGGCCCGGAGCGGGACCGCGACGCCGACACGAAGCTGCGCGACGCGCACGACACCCTCTATGCCGAGTACTGGGAACGACTCACGCCGCTGCCCGGGGCGGCGGACCTGCTGCGCGCCTGCGCCGAGCGAGGGCTGCGGGTGGTGCTCGCCACCTCCGCCTCGGAGCCCGAGGTCGGCGCGCTCCGTCGGGCACTGGGCGTTGACGACGTGATCGACACTGTCACCTCCTCGGCGGACGCGAAGCAGAGCAAGCCCGCACCGGACATCCTGGTCGCCGCGTTGGAGCAGTCCGGGTTGGCCGCGGAGCGGGTGGTCTTCGTCGGCGACTCGGTGTGGGACGTCGTCGCCGCCGGCAAGTTGAACATCCCCTGCGTGGGGTTGACCTGCGGCGGCACCAGTCGGGGCGAGCTGGCCGGCGCCGGCGCGGTGGCGGTGTACGACGACCCGGCCGCCCTGCTGGGCGAGTTGGCGGACTCGCCGCTCACCCGACCCCGGTGAGGATCACTCGGGTTCACCCACCCGTCCGCGCATAGCGACCGGCCCTGCGGGGCATGGTCTGTCACCACCTGCCCGCACCTCGCGGGTGCGGGCTGAAAGGTGGTGCCGTGGAGCCGGTAGATGTGGCGTTCGCCCTGGTGGGCCTGGGCGCTCTGCTCGCGGGCGTCCTCCCGCGGGTGTTGGAGCAGCGTCCACTGTCCATGCCGATCGCCTTCCTCGCCCTCGGCATGCTGGTGTTCCTGCTGCCGGTGGGGCTACCGACACCGGATCCGCTGGCCCACCCGGAGTTGACGACCCACCTCACCGAGATCGGGGTGATCGTCGCGCTGATGGGCGCCGGGCTCAAGATTGACCGGCCGTTGAGTTGGCGACGGTGGTCGTCCACCTGGCGGCTGTTGGCGATCGCGATGCCACTGTGCATCGCGGCGGTGGCCCTGCTCGGCTGGTGGTGGGCGGGGTTGGTGCCGGCCGCCGCACTCCTGTTGGGTGCCGCGTTGGCCCCGACCGACCCGGTGCTCGCCGCCGACGTGCAGGTGGGCGAACCGACCGACGTGGAGGATTCCGAGGACGAGGTCCGCTTCGCGTTGACCTCCGAGGCCGGTCTCAACGACGGCCTGGCGTTTCCGTTCGTGTACGCCGCGATCGCCATCGCCTCGACGAGTCTCGCCCCGAGCGACTGGTTCGCCGAGTGGTTCACGGTGGACGTGCTCTGGAAGGTGGGCGTCGGCGTCGGCGGTGGCCTTCTCATCGGTTGGCTGCTGGGCAAGTTGTTCTTCCGCGCGCCCAGCGAGCTGCGGCTGGCCCGGCACGCCGAGGGCTTCCTGGCGCTGGCCGCCACGTTCCTCGCGTACGGGCTGGTGGAGGTGGTCGGCGGGTACGGCTTCCTGGCGGTGTTCGTGGCCGCCCGGGCGATCCGGGCCGCCGAGCGGACCCACGAGTTCCACTCGGTGCTGCACGACTTCGCCGAGCAGGTCGAACGGCTGCTCACCCTCGTGCTGTTGCTGCTGCTCGGCGGCGCGATCGTGGGCGGTCTGCTGACCCCGCTGACCTGGCCGGCGGCCGCCGTCGGGCTGGCACTGGTGTTCCTGATCCGACCGCTGATCGGCTGGTTGTCGCTGCGCGGCGCGCCAGGACGGCCGGCCGAGCACTGGGTCATCTCGTTGTTCGGCATCCGCGGCGTCGGCTCGTTCTACTACCTCGCGTATGCCACCACGAAGGCCGACTTTCCACAGGCCGAGCTGCTCTGGGCGACCGTCGGGCTGGTGGTGCTCGTCTCCGTGGTGGTGCACGGCATCACGGCGACTCCGGTCATGCAACTGCTGGACCGGGAGGGCGAGCGGACCTCCGACCCGGCCGAACGGCACACCGACGACCCCCGGCCGGTCGCGGCGGCGGGGCACGCCTAGCCCTGCGTCAACGCCCCGGGGCCAGGTCTACGACAGCGGCCCCGGGGCCCGGGCATGCCGCTCAGGTCAGGCGGGCGACCAGGGCACGGCCGAGGTCCCTGCCGGAGCGCCAGGCGCTCTGCACCCGGGGCTTGCCGAACGCGTCGCCGGCCAGACCGATCCCGTCGGGGTCCAGGTGGTAGGTGTCGCCGCCGGCGTCGCTGGTCGGCTTCGCGTACGTCCAGCGGTGCACGTGCACGTGGGCGGCCTGCTCGGGCAGTCCCAGCAGGTCCCGGACGGCCTGCTCGATGGCCGGGCCGGCCCCGGTGGGTTGGGCCAGATGCCCGGCGGCGAACTCCGGCACGGTGTGCGCGACGAGCACCGGCGCGCCGTCGCCGCGTCGGTCGCCGTCGTCGCAGACGAGGTTGAGGACCGGGTGGTCGTTGACGAACGCGCCCCGGAAGTCCGGCCAGCGGCGGGTCGGGAACCGCAGCACCGCGGCGAGCGTCGGCGACCAGCGTTGCGCCTGCACGAGCTGGGTGGCGGCCGTCAGGGCCGGGTCGAGCAGCAGGGCGGCCTGCGGGCCCGGCATGGCCAGGGCGACCGCCGCGCACGACTCGCCGTCCACTGTCGGCCCGGGCTCCACTGTGAGCACCAGCCTGTCGACGGTGACCGGCACCTCGCTGGCCAGGTGTTCGACCAGGGAGCGCAGCCCACGCGGGGCGGCGAAGCGCATCGGCCCGGGCACCTCCTGGCGGCCGGCCCGGTCGTAGGCCTGGAACGTGTCGGTCCATTCGCGGACCAGCCCGGCGGCGCGCCACTGCTCGACCAGCTCGGCGAAGTCCGGGTCGCTGGCGGTGAAGTACGCGGCGCCGATGTCCGCGGGCCGGCCCTCGAAGCGCTTGCTGGCCATCCGGCCGCCACGGACGTGGCCGCGCTCCCGGACCTGCACCGGCACCCCGGCCCGGGTCAGCTCGACCGCACAGGCCACCCCGGCGATGCCCGCTCCGACCACCACCACGCGCGTTCGGTCCACACTCATCCGGTGATCGTAGGTGGCGGCGGCGGCGCATGAACCACCACCGACGAGGGTACTGGCACACCTGTTCGAAGAAAGGATGATGACAATGACGGACCGCCGCAACGAGCAGGCCGACCAGAATGCCGCGATCAAGGACCCGGACGAATGGGTCACCGGTGACGAGCCGCCCACCGCGGCTCAGGAGTCCTACCTGAACACGCTGGCCCGCGAGGCCAACGCGGATCTTCCGGACGACCTGACCAAGGCCGAGGCGTCCAAGCGCATCGACGAGCTCCAGGCCGAGACGGGCCGGGGCCAGTAGTCACTGGTCGACTCCGCTTCCGCGACCATGGCGTGTCCGCGAGTCCTGGACACCGCGAGATCAGGGAAGCGGAGTCGATCACGCCCCGGGCCAGCACCGTGGCCGGCGGTCAGCCGCGGGTCAGCCGGTGCAGCTCCACCTCGGCCAGGCGGCCGGCACTGATGGTGGCACTCAGGTAGGTGGCGTGCGGTTGCGAGCGCCGGTCGGTGGGTGAGCCGGGGTTGAGCAGCCGCAGCCCGCCCGGCGCCTCGGTGTCCCACGGAATGTGGGAGTGCCCGAAGACCAGGAGGTCGACATCGGGGAACCGGGCCGCACACCGCTTCTCACGACCGGTCCGTTGCCCGGTCTCGTGCACCACTGCGACGCGCAGGCCGTCGAGTTCGACCCGGGCCACCTCCGGCAGCCGGGCGCGCAGCGCCGGGCCGTCGTTGTTGCCGTACACCCCGATCAGCCGGCGCGACCGCGCGGTCATGGCGTCCAGCAACGCCTCGTCCACCCAGTCACCGGCGTGTACGACCACGTCCGCCGCCTCGATCGCCGCCCAGAGCGGCTCGGGAAGGTCCCGGGCCCGCTTCGGTACGTGGGTGTCCGCCGTGAGCACCAACCGCATGCAGGCATTCTCCCCCGTGCCGCGGCCGCCCGCCCGGGGACGCGACTGCGTGAACGTATCGAAACTGGCCAAGCTTTGACGAAAGTACGGGTCAGCGACGCGGCGGGGTGAAATGCGCCGGGGGCATCCCGCACTCGCGCAACGTCGGGTCCTGCTCGACGTCGGTGAGCACACCGGCGGCATTGATCAGGCCGATGTGTGAGAACGCCTGCGGGAAGTTGCCCAACTGCTCCCCGGTCTGCTGGTCGATCTGCTCGGCGAACAGGCCCAGGTCGTTGACCCGAGCAGCCAGATCGCGGAACAACGCGTGCGCCCGGTCCCGCTCACCGGCCAACGCCAGGCAACTCACCAACCAGAACGAACAGATGACGAAGCCCGCCGGGTCGCCGTCCCAGCGCCGCAGCAGGCCGTCGTGCGACAGCCGCCGCTCCACCGCGCGGACCGTCGAGCGCATCCGCGGGTCATCGGCTCGCAGAAAACCCACCAGCGGCATCACCAGCACCGACGCGTCCAGCTCGTCGGAATCGAAAATCCCGGTGTACGACTGGAGCCGGTCGCTCCACCCCCGCTCGAGGATCGCCGCGCGCACCTCGTCCCGGGCCGCCGTCCAGCGGGCCAGGTCCTGCGGGCCGCCGAGCTGGTCGCCGAAGCGGACCGCCCGGTCCAGTGCGACCCAGCACTCCACCTTGGAGGACACGTGGTGGTGTTGCACTCCACGCTCCTCCCACATCCCGGCGTCCGGCTGTTTCCAGTCCTGCTCGGCCTGATCGGCGAGCACCCGGAGCACGTGGTAGACGTCCGTGTCGAACGGCTCCAGCTGGTCCCGCATCAGCCAGGCGGCGTCCATGGCCGCCCCGTAGATGTCGTTCTGCCGCTGCCGCCACGCGTCGTTGCCGGTCACCACCGGCGGGCTGTCGCGGTAACCGCCGAGCTGGTCCAGCCGATGCTCGGTGAGGTCCCGCTCCCCCAGGACCCCGTACATGATGGGCACCGGCTGGTCGCTGACCCGGCCCATCGCCCGGCCCAACCAGGCGAACTGCCGCCGCACCTCGTCGAAGCACGCCGACCGCCACAGCGCCCGCAGGGTGTGGCTGAAGTCGCGCACCCAGACGTAGCGGTAGTCGTAGTTGCGGTCCCCGCCGAGCTTCTCCGGCAGCGAGGTGGTCACCGAGGCCACCACCGCGCCGCTGGGCCGGTACGTCATGCCCTGCACCACCAGCCCGCTGCGCCGCACCTCCTCGGCGTAGAGGCCCTGGTAGTCGTGCTCGGCGGCCCAGGACCGCCAGCCGGCGACGGTGTCGGCGATCGTCTGGTCGGCGTCCGGCACCTCCGGCAGTGGGGCGTCGTAGGTCGGGGCGTACCCGAGTGTGAAGTTGTGGGTCGTGCCGGCGCGGACGGTGAACGTCGCTGCGGCATCGCCCTCGTCGCCGCACGTCAACCGCACGCTGCCGCGGAACGTGAGCCGCGCGGCCCCGGCGATGGCCTCGAGCATGTCCTCCCGCTCGACCAGGTAGGCGATGGTGCGCCCGTACTCGAAGCGCGGCCGGTAGTGCACCCGCATCGGCACCGCACCGGAGAGTCCCTGCACGCTGCGGACCAGCACCTGTGGCGGGTGCATCCCGATGTCGTGACCTCGCGAGCCGGGCTCGAAGGCGAGCGCGTCGGTGAGTGCGACCTCCCCCTGCGCGGTGCGGAAGACGGTCCGCAGCACCAGGGTGTCCTCCAGGTAGCTGCGTTCGACAGTGAAGTCGGCCTCCGGTCGGATCGACCAGTGCCCCGCGTCGTCGTCGAGCAGCCGCCCGAACACCGACGGGGCGTCGAAGCGGCCCGGACACCACCAGTTCACCGAGCCCGCGGCGTCGACCAGCGCCGCGCTGCGGCCGTCGGCGAGGAACCCGTAGTCACTGATTTGTCCGCTCTCCACCTGACTGGCTACCCGGGCCGCCCGCGCACATTCCTCCCATTCGGGGACGGCACTCACCGTGCTGACTGGCGTTACCGCTCGGCATGGGCGGGAACCCGGGAAGCTGACGAGGGGGGGATGCTCATGACGTCAGCTTCGGGGCCGACCGCCGCATGGCGGCCCGGCGCACAGGGTGGCGACCTGCTTCCATCCGGGCCGGCCGGCCGTTTGGCGACACCGGCCGGTGACGGTCACGGGCCGCAGGCCGGACCGCCAACCGTGACTATCGGCTCGTACCCGGACTATCCGGCCGCACAGCGGGTCGTCGACTATCTGGCCGACAACCGGTTCCCGGTGGAGCACAGCGCCATCGTCGGCACCAACCTCACCCTGGTGGAGTCGGTGCTCGGGCGGATGACCACCGGCCGCGCCGGCCTGCTCGGCGCCGGCACCGGTGCCTGGTTCGGTCTCTTCATCGGCCTGCTGTTCGGCATCTTCACCGTCGGCAACTGGCTGGCAGTGATCCTTGTCGGGCTGGTCATCGGTGCGATCTGGGGCGCCGTGTTCGGCGCTGTCGCACACGCGATGACGGGCGGGCAGCGTGACTTCACCTCGGCCAGCTCACTGCGGGCCGGCCAGTACGCGGTGACGGTCGACGCGCAGTTCGCCGACCAGGCCCGCCAGTTGCTGGGCCGGATGCAGATGCCCAACCCGGCCGCGAACAACCGCTGAGCGACGATCGACCGGCCGTCCCGGCAGTACGCCGGGGCGGCCGTTCAGTCGTGGTACGTCAACTCGCCGGCGCGGATGTCGACCTCGACGCGGTTCTCCGGCGGTGCCAGTGGGCAGGCCCAGCGGTCGTCGTAGGCACAGCTCGGGTTGTAGAGGTAGTTGCCGTCCAGCCGGACGCGGTCGCCGGGCAGCAGCTCGACGCCTCGGCCGAAGGTCCCCTTCACCGTGTCGGTGAGGTAGCGGCCTCCCCCGTAGGTGTCCCGCCCGCAGGTGCCGTCCCGTAGCGGCACGAACAGGCCGCCGCCGTACGCCTCGATCCACCACAGGGTCAGCGGCCCCCACGGTGTCTCGGCCACCGCGACCCGTCGGTACGCGACCACCCCGTCCGGACCGCCGGTGTCGATCCGCAGCTCTCCGCTGGCCGCCCGCAGCGGCGCCTCCACCACGGCGTCGGGGTTGGGCGGGAAATAGCGCACCCCGGAGAAGCCGACCCGTTCCGCTGGTGGGATCGGGCTCTGCGGGTGGGTCGCGAAGAGTTCGTCGCGCCCCGCCCGGAACCCGGTCAGGTCGACGTCGGACAGGTACAGGCGGGCGACCCGCTCCCGCCAGTCGGCCAGCTCCAGATCATCCACGCCACCGAGCCTATGCCGTCACGCGGCGGCACTTGAGCGTGGCGGCCAGTTGGTCAGGACGGCGTCGAGGGCGTCCAACGTCCGGGACCACGAGTCGTCCGTCGGACGCGGGGTGTGCCGGAAGCCGCCGGTCTGCTCCAGGCTGACGAACCCGTGGAACGTGCTGTGCATCATCCGTACCGCGTCGGTCTGGTCCGGCTCGGAGAGCCGGTAGCCGCGCAGGATGGCCCGGGTCATCTCGGCGTGCCGGACACCGGCGCTCGCCGCGGCCGTCTCCGGGTCGAGGTCGGTCTGCATGGCGGCGTACCGACCGGGGTGCTGCCTCGCGTAGTCCCGGTAGGCGTTGGCGAAGGCCACCAGCGCGTCCTTGCCGGCCCGGCCGGCGAGTGCGGTGGCCACCCTGTCGGCCAGCTCCGCCAGGGCCAGCAGGGCGATCCGGACCCGCAGGTCCCGCCCGTTCCTGATGTGGAAGTACAGGCTCGCGTCCTTGACCCCGAAGTGGCGTGCGAGCGCGGCAACGGTCACGTTCTCCACGCCCACCTCGTCGGCCAGGTCGGCCGCGACCAGGGTCAGGCGCTCGGCGGTAACCCCTGCACGTGCCATGCACCACACCCCAAACCTAGCCGTAATAATCGTTTGCCTAGGAGAGCTAGGGTACTACCTATGTTAGAGCCGACCGAATCCGCCATCCGCAAATCCTTCGTCAACTGCACCCAGGGTGAGGCGAAGCGGATGGCCGTACCGAATGATCTCGGGACGCGCCCCTGGGACGACCTCGACTTCTTCGGCTGGCGGGACCAGGCCGCACCGCAGCGGGCCTACCTGCTCGCCGAGTCCGACGGCAGGCTCGTCGGCGTGGCGCTGCGGGCGGCGACGCACCAGATCGGGCGCGTGCGGCGCAGCATGTGCTCGCTCTGCCTGACCACACACCTCGGCGACGGCGTCTCGTTGATGACCGCCCGTAAGGCCGGGCCGGGTGGGCGGCAGGGCGACTCCGTGGGCACGTACATGTGCTCCGACCTGGCCTGCTCGCTCTACGTGCGGAAGAAGAAGCACGCCGGGCCGCCGATGCCCGACCCGCTGCCCCTGCCGGAGAGGATCGACCACGTCCGGGCCGCCCTCGCGGCGTTCCTGCGCAAGGTCAACGAGTGATCTGAGGGTCGGTGGCCAGGCGGGCGTGCAGGTGCTCGTCGTAGCGGCGGCCGTCGCCGTAACGGTACGACTCGCGCAGCGTCCCCTCGGCCGCGTAGCCGGCCCGGTCCGCGACGCGGCAGGAGGCCGGGTTGGCGACCGCGTGGCACAGCTCCACCCGGTGCAGCCGCAGGTCGGTGAACGCCCAGTCGGTGAGCCGGACGACGGCCCGCACCGCAACCTGACGCCCTCGCGCCGCGGGCATCGTCCAGTAACCGATGGACGCGTCTCCGTCGCGGATGTGGTGCAGTGACACCGAGCCCAGCAGTTCGCCGTCGGTCGCGGCGGTCACCGCCATCGAGACATGGCCACCGGTGGACCAGTCGGCCCGGCGGCGAACCCAGAGCAGCGCGACCTCATCATCGATCGGGTCGCCGCCCTGCGGGTTCCACTGGGCGATCGCCGGGTCGCGCAGGGCGTCGCGGACCGCCGGGGCGTCCTCGTCCCGCCAGGGGCGCAGCAACAGGTCGGCGGCGGTGAGTTGCACGTGTTCCACGAGGCCGGAGTCTGGCACATCACGTCACCACCGCGCCGCCGGTTTAGCGTCAGCTTCCTTCAAAGCTGCACAACCGGGTGCCCACACGGCCGAGAACGTGATCCAGGAGACGCCTTGCGGCACTAGTTAAATTTTGAAGGAGTGCTATCGTCATGGGCATGACCGAGAGCCTGGACAGCACCCGAGAGGCCGCCTGGCGCGCCTACATCGAGGCCAGCCAGCGTCTCTACACGCAACTGGAAGAGGACCTGCGCGCCGAGAGCGATCTCAGCTTCGCCGACTACCACGTGCTGGTCCTGCTCTCGGAGGCACCGGGGCAGCGGCTGCGGATGGGTGAGCTGGCCAGCCGGCTCATCTTCTCGCCCAGCCGGCTGACCTACCAGATCTCCTCCATGCAGCGCCGGGGCATGGTCAGCAAGGAGCCCTGCCCGGACGACCGACGCGGCAGCGAGGCGGTCCTCACCGCCGCCGGGCTGCTCGCCCTGCGGGATGCCGCACCCCACCATCTTGCGTCGGTGCGCACCTACCTGATGGACGACCTCGACGACGCCGAGGTCGCCTGCCTCACCCGGGTCTTCGGCCGGATCGGTGACCGCCTGCGGGCGTCCCGGGCCGGCTCGACCACCCACGCCACGAGCTAGGAGCCCTCGATGCCCGCGATCACCGTTGACAACGTCCTCGTCCTTCCCCGCCTGCCCCGGCTGGAGGGGTCCACCACCTTCCGCCCGGTGCGCAAGGTGACCACCGCGCCCACCGGCTTCGAGGGTGAGGGCTTCCCGGTCCGTCGCGCCTTCGCCGGGGTGTCGACCACCGACCTGGACCCGTTCATCCACCTCGACCAGATGGGCGAGGTCGACTACGCGCCGGGCGAGCCGAAGGGCACCCCCTGGCACCCGCACCGCGGCTTCGAGACCGTCACCTACATCATCGACGGGGTCTTCGACCACCAGGACTCGAACGGCGGCGGTGGCACCATCACCGACGGCGACACGCAGTGGATGACGGCGGGCAGCGGGCTGCTGCACATCGAGGCGCCGCCGGAGCACCTGGTGATGAGCGGCGGGCTGTTCCACGGCACCCAGCTCTGGGTCAACCTGCCCCGCTCGGCCAAGATGAACCCGCCCCGCTACCAGGACATCCGAGGTCGGGAGTCGGCGCTGCTCACCACGCCCGACGGCGGTGCGCTGATCCGGGTCATCGCCGGCGAGGTCGCCGGGCACCGGGGCCCGGGGTCGACCTTCACCCCGATCACCATCACGCACGTCACTGTGCAGCCGGGGGCGCAGGTCGACCTGCCCTGGCAGCCCGACTTCAACGCCCTGGTGTACGTGCTGGGTGGTCGTGGCACGGTCGGCACCGACCGGCGGCCGGTGCGTACCGGTCAGCTCGCGGTGCACGGCCCGGGTGACGCGCTGCGGTTCAGCGCCGACACCACGCAGGACAGCAACACCCCCGCGCTGGACCTCTACATCATGGGCGGCCAGCCGATCCGGGAGCCGGTGGCACAGTACGGCCCGTTCGTGATGAACACCCGGGACGAGCTGCTCCAGGCATTCGAGGACTTCCAGGCCGGCCGGCTCGGCGTGATCCCCACCGAGCGACTGCCGCACACCGGCGGTCAGGGCACCCGGCCCTGACCCCGCGTCACCACTGAGATCGGCGCCAACGCCCCCGGTTCACCACGGGAGCGCCGGCGCCGCCTCAGGAGACCGCAAAAATCCCAGCGACGCCCAGAATCACCATCACCAACACCGCTACCAGCGCACCCCGCTCGCTCTCCACCGCCGGCTCGCGGTACTCGGTCACGGGATTCGTCGTGTCGCGGGGCATGGTGTGGCCTCCTCGGCTGTTGTCACGTCGCTTCCGATGGCGTTGACCAGGGGCCGGTCTGCCGGCCCGGCATGCGGACCCGCGTCGGGGGTCCTACCGTGAGGACGTTGCCGACCTCCAGGGGGGCTGGACGTTGCCGTTGCAGGACTGGTTCCTCACCGCTGAGGAACGCGCCAACCCGGTGTCTGGGTTACCCGTCTGGACCAGGGGAAACCTCGCCGAGCCGTTGATTCACGGCGCCGCTTACTTCGACCGGCTGGTCGATGAGGTGGAGGCTCTCGGCCCCGGCGACCACCTGTTCTTCACCGACTGGCGGGGCGACCCGGACCAGCGGCTGCGCCCGGACGGCCCGACCGTGGCCCAGCTCTTCGCCCAGGCCGCCCAACGCGGTGTGGTGGTCAAGGGGCTGATCTGGCGCTCACACCTCGACGTGCTGGCCTACAGCGAGGCGGAGAACCGCGACCTCAGCGAGACGATCTCGGCAGCCGGCGGCGAGGTGCTGCTCGACCAGCGGGTCCGGCGCGGCGGGTCGCACCACCAGAAGCTCGTGGTGCTGCGACACCAGGGCGCACCGGAACGGGACATCGCGTTCGCTGGCGGCATCGACCTGTGCCACAGCCGCCGCGACGACGCCGATCATCATGGCGACCCGCAGCCGGTGCAGATGTCCCCCCGCTACGGGCCCAACCCGCCCTGGCACGACGTGCAGCTCGCGGTGCGGGGTCCGGTGGTGGGCGCTCTGGACACCCTGTTCCGGGAACGCTGGACCGATCCGATGCCACTGGACTCGGAGAACCCGATGGCCTACCTGCGGGATCGGCTGCGCGGTGCCGACCTCCGCCCTGACCCGCTGCCCGAGCAACCGGCCGACCCGCCGCCGTGCGGTCCGCACCAGATCCAGGTGCTGCGCACCTACCCCGCCGTCCGCCCGCGTTACTCGTTCGCGCCCGACGGCGAACGGACCGTGGCCCGGGGTTACACCAAGGCGGTACGCCGCGCCCGCCGGCTCATCTACCTGGAGGACCAGTACCTCTGGTCCGCCGAGGTCGCGGATCTGTTCGCGCACGCCCTGCGGGACAACCCGGAGCTGCACCTGGTCGCCGTGGTGCCCCGCCACCCGGACGTGGACGGCAGGCTGGCGCTGCCACCGAACATGGTCGGGCGGGAGCAGGCGCTGTCGCTGTGCGAACGGGCCGCACCGGACCGGGTGCACGTGTTCGACGTCGAGAACCACGCCGGCGACCCGGTCTACGTGCACGCGAAGGTGTGCGTCATCGATGACGTCTGGGCCAGCGTGGGCAGCGACAACTTCAACCGCCGGTCCTGGACGCACGACAGCGAGCTGTCCTGCGCGGTGCTCGACGACACCCGCGACCAGCGGGAGCCCACCGACCCGGCCGGCCAGGGCGACGGTGCGCGGACCTATGCCCGGGACCTGCGGCTGCGGCTCTGGCGCGAGCACCTGGACCGTGACCCGGCCGGCGCGGACGACACCGACCTGCTCGACCCGGCCGACGCGGTCGCGGCTGTCACGGCCGCCGCCGACGCACTCCAGCGGTGGTACGACGACGGCCAGGTGGGCGAGCGACCGCCCGGACGGCTGCGCCCGCACCGCCCCGAGCGGTTGCCCTGGTTCACCCGGGCCTGGGCGTTGCCGGTGTACCGGCTGGTCTACGACCCGGACGGCAGGCCACTGCGGGCGAGGCTGGCCGGCACGTGGTGAACCGCTCGGGCCGGCTCCGGCGCCGTGGCGACGGTCGGGTGCACGCTCAGCCCACCGGGATAGGCGAACGAGGAGCGCGGCGAGTAGTAGCCGAAGCCGATGGTCAGTGGGTTGTCCGGGCGGAGCGCGTACGTCGGGTGCCCCGGCTGGAGGAACTCCACCGACTCGATCTCGAACGGGGCGACCGGCTCGGCGATGAACGGGTAGACCGAGCTGAGGAGCTGGCCGTCCCGACGGGTGAAGTAGCGGTGGTGCCCACTGCTGATCGCGTGGCCGGTCTCCCCCACCCGGCACCGTGCCCGGATCAACGGCGTCCGGTCGATCGTCGTCTCGGAGAGCAGCTCCTCACCGCTCACCTCGATCCGGGTGCGGCCGGCGAGCACCGGGGCACCGCGGGCGGCAGCGTACTCACGGACCAGGCGACTGGAGGCCACGTACTGCGTCCACCAGCCGCCCGGGCTCAGGCCGTCGGGGGCGTCGACGCCCAGCAGTGAGACGCCGAGGTAGGTCAGCGTGTACGCGCCGAAGCCGGAGGTCTGCGTCTCGTCCTCGACGATGTACTGGTTGAGGAACACCTGGCGGTCGGGGCGGGGGCAGAGGCCGGGCGGGACCAGTGCGGCGACCGCGTCCGGATCCGCCGGCAGCCAGCTGAAGTAGAGCGTGCGACTGTTCACGACGAGCTGGGGAGCGGCTGGATCGAGCACGGTGCCTCCGAACCGGGTGTGTACACCGACGCTACGGCCGGTCCCACCGGCGGGACAAGGACGGATAGTCGACACTGCTGCCCCATTGTCGGATTTCATGTTGACCGCTCGGCGCGGGCCGAGGGCCGTTCGATCGAAACCGAGGGATAACCGGGCGGCAAGGCATGGCCGGAAAATGGGTAAGGACCCTCACAGTCCTCTCAACTTCCGCCGCGTTCGCCCCTTTTGTGGTTCGACACACCTTAAGTACATCAGCCTTTCGGCTAGATTTCCGCGAGACGATCAGGTTAAGGTGGGTCCCGAACGGCCGATAGGAAGCTAAACCAAAGCGTCACACCTTTTTGTCCGCGGACGAGGTGCAGGGAGGACCACCCATGACCGCTTCAACGATCACCGAGCAGCCGACCACCGCTGCCAAGGCGAGCACCAAGCTTGACCCGCGCGCCCTCACCGACAGTGCCGCCGACCTGCTCAACGCCATGGCCGCGCTGCCCGCCAACCACCCGTCGCGTGCCGCCCTGCGGGACCGCGCGATCGAGGCCTGGCTGCCGCTGGCCAACCACCTGGCCCACCGCTACAGCGGGCGTGGCGAGCCGACCGACGACCTGGCCCAGACCGCCGCGGTCGGCCTGATCAAGGCCATCGACAAGTTCGACCCCTCCCGCGGCGTCGACTTCGCCGGCTACGCGATCCCCACCATCATCGGCGAGCTCAAGCGGCACTTCCGGGACCGCACCTGGGACATCCGCGTGCCCCGCCGGCTCCAGGAGCTGCGTCTGGCCATCTCCGACGCCAACAGCTCGCTGCTGCAGACCCTCGGCCGCTCGCCGACGGTCGCCGACATCGCCGCCCACCTCAAGCTCACCGAGGAAGAGGTGCTGGAGGGCCTGGAGGGCGCCCGCGCGTACAACGCGGTGTCGCTGTCCACCCCGACCGGCGACGGCGAGCGCGCGACCGAGCTGGGCGACATGCTCGGCGGCGAGGACAGCGAGTTCGAGCTGGCCGAGCTGCGGGTCGCCCTCGGCCCGGCACTGGCCACCCTCGACGAGCGCGAGCAGAAGATCCTCACGCTGCGCTTCTACGGCAACCTGACCCAGTCGCAGATCGCCGACCAGATCGGCGTCTCGCAGATGCACGTCTCGCGACTGCTGACCCGGGCGCTGACCAAGCTGCGCGGTCAGCTCGACGGCACGTACTGATCAGTCCACGACAGGAGGGCCGGGTCCATTGGACCCGGCCCTCCTGTCGTGTCCGCATTGTCACGGGAGCGTGACAGCGCGGACCGGTCCGGTCAGCGGCTGACCGGCTCCCGCCACATCGGCCAGAACGGCGTGCCGTCGGGCACCCGGAACGGCTCCCCGGCCAGGTAACCGTTCTTCGCGTACAGGTCCCGGCTGCGCGGGCTGCTCGCCTCCAGGTACGCCGGCATCGCGTTGGCGTCCAGCCAGGCGTGGTGGTGCCGCATCAACGCGGTGCCCAGCCCCTGACCCTGCCGGCCCGGCTGGGTCGCCAGGAAGGCCAGGTGGTGGTGCTCCGGATGCGGGTGGTGCGCGGCGAACAGCTCGTCGAGATGCTGGAACCGGTCGGTCCACTCGCCGCAGGCAGCAGCCAGCCGGGCGTCGTAGTCCACCGGCGGCGGAGCCGGCTCGCCGACCGACGGGAACCACACCGCGACGGCGGCCCGGTCCTCGGTGGCGTGGACTAAGCCGTGCCGCATGGCGTGCCCGACCAGGATCTCGAAGTCCCCGGCCAGCACGGCCTCCCGCTTGCTCGGGTCGGGCACCAGCCAGCGCGTCACCTCCAGGACGGTGAACGCCTCGGCGATCCGGCCGGCCACCAGGCTGGTCTCGTCGGGTCCGAGTTGCTCGATGACGATGCTCATCGGTTCACCTCCACGCTGGCCGGTGCCTCTGGCTTGACCGCAGCGGCAGCGCTCGCCGCTCCGAGGCCGATCCGGGCGTACGTGTCCGGACGGCGACGGCGCAGCACCAGCGCCCAGTTGATGCCCAGGAGGGCCACCACCGGGAACACGGCGGGCGCTAGCCAGCGCAGGGGGGAGTCCGGCGCGACGCCGAGCAGGTTGGCGAAGTTCGACACGGCCAGCCAGATGATCACGAAGAGCGCGAGGGTGGCCAGGACGGGTGCGATGACCCGCCGCCACAGCGTCTCGTCGCCGCCGGAACGGGCGAAGTAGGCGATCACCGCCACCGAGGTGGTGGCGATCAGCAGCAGCACGCCGAAGCCGCCGGTGGTGCCAACCCAGAAGAACAGCTTGACAACCGGATCCCAGCCGTTGACCGCGTACAGCAGGATGACCAGCAGGCCGAACACGCTCTGCGCCACCGAGGCGGCCTGTGGCGCGCCGCTGCGCGGCGAGGTCCGTCCGAACACCGCAGGCAGCACCCGCTCCCGACCGAGTGCGAACGCGTAGCGGGCCGTGGTGTTGTGGAAGGAGATCATCGCGGCCAGCACCGAGGTCAGGAAGAGCACCTGGCCGATGGTGACCGCGGTGTCACCGAGGTGCGCGGCGGCCAGGTTGAAGATCAGCCCGACGCTCTGCTCGCCGGCCTCGCTGACGATCTGATCCGGTCCGACGGCGACCGCCATGGTCCAGGAGGAGAGCGCGTACAGCGCGGCGACGATCACCACCGAGAGGTACGTGGCCAGCGGCACCGTCCGCTTCGGGTCCTTGCTCTCCTCGCTGAACACCACGGCGGACTCGAAGCCGACGAACCCGAGGACGGCCAGCACCAGCACCGCGCCGACCCCGGGCACGAAGAGGTTGTCGGGCGCGAACCCGGCGAAGCTGACCTCGCCGCCGGCCGGGTTGCCGAGCTGGCCCAGGTCGAAGATCAGGACGACCACGATCTCGGCGACCAGCAGCGCCGCCAGCACTCGGCCGTTGATGTCCACCCGCAGCAGGCCGAGTACGCCGACCAGTGCCCACGCCACCAGGGCGACGATCGACCAGTGCGGATGCCCGCCGAAGATCCGGTCGAGCACCGGCTCGGCCGCCACGCCGATGGTGCCGTACAGCCCGACCTGGAGCGCGTTGTACGCGGTCAGCGCTACCCAGGCCGCAGCCACACCGGCCGGTCGGCCCAGACCTCGGGAGACGTAGGCGTAGAAGGCGCCGGCGTTCTCCACCCGACGGGACATCGCCACGTAGCCCACCGAGAACAGCGCGAGCACCGCGGCGACCAGCAGGAAGGCCAGCGGGATGCCGGTCACGCCGATGACGCCGTAGCCGGTGGTGACGACGCCGGCCACCACGGTCAACGGCGCGGCGGCGGAGAGCACGAAGAAGATCACCGAGGGGATGCCGAGGCGGCCTCGGGCCAGAGATTCGGAGACGTTGCTGGGTCGGTCGACTGTCGATGTCGGTCGCATACGACTACTCCGGTTGTCGAGGGAGGGGTAGGGGGTTACCGGGGGGATCAGGGGAGGCCGCGCAGCACGGCGGCGCCGACGGCGGCCTCGGTGTGCCCGACGAGCTCCTTGAGGGGTGCCGGCAGCGCGGGGATGAGGACGTTCAGGCGGTGGTGGGCGCGCGGGCCGGCGCTCCACAGCACCTCGCGGGTCAGCCCCGTCGCCACGACCAGGCCGAGCAGCAGAGCATCCGGCACGCTTGGCGGGTCCGGCCGTTCCAGCAGGGCCCGCAGCCGGGTGGCCGGCCAGGCCACCGCGTTGAGGTCGATCGGCAGGTAGCTGACCGAGGTACGCAGCAGCCGACGGCTCTCCTGGCGGCGCAGCACGCCGGCGCGGGCCAGCCGCTCCCCCACCGAGGTGGTCGCGCTCTGGGCCAGGAAGCTGAGCCAGATGCGCAGCTCCTGGTGCTGGGACTCGCCGATCAGCTGGTCGAGCACGGTGTGCGCCAGCGCGTCAGCCGGCGGACGGCGGTCGATGACGGTGACCCGGCCGTCGGAGACGGTGATGTGTCCATAGAGGAGCAGCTCGCCGAGCAGCCCGGCGGCCAGCCCGAGCCCGGTCGCCGCCGGGTGCAGCTTGGCCTTGCCACGACTGTCGTTGTGTGCGATCAGGAAGAACTCGTCGGCGCTGAGCAACGGTCCTCCCCGCACAGGTGTGTCCACAGTGATCGCGACCGGGAAAGGATGCACCGACTGCTACTGCAACGCAACTCCCAGATTTGAAAGTTGCACTCCGTGCAGGCGCGACCTGCGGATCTTGTTCTGTCAGACTCGGACGGTGACCGCCGTTCCCACCACCCGATCCGCCACCAGCCCGACCGTGCGCCGCCGACGCATCGCCAGGGAGCTTCGCCAGCTCCGGGAACGCGCGGGTATGACCCTCGATGTGGCGGCCCGTCAGCTCGACATGTCGAAGAGCAATCTCTCCCGCATCGAGACCGCCCAGATCGGCATCAAACCGCGCGACGTCCGGGCGGCACTCGCGCTCTACCAGGTGACCGGCTCCGACGCTGAGGCACTGATCGAGATCGCCCGAGGCGCGCAGCAACGCGGCTGGTGGCAGAACTACAGCGACGTGCTGCCCGAGTGGTTCGAGTTCTACGTCGGGCTGGAGGCCGAGGCGGCGACGCTGCGCACGTACGAGGCCGAGTCGGTGCCCGGGCTGCTGCAGACCGAGGCGTACGCACGGGAGATCTTCCGGCGCACCGCCGGCGAGGACGGCCTGGAGCGCAAGATCGCCGCCCGGCTACGTCGACAGGAGGTGCTGCGTCACGAGGATCCGGTCCATCTCTCGGTGGTGCTCAACGAGGCGGTGCTGCTGCGCCCGGTCGGCGGCGCAACGGTGATGGCCGAACAACTGGTCCACATGACGCGGATCGCGCAGTTACCCAACGTGACAATCCAGGTACTTCCATTCGCGGCTGGCGGCCATCCCGCGATGAGCACCCCGTACGTGATCCTCAACTTCGCCGATGCCGCCGACGCCTCGGTGGTTTACCTGGATAACCTCACGATGGGACTGGCTCTGGAGGATGGCGATCATGTGCTCGGGTATAGCCTTCTGCACGAGGAGCTGTGCCGGATGGCGCTCGATCCGACGGCGTCACTGACCCGTCTTGAGCATGCTTCTCGTAACTTTGCGTGACCGCTTCTGCGGCACGCCGACGCAGACGAGAGGTATCCCGGATGACCGCGCACGACCTGACCCGAGCGGACTGGCGCACCAGCACGCGCAGCAGTGGCAACGGCAACTGCGTGGAGGTCGCGACAGCCGACGGTCAGGTCGCCGTACGCGACAGCAAGGACCGGTCCGGCCCGGTGCTCGCCTTCGGGCCGTCGGCCTGGCGGGCCTTCGTGGGGGGCGTCGGCGAGGTCCGTCGGCGTTGAGGCACCCAGGCCGGTGCGAGACTGGGCCGTGCTCTCCGACGTAACCCTGGACCTGCCGGTACGCCCGGTGCTGCCGGCGATGGTCGCGGCGCTCGACGCGGCCGGCGCCGGCGTGCTGGTGGCCCCGCCGGGCACCGGCAAGACCACCCTGGCGCCGCTGGCCGTGGCCGACCGGGTGACCGGCCGGGTGGTGATCGCCCAACCCCGTCGGGTGGCGGCCCGCGCCGCCGCCCGGCGCATGGCCGAGCTGCTCGGCGAGCGGGTGGGCGAGCGTGTCGGCTACGCGGTCCGCGGTGAGCGCAAGGTGGGCCCGGCCACCCGGATCGAGGTGGTCACCACCGGCCTGCTGGTCCGGCGGCTGCACCACGACCCGGAACTGCCCGGTACGGGCGCCGTGCTGCTCGACGAGTGCCACGAACGACAACTCGACGCCGACCTCGCACTGGCCTTCACCGTCGAGGCACGGGCCACCCTCCGGCCGGACCTGTGGCTGCTGGCGATGTCCGCCACCCCGGACACCGACCGGTTCGCCGCGCTGCTCGGCGGGTCCGCCCCCGCCCCGGTGGTACGGGCCGATTCGGCGCTGTACCCGGTGCAGCGGATCTGGGCGCCGCCGGCGCGCCCGATCGCCCCGTCCGGGGCCGGGCCGGTGGACCGGGCCCTGCTCGACCACGTGGCCGCCACCGTCCGGCGGGCGCTGTCCGAGCGCGACGGCGATGTCCTGGTCTTCCTGCCCGGGGCCGGCGAGATAGCGGGGGTCACCGGCCGCTTGGCCGACCTGCGCGACACCGTGGCGCTGCTTCCGTTGCACGGCCGCCAACGCGGCGCCGAGCAGGACGCCGCCCTGCGTCCCGCGGACCGACGCCGGGTCGTGCTGGCCACCGCGCTGGCCGAGACCAGCCTGACCGTCCCGGGCGTACGGGTCGTGGTGGACGCGGGGCTGTCCCGGGTGCCGCGCATCGACCTGGCCCGCGGGTTGGGCGCTCTGGTCACCGTGCCGGTCTCCCGAGCCGCCGCCACCCAGCGGGCGGGCCGGGCCGGCCGGGAGGCCCCCGGGTACGTCTACCGGTGCTGGTCGGCGGCGACCCACGAGCGGCTGCCCGCCCGGGCCGAGCCGGAGATCGCCACCGCCGACCTGACCGGCTTCGCATTGGAGCTGGCCGCCTGGGGTCGGCCCGACGGCGTCGGGCTCGCGCTGCCCGACGCCCCACCGGCCGCCGCGATGACGGTGGCCCGGGACACGCTGCACACCCTGGGCGCGGTCGACGTCGACGGCCGGATCACCGCGCGGGGGCGGGCGATCGCCGCCGCGGGTGCACACCCCCGGCTGGCCCGGGCGCTGCTCGACGGCGCCGGGCGGGTCGGCGCCGACCGGGCGGCCGAGGTGGTCGCTTTGCTCGCCGAGGAGAGCGCGGCGGGCCCCGGTGACGACCTGGTCGCCGGTTGGCGTCGACTGCGAACTGGTGTCGACGCGGGCGCGACAGCCCGATGGCGCACCGAGGTACGACGGCTACGCGCCGCCCTGCCCGCCGGCCGCACCGACTCCGTGGGCCGGGGCGGCTCGGGTGGGCTGAGCGACGATCTCGCCGCCGGGCTGCTCGTCGGTCTGGCGTACCCGGAACGGTTGGCCCGGGTGCGGCGACCGGGCGGTTCGGCGTACCTGATGACCGGCGGGACCGCCGCGGAGCTGGCGGCCGGCTCGGGGCTGGCCGGTGCCGACTGGCTGGCGGTGGCCGTCGCGGACCGCACCCCCGGCGCGCCGTCGGCGCGGATCCGCCGGGCCTCGCCGGTGGACGAGGCGACGGCCCGGGAGGCAGCCGGCCCGCTGCTGCGCACGAGTCGGGAGGTCGGCTGGTCCGACGGCGACGTGGTGGCCCGGGAGGTGACCCGGCTCGGCGCGATCGAGCTGGTGCAGCGGCGGCTGGACCGACCGGACCGCGCGGAGGTGGCCGCGGCGTTGCTGACCGGCCTGCGTCAGGAGGGTCTGGGGATGCTGCCCTGGACCCCGGCGGCCCGGGCGCTGCGGGAGCGGCTCGCGTTCCTCCGACACCATCTTGGCGTCCCGTGGCCGGACGTCAGCGACGAGGCGCTGCTCGACGCCGCACCCACCTGGCTGGGACCGGAGCTGGCCGCCGCCCGGCGCCGCGCCGACCTGGCGCGGGCGGACGTGACGTCGGCGCTGCGCCGGCTGCTGCCCTGGGCGCAGGCCGCCCGGTTGGACGAGCTGGCCCCGGAGCGGATCGAGGTGCCGAGCGGTTCGCGGATCCGGGTGGACTACACCGACCCGACCGCGCCCGTGCTCGCGGTGAAACTCCAGGAGACGTTCGGCTGGTCGGTGGCGCCACGCGTCGGCGACGGGCGGGTGCCGGTGCTGCTGCACCTGCTCTCCCCCGCCGGCCGGCCGGTGGCGGTGACCGCCGACCTGCCGTCGTTCTGGCGCACCGGCTATCCGCAGGTCCGTTCCGAGTTGCGCGGGCGCTATCCCCGGCACCCGTGGCCGGAGGATCCGGGAACGGCGACGCCCACCCGCCGCGCCACACCACGGCGGCGCTGAGCGCCGGCCTATTCCTCCACGACGTCGGCCACCACGACGGTGACGTTGTCCGGTGCACCGGCGTGCAGTGCCAGATCGATCAGCTTGCCGACGCACTCCGACCGCTCCGGGTAACCGGTGAGCACCTCGGTGAGGGTGTCCGGACGGACGACGTTGGACAGACCGTCGCTGCACAGCAACCAGCGGTCGCCGGCCCGGGGCACCATCGTCGCGTACGACGGGGAGATCTCGTCGCCCTGCAACGCCTGGGTGACCACCGCCCGCCGCGGGTGGCTGCTGGCCTGGTCCGCGGTGATCACGCCCTGGTCCACCAGCATCTGGACGAACGTGTCGTCCCGGGTGACCTGCTTGAGCACGCCCTCGCGAAACAGGTAGGCCCGGGAGTCGCCGACGTGCGCGAGGGCCAGGCAGCTGCCGGTACGGGCGAAGAGCAGGGCGGTCAGCGTAGTGCCCATGCCCTGCCGCTCGGAGTCCTCGGCGACCGCCTGCCGGATCCGGGAGGTGGCCAGCGCGATGCCACCCTCCAGCGCGGCCACCAGCGCGTCCTCGGGAGTCTCCACATCCAGCGGGGCGACCGCGTCGATGGTGAGGGCGCTGGCCAGGTCACCGGCGGCCATCCCGCCCATGCCGTCGGCGACGGCGACGAGCCAGGTGCCGGCGTGCAGGGCGTCCTGGTTCCCGCTGCGGATCAGCCCACGGTCGCTCGTTCCCACGGAACGCAGCTTCAGGGTCATGGGAGGCAGCCTGCCAGGCGAAGGGCGCAGTTGTCTCTAGGAGATCAGGACGACGGCGCGTGGCGCGGCCAATCTCACGTCCGGATGGCGGCGCGTCGGGGGACGCGGGTCGCGCTGACCGCCCTCGTCGGATGCTGAAACCCATCCAACCAGATCAATTGACATGGCGTACCGGCACTGGAAACATCGAGCCGACACCTGGGAGCGCTCCCAGGTCATTTCCGCCCCACCGTGCCACCACCAATGTCCCACTTTCCGTCCCGGAAGGACTCCCCGTGACGCCATCCCGACGCCGCCTCCTGCTGGCCGCGGCGACCACCCTGGCCCTCACCGGCGCGGGCGCCGGCGCGGCCCACGCCGACCCACCACCGGACGCCCCCGAGCAGATCGACAACGGCGACTTCAACGCCGGAGTGAGCCCCTGGTTCTCGTTCGGCACCGGCCCTCTCGCGGTCACCGACGGCCGGCTCTGCACCACCGTCGCGGGTGGGCTGGCCAACCCCTGGGACGCCGGCATCGGCCAGGACGGGGTGCCGCTGATCGCGGGCGCCGAATACACCCTCGGCTTCGCCGTCTCCGCCACCCCGGGCGCCGCGGTCAAGGCCGTGCTGCAACTCGGCAGTGCCCCCTACACCACGTACGCGGCCGTGGACGCCAGCGCGACCGGCACCGCCCAGCGGGTCGAGCAGACCTTCACCGTCCCGGACGACAACCCGAACGCACAACTGATCTTCCAGGTCGGCGGCTCTCCCGAGACGCAGACCATCTGCCTGGACGACGTCTCGCTGCGCGGCGGTGAGCCGCCCGAGCCGTACGAGCCGGACACCGGGCCACGGGTGCGGATCAACCAGGTCGGCTACCTGCCGGGCGGCCCGAAGAACGCCACCGTCGTCACCGAGGCCACCGAGGCGCTGCCCTGGCAGCTTCGCTCGGCCGCCGGCGCCGTCGTGGCCAGCGGCAGCACCACCGTCCGTGGCGTCGACGCCGCCTCCGGGCAGAACGTGCAGACCGTCGACTTCTCCAGCTACCGCACCCCCGGCACCGGGCTCACGCTCACCGTCGACGGCGAGACCAGCCACCCGTTCGACATCTCCGGGACCCTCTACGACCAGCTGCGCTCCGACTCGCTGCAGTTCTTCTACGCCCAGCGCAGCGGCATCGCCATCGACGGCGACCTGATCGGCGACGAGTACGCCCGCCCCGCCGGCCACCTCGGCGTGGCACCCAACCAGGGCGACACCAACGTGCCCTGCCAGCCGGGCGTCTGCGACTACTCCCTGGACGTGCGCGGCGGCTGGTACGACGCGGGCGACCACGGCAAGTACGTGGTCAACGGCGGCATCGCCACCTACCAACTGCTCAACACGTTCGAGCGGACCAGGACGGCGGCCACCGCGGCCGGCGGCGCCGCGCTGGGTGACAGCACCCTGCGCGTCCCCGAGCGCGGCAACGCCGTGCCGGACATCCTCGACGAGGCCCGCTGGGAGCTGGAGTTCCTGCTGCGCATGCAGGTGCCGGCCGGCAAGCCGCTCGCCGGCATGGTCCACCACAAGATCCACGACCAGAACTGGACCGGACTGCCGCTCGCCCCGCACGACGACCCGCAGCCGCGCGAGCTGCACCCGCCGTCGACCGCGGCCACCCTCAACCTGGCCGCCACCGCCGCGCAGTGCGCGCGGCTCTTCGCCCCCTACGACGCGGCGTTCGCCAGCCGCTGCGGCACTGCCGCGAAGACGGCCTACGCCGCGGCCAAGGCCCACCCCGCGGTGTACGCGAGCCCGACCGACGGCACCGGCGGCGGCGCGTACGACGACACGAACGTGACCGACGAGTTCTACTGGGCGGCGGCCGAGCTGTACCTCACCACCGGGGCGCAGACCTACCTGACCGACCTGACCGCGTCGCCGCACCACACCGGTGACGTGTTCGACCCGCGCGGCTTCGGCTGGCAGAGCGTTGCCGCGCTGGGCCGCCTCGACCTGGCCACAGTGCCGAACGGGCTGCCCGCCGCCGACCTGACCCGCGTCCGCGCCTCGGTCACCGCCGCCGCCGACAGCTACCTCGCGGAGCTGCGCCGACAGGCGTACGGGCTGCCGATGCCCGGTGACGCCAACAGCTACTTCTGGGGCGGCAACAGCAACGTCATCAACAACGCCGTGGTGCTGGCCACCGCGTTCGACCTGACCCGCAACCCCGTCTACCGGGACGGTGCCGTTCAGGCCATGGACTACATCCTCGGTCGCAACGCCCTGAACATCTCCTACGTCACCGGGTGGGGCGAGCACGCCGCGCAGAACCAGCACAGCCGGATCTTCGGCCACCAGCTCGACCCGAACCTGCCCCGACCGCCCGCCGGCTCCCTCGCCGGTGGCCCGAACGCCGCCCTGCAGGACCCGTTCGTGGCGCAACTGCTCGCCGGCTGCAAGCCGATGTTCTGCTACGTCGACGACATCAACTCGTACTCGACGAACGAGGTGGCGATCAACTGGAACTCGGCGCTGGCCTGGATCTCCTCGTTCCTGGCCGACCAGGGTGACGCGGGCGCGGTGCCGGCCACCACCTGCTCGGTGAACTACACCAACTACGGTGCCTGGCAGGGCGGCACCGGGTTCACCGCCCAGCTGACCATCCGCAACACCGGTGCCACGGCCGTCAACGGCTGGAGCGTGCGGTTCGCGTTCACCGGCGACCAGCGGGTCCGCGAGGCGTGGCTGGCGAAGGTCACCCAGGCCGGCTCGACGGTGACCGCGCGCAACGAGTCGCACAACGCCAAGATCGCACCCGGCGGCACTGTGACGTTCGGCTTCAACGCGACGACGGCCGGCGGCGCCAACCCCGCTCCCGGCCTGATCACGGTCAACGGCGGAGCCTGCAGCCTCTCCTGACCCACTGCTGGTGGCCGCCCTCCCCGGGCGGCCACCACGCTCGCATGATCACGCGGCCGGCGGGTCAACCGCCGGCCGCGTTGTGCTTCGCGACCAGAGTGGAGAGTTCGTCCAGCGAGTCGATCCGGAACAGGCACCGTTCGGACACGGCCGGCATGTCGAGGATGTGCCCCCACGGTGAGCGCCGGATCAGGCACGTCTTCATCCCGGCCTCCTGAGCCGGGCGGGCGTCGTTGTCGGGTCGGTCGCCGACGTACAGAATCGACGACGCGTCACCGCCGCCCTCACGAACGACCCGCTCGAAGAAGGCCGGTGACGGCTTCGCCACCCCCCAACCGTGCGACGTGCCGATCAGGTCGACAGGTAGGTCGAGCGCCCGAAGGGTCGACTCGGCGTGCGCTGGCTGGTTGCCGGCCAGGCCCACCACCAGACCCTGCTCCCGCAACGAGGTCAGGCACGGTCGTGCGTCCGGGTAGAGGTCCTCTTCGCCGAACGACTCCGGCTGACCGGCGGCCGCGCGGCGCTCCAACTCGACCGCGAGATCGAAGTCCGGCCGGAAGGCCCGGAACGTCTCCTGATAGTCCAGGCCCCGGGCGATCACCGCACCGAAGACCGCCGAGAACGTGTGCCGTGGAACGCCGAGCCAGTCGGCCCAGGCGGCGAACTCGTGGGACTCGTCGAGAATCGTCCCGCCGACATCGAAGAAAATCGCATTGATCACGTGCATCCCCCGTCGCTTTCGTTGTCGGTGGATCATAGGCAGCGGCACGACCGGCCACCAGGACTCCATGATCACTTGATGGTGAGCAGCTGGAACACCGCGACTTCCGCTACTGACCACCATGTGATCGAGGGCAGGCGTCGGTGTGCCGCTCCGCAGGAGCGTTCGGGGCGAGCGTGCCCCCGGCTGGCGCTGTCGAGCTGATGACGCAAACGATTCACCGGGCGCAGCAGCAAAGCCGATGGATCGGACGCGGCCCCGAGTGAGCCGTATGCCGCCGGCATGAGGACCGCTCCGTGCGCCCGGCCCGTGCCGAACCGCGCGCTCCAGAGAGTTGTCGTACACCTGTTCTATTGTCGTTCCATGTTGGAGGAGTTGACGCATGCGGAGACGGCGGTCGCCGACTGCCTCGACGCGCCGGCGTGGGCTCTTCCGGAGCACGACCTCGTCGCGGCACTCGACGCCGCGCACCGACTCGAGCAACGCCTGGCTGCGGTCAAGCTGGCCCTCGTGCGGGAGCTGGACGGTCGAGGCACCGGGACCACGCAGGGCGCATCCTCGACGGTGGTGTGGCTTCGGGACCGGCTGCGGCTCAGCGTCTCCGCCGCTCGCCGGCTGGTCGATCTCGCCGGCGCGTTGGACGCCGGAGCGCCAGGCGTGCGCGCTGCTCTGGCCAGCGGGGATATCAGCGTCGAGCAGGCCCGGGTCATCGGCGACACGGTCAGCACGGTGCACACGGCCGCCGGCGCCGAGGCGGCCGGGAAGGCGGTCGGCGTCCTGGTCGAGTGGGCCGGGCAGTTCGAGCCGACCCTGCTGCGCAAGCTGGGCACCCGCATCCTCGATCACGTCGCCCCGGAGGTCGCCGAAGCCGCCGCCCGGGCGGCGCTGGAGGCCGAGGCCCGCCGAGCCAGCCGGGATCGCCATGTCACGCTGTCCGAGCTGTCGGACGGCCGGCTGCGGCTGTCCGGCAGCCTGGACGCTGAGGCGGCCGGCCTGCTGCGCGCCGCGATCGACCCCCTGACCGCACCGTCCGGTCCGGACGATCCGCGTTGTCCCGGGCAACGCCGGCACGACGCGCTCGCCGACCTCTGCCGGCTTGCCCTGCGCACCGGCGAGTTGCCCGAGCACGGCGGCGACCCCGCCCAGCTCGTCGTCACCACAAGCTTCGAGACGTTGGCCCGGCAGCTCGACGCCGGCACTCTCGACACCGATCTTCGGCTCACCCCGGAGACGGTTCGCCGGCTCGCCTGCGACGCGGCGATCCTGCCCGCTGTCCTCGGCGGCGCCGGTCAGACGCTCGACGTGGGCAGGCAGCGTCGGCTCGTCACCGGCCCCCTGCGACGCGCCCTGGTCCTGCGCGACCGCGGCTGCGCCTTCCCGGGCTGCGACCGCCCGCCCCGCTGGTGCGACGCCCACCACATCCACCACTGGGCCGACGGCGGCAGCACGAGCCTGGCCAACGCCGTGCTGCTCTGCGCCCACCATCACCGACACGTCCACCGTGGCGAGTGGACCGTCCGGCTCGGCGGCGACGGTCGGCCCGAATTCGTCCCGCCGGCCTGGCTCGATCCCGACCGGCTCCCCCGCCGCAACCAGTACCACCGGCGAACGTGACCCATCACTGATCCGAACCCGGCGAACAAGCCTGCGCCGCCGAACAAGCCTGCCCGCCGAAAGGGCCGACGCCGCCGGCAAGCCTGCGCAGCACGAGCAGACGCGCAGCACGAGCAGACGCGCAGCACGAGCAGACGCGCAGCACGAGCAGACGCGCAGCACGAGCAGACGCGCAGCGCGAGCAGACGCGCAGCGCGAGTAGATCGAGAGCCGGCAGGCGACCCGGAGGGGCTGTGACGGGCACCGCACTGTGCGGGGCATCGATGAGCAGGTGGCGGCTCTAGGGTCGGTGGATGGGCACCACGGCGGAGGTTCGCGGCCATTGGCGGTCGCTGTCGCCGCTGCCGCCGCCCGGTCGGCTGCGCACCCTGTCGCTGGCCACCCTCGCCAACACGGTCGGCACGGGGCTGTGGGTGACGGGTGCGGCGCTCTTCCTCACCCGCGCCGTGGGGCTGACCCCGACCGAGGTGGGGCTCGGGCTCACTCTCGCCGGCCTGGTCGGGCTCACTGCCAGCGTGCCGCTCGGCGGGCTCGCCGACCGACGTGACCCCCGGAGCCTCCGCGCCGTCCTGCAACTGGCGCAGGCGGTTGTCGCCGCCGCGTACCTGCTGGTCGGCTCTTTCCCGGTCTTTCTGCTGGTGGCCACACTGGACGCTCTGCTGATCTCCGGCAACCTCGCCGTCCGCGCCGCGCTGGTCGCGGCCGTGGGCGGCCCCGAGGGCCGGGTGCACGCCTTCGCCACCCTGCGCGCGGTGGCCAACCTGGGCGTGGCGCTCGGTGCGGGGCTGGCCGCGTTCGCGCTGGCGGCAGACACCGGGTGGGCGTACCGACTGCTGGTGCTCGGCAACGTCGCCACCTATCTCGTCTCGGCGGCGCTGATCATGCGGCTCCCGGCGTACCCGCCGGCCCGGCGACCACTGCGGCAGAGAGCCGGCCGGGCGTTGCGCGACAAACCGTTCCTCGCGGTCGCCGGCGCCTCGGCGGTGCTCTCCGTGCACCACGTGGCGTTGACGCTGGTGCTGCCGCTGTGGGTGGTCGCGCACACCGATGCGCCTCCGGTGACGGTTGCCGCCCTCCTGCTGGTCAACACGCTGCTCACCGTGCTGCTCGCCGTACGGCTCAGCGGGAGCGCTCGGCATGCGGCGCCGGCGGCGACGACGATGCGCAGGGCCGGGTTGGTGCTCGCGGCCGGGATGCTGCTCTGGGCCGCGACCGCCGTCGTGCCCACCGCGGTGGCGATCGGCCTGCTGCTGGCGGCGACGGTGATCTACACCATGGGCGACCTGTGGCACGCCGGGGCCGGGGCGGCGCTGGCCTACGACCTCGCCGTCCCGGACGCCCTCGGCGCCTACCAGGGGGTCGACGGACTGCTCGCCGGGCTGGTCCGCGCTGCCGGCCCGGCCCTGCTGACCTGGTTGATCATCGACGGCGGCCCGGTCGGCTGGCTGGCGCTGGCGGGGTTGCTCGCGCTCACCGGCCTCGCCGTGCCGCCGCTCACCCGCCGCGCCCTGGCCGACCGCGCTGACCGCACCGATCGCGCTGACTGGTCACCGCACCCGGTCTGACCGTCAGCCGATCTCCTCGTCGACGAAGCACCATCGCCAGGCCTCGCCCGGCTGCGCCGATCTGATCACCGGGTGGCCGGTGGACGCGAAGTGCTTGCTCGCGTGCTGGTTCGGCGACGAGTCGCAGCAGCCGACCTGCCCACAGCTCAGGCAGGTGCGCAGGTGCACCCAGTAGGTCTCGCCGATGGCGACGCAGTCCTCGCACTCGTCGGGGGTGCGCGCCTCGGCTGCACCCGCCTCGGTCAGGTGCTGACAGCTCACTTCCCGGCCTCCCTCAGCAACGACTCCTCCAGGTCCAGGTCACGATAGGCCTGCACCAGCACCTCCTCAGGGATCCGACCGGAGTCCCGGGCAGCCCGGAACACATCCCGCTCGGCGTCGATCATCTCTTGTCGCAACCGACCGTACGCCTGCGACGGGGTCTCCCGCTCGGTGCCACCGAGCCGTTCCCAGGCCATGTTGGTGCGGTCCTCCACCGCTCGGCGCAGCCGGTCCACCACCGCGTCAGGTGCGCTGTCAGCCAGCTCGTCGAGACGCTCCTGGGCAGCCCGGCTGGCCTGCTGCTGCACACCGGCCGCGGACAGCGCGTCCTGCACCGGGTCGTCCTGCGGCAGCTTCAACCGACGGGCGACCAGCGGCAGCGTGGCGCCCTGGCCGACCAGCGTGAAAACGATCACCGCGAAGGCCAGCCAGATGAGCAACGCCCGGGGGTACGGCTCGCCGTCGGCCAGGGTCAGCGGCAGCGCGAGCGCGGCGGCCAGGGTCACCACGCCGCGCATCCCGGCCCAGCCGATGATGATCGGCAACTTCGGCGACGGCCTGGGGTCGCGTCGGCGGACGCGGGGCACCAACCGGGCCAGGTAGGTGGCCGGGAAGAGCCAGATGAACCGGGTCAGGAAGACGGCGGCGAGCACCGCGAATGTGGTGATGACGAGCGAGCCGACCGGTTCGTCGAGGTCGTGCAGCACCTCCCGCAGCTGGAGCCCCACCAGCAGGAAGACCAGGCCCTCCAGCAGGAACCGGACCAGCCGCCAGAACGCGCCGATCTGCAACCGGGATGCCGCCGACAGCAACTGCGGCAGCTTGTGCCCGAGCACCAGACCGGTGACGACCACCGCGACCACACCGGAGGCGTGCAGGTGCTCGGTGGTGAACACCACCGCGAACGGGATGATCAACGACAGCGCGTTGTCCAGCAGAGGGTCGGTGATCCGCCGGTGCAGGAAACCGAAGACAAACGCGCCGAGCGCCCCGATCAGGATCCCGCCGCCGGTGGCCCGCAGCACCTCGACGGCGACCTCGGCCGTGCCGACCGCAGATCCGATGGTGGCCATCGTCGCGACCCGCAGCAGCACCAGCGCGGTGGCGTCGTTGACCAGGCTCTCCCCCTCCAGGATGGTGACGACCCGGCGGGGCAGGCCCACCCGCCGGGCCACTGCCGTGGCGGCCACGGCGTCCGGCGGGGCGACCACCGCGCCCAGGGCAAGGCAGATCGCGAACGGCAACTGCGGCAGCAGCAGGTGCAGCACCAACCCGACCACGAAGGCCGTGAACAACACCAGGCCGACCGCGAGCAGCAGGATCGGCCGGATGTTGTTCTTGAACGCCGGCACCGAGGTCTCCAGTGCGGCCACGTAGAGCAGCGGCGGCAGGATGCCGATCAGCACCAGCTCGGGGTCGAGTTCCACCTGCGGGAAGCCCGGTACGAACGAGAGCGCCAGACCGAGCACGACCAGCACGATCGGCGCGAGCAGGCCGAGCCGGCGGGCCAGCGCGGCACCCAGGGTGGCGATCGCCAGGAAGACGACGACCGGAAACAGGCTTTCCATGGGGTACGAGCCTAGGGGTCCGTCGGTTGAGCCCTCGATCAGCCAGCCGGGCGCAACTTCGGCAGCACCTCCGCGCCGAACGCGTCGATGAAGCCGCGCTGCTCCTGCCCGACGTGGTGCAGGGCGATCTGGTCGAAGCCGAGTTCGACGTACTCTTCCAACCAGCCGACATGCCGACCCAGGTCCGCGGACACGTTGACCACCTCGGCGACCCGCTGCGCCGGCACGTCCGCGGAGACCACGTCGAAGTGCTCGACGGTCTCCAGGTCCCAGCAGACCGGCGGGGCGAAGACGTTGCTGCGCCACTGGTCGTGGGCGATGGCCTCGGCCTGCGCCTGCTCAGACGCCCAGGAGACGTGCACCTGCAGGTGCAGTGGCCCGCGCCCACCGGCGTCCCGGTACGCGTCGATCATCTCGCGCAGGTGTGCCTTCGGCGCGTTCACGGTGATCAGCCCGTCCGCCCACTCGGCGCACCAGCGGGCGGTGGCCACGCTGACGGCGGCGCCGACCAACGCGGGCGGCTGCTCCGGGCGGGTCCACAGTCGGGCCCGGTCCACCCGGACCAGGCCGTCGTGGCTGACCTCCTCGCCAGCCAACAGCGCGCGGATCACGTCCACGCACTCGCGCAGCCGGGCGGCGCGTACGTCCTTGCGCGGCCACGGGTCGCCGGTGATGTGCTCGTTGCTGGCCTCGCCGGTGCCCAGCGCCGCCCAGAACCGGCCCGGGTACATCGCGCCGAGCGTGCCGATCGCCTGCGCGATGATCGCCGGGTGGTACCGCTGGCCGGGCGCGTTGACAACACCGAACGGCATGCCGGTGGCCTGCAACGCGGAGCCCAGCCAGGACCAGGCGAAGCCGGACTCGCCCTGCCGCGCGCTCCACGGCGAGAAGTGGTCGGAGCACATGGCCGCGTCGAAGCCTGCCCGCTCGGCGTGCATCACCGCCTCCAACAGGGCGCGTGGACCGATCTGCTCATGCGAGGCGTGAAAACCGAACGACGTCATGGGCACACTTCCTACCCACGACGGCACCGGCTGACGCGTGCCGCGCCCCGAACTACTCGGCGTGCGCCCCGGCGCCGGCCGAGGCGGCGCCCTCACCCACCCAGACCGTCTTGGTGTTGCAGAACTCCCGCATGCCCAGCGCCGACAGCTCCCGCCCGTACCCGGAGTTCTTCACACCACCGAACGGCAACTCCGGGTAGGACGTCGTCATGCCGTTGATGAAGACGTTGCCCGCGTCCAGGTCCGTGGCGAAACGCTCCTGCTCGGCCGGATCCCGCGTCCAGGCGTTCGAGCCGAGCCCGAAGCTGGTGCCGTTGGCGACCTCGATCGCCTCCTCGTACGACGAGACCCGGAACAGGCCGGCGACCGGGCCGAAGACCTCCTCGGACCACATCCGCATCTGCGGGGTGAGGTCGGTGACCACTGTCGGCGGGTAGAACCAGCCGTCGCCGCTTGGCAGCTCGCCACCGCAGAGCACTGTCGCGCCGTTGTCCACGGCGTCCTGGACCTGGGCGTGCACCTCGTCACGGCCCCGCTCGCTGGCCAGCGGCCCCACATCTGTGTCCGGGTCCATCGGGTCGCCGACCCGCAGCGCGGCCATGTTCGCGGCGAACTTCTCCGCGAAGGCGTCGAACACGTCGGTGTGCACGATGAACCGCTTCGCGGCGATGCAGGACTGGCCGTTGTTCTGGCAGCGGGCCGTGGTGGCCACCTCGGCGGCCCGGTCCACGTCGGCCGAGGGCATCACGACGAACGGGTCGCTGCCGCCGAGTTCGAGGACGGTCTTCTTCAGCTCCCGTCCGGCGATCTGGGCGATGGACCGGCCGGCCGGCTCGCTGCCGGTGAGCGTGGCGGCGCGC
Source organism: Micromonospora sp. C81 (assembly GCF_018070425.1). Lineage (NCBI taxonomy): Bacteria > Bacillati > Actinomycetota > Actinomycetes > Micromonosporales > Micromonosporaceae > Micromonospora > Micromonospora sp. C81. Next base: position 282,092 of record NZ_JAGPXS010000008.1, read on the forward strand.
ACCCGGGGGTCGCTGAGGATCCTCTCGACGGCCTCCGAGCCGACCAACACGGTGGTGAAGGCCCCCTCGGGGAAGCCGGCCCGCCGAAACACGTCCTCCAGCAGCAGCGCGGTCTGCGGCACGTTCGAGGCGTGCTTGAGCAGGCCGGTGTTGCCGGCCATCAGCGCCGGCGCGGCGAAGCGCATCACCTGCCAGAGCGGGAAGTTCCACGGCATCACCGCGAGCACCACACCGATCGGCTGGTAGCGGATGAACGCCCGGGTCGCCTTCACGGCGTCGGCGTCGGCCGGCTCGTCGGCGAGGAACGCCGGGGCCTTGTCGGCGTAGAAGCGGGCGGCCGTGGCGCACTTCGTCACCTCGGCCTGCGCCGACACGTAGGTCTTGCCCATCTCCGTGGTCATGATCCGGGCGATCTCGTCGCGCTCGGCGTCGAGCAGGTCGGCGGCGGCGTTCATCCACTGGGCGCGCTGGTCGACGGTCGTCTCCCGCAACTGCTGGTACGCGAGGTCGGCGCGCTCGATGGCACCGTCGAGTTGCTCGGTAGACATCGCCTCATAGGTCTTGAGCACCTGGCCGGTGGCGGGGTTGGTGGTGGCGATGTGGGGCATCTCGTCCTCCTGTCACTCGAACAACGAGTGTCGTACGCCCGGCTCCTCGCGGCGGCGGGCGGCGCGGCGGCGCTGGATCACGACCAGGTCGACCACGGCGACCACAGCGAAGATCGCACAGACGACGCCCAGCCAGGCGATGCCGGCCCAGAATGCCAGCACCGCGAAGAGCACCATGATCACCAGCCCGAAGCTGGCGAGGGTGAGACGGAGGTTCAGCGCGCTGTTCGCGTGGCCGACCGTGCCACGGGCACGCCGGGGCTGCGATCTCGTCATGCTCAGGGACCTACCCCCGATCGCCAGCGTTAACCGGCCTCGGACACCTCGGTCGGTCGCGAACGACCACCGACAGGTTCCGGCCGATGGCCCGCACGGGCGGGCGGCACCGGAGCGCGCCGGTGTGCTCGATTACATCCGTTCGCGTCGCGGCCCCTGCCGACCGCAGGATGGACGCATGTCATTGACCCTCGCCGTGCCGGTGACCGTCGCCATCGCCCGCCGTGTCGACCCGGCACGGTCCAGCGAGATGGTGGCGTGGATGCGGGCCGGCACCGCGCTGGCCGAGGCGTTCCCCGGGTTCCTCGGCGCCGGCTGGGTGCAGAGCGGCCCCGGTTCGCCGGAGTGGCACATGCTCTACCGCTTCGCCGACGCCGAGACGCTGCACCGGTGGGAGGAGTCGCCGCAGCGGCACTGGTGGCTCAGTTCGGCGCAGGGCATCGTCGAGCACACCCGGGTCGAGCGGCGTACCGGGATCGAGGGCTGGTTCGACCCTCCGCTTGAGCACTCGGTGGACCCGGTCGAGCCGGTCGGGCCGGTCGGGCCGGTCGGGCCGGCCACGCCTCCGAGGTGGAAGCAGGCGGTGACGATCTGGCTGGCGTTCTTTCCGTTGAGCCTCAGCGCCACCCTGCTGACCAGCCGTTTCCTCGACGCGGTGCCGCTGGCGGCGCGGGTGCTGCTGATGACCCTCTGCCTGACCCCGCTGATGACCTATCTCGTGCTGCCCCGGATCACCCGGGTGCTGCACTGGTGGCTGCACGGTCAGCCCGCGCCCTGGCGGGCCTTATAGCACCCAGCTGGCACCATCGTCGGCGCTCTGCCGCATACCCGACAGCACCTCCCCGGCACACCACATCCTACGCATAGAGTTACCGCGCTGTCGCTCTGTGCTGTGGGAGGGGACGTCATGCCTCGACGGGGGGTCACCGCCCTGGCCTGTCTCGCGGCGCTGGTGGCGCTGGCCTGCGAGGGCGGCACCTCCGCGACACCACGCCCCACCAGGAGCGCACCGCCGTCGAGCGGCCCGGGCGGCATCGCCGCACTCGGAGACTCGATCACCACGGGCTTCGCCTCCTGCCTCGTGCTCACCTCATGCGAGCGCAACTCCTGGTCGACGGGGGACGGCCTGCGGGTGGAGAGCCACTACCGGCGACTGCTGGAACAGAATTCGGCGATCCGCGACCGGACGTACAACCACGCCCGTCCCGGCGCCCGCGCGGACGCGCTGGAGGGTCAGGCCCAGGCAGCGGTACGCGACCGCGCCGACTACGTCACAGTGCTGATCGGCGCCAACGACGTCTGCCGGGGCGGGGTGGATGCGATGACCCCGGTGGCGCAGTTCCGGGCCGACGTCGACCGGGGCCTACGGGTGCTGCGGACCGGCCGACCGAAGGCCCGGGTGCTGGTGGTGAGCATCCCCGACCTGTACCGGCTCTGGGAGGTCGGGCACGACGACGCCCGCGCCGTACGGGCGTGGAGGCGGGGCATCTGCCCGTCTCTGCTGGCCGAGGCGACCTCGACCGCGCCCGCCGACCGGGCGCGCCGGGCCGCCGTCCGGGACCGGATCAACGCGTACAACGCCGAGTTGGTGGCGGCCTGCCGGGCGTACGGCTCCCGCTGCCGGCACGACGGTGGAGCGGTGCACAAGGTCCGATTCACTCTGGACCTGCTCAACCCGCTGGACTGGTTCCACCCCAACGCCACCGGCCAGGGCCGGCTCGCCGAGGTCACCTGGCGCTCGTCCGGCCTGGCCAACTGACCAGGCTGGCCGGCTGACCAGGCTGGCCCGCGGTCAGTGGCGGCGGGGCTCCGGGACGGCGACGCCGCGGGAGCGGTACAGGGCCCGGGATCGCTGCGCCAGGTCCTTCGTGGCGGACGAGTTGGCCCAGGTGCCGAGGACGATGGCCGCACCTGGGATGATCTTGGCGACCATCCGCTTGGCGGCCCGAACGCCGGCCATCTGGGCCAGCCGGACGCCGAGTTGCAGCATGACCCGGCCGAGCGGGCGCCGGCCGCCGGAGCCGAAGAGCGCGTCGGCGCGTTCCCGACCGGCGGCCACACCGAGGGCCAGCCGGGCGCTCTCGGCGACCTTGTGCACGCGCTGGAGCACCAGCAGGTCGGTGGCCCGGTCGCCGTGCAGCGGGTCGACGTCGTACGCGGCGGCAATGTGCAGCACCATCCGCGCCTGGGTCCAGGCCAGGACGCCCACGTCGATCACGGCCCCGGGCAGCCCTGCCGCTCCGGAGACGGCGCCGGACAGCCGGGCCAGGTTGACGAACTTGCGGGCCGCCTGGTCGGCAAGGACGTCGGCCGACACGCCGGGCTGTTCCGCTCGGGCCCGGACGGCCCACTGCGCGGCCTCCGGCCCGAGCCGGCGCACCGCCTCAAGGGCCAGGTGCTCCGGGGCGTACTGCGGATCGTCGCGCATACGGTCCCAGAGACGGGCCGGCGGACCCTCGGGGGCGTCCACCGGCCCGGTCGGCAGGCCGACGGACGGCTGGGGGGCAGGGGCGGCAGGTTGGCCGCCGACGGATGGGGTGTCGGTCACCGGGTCTCCCGAGGGGTGGGAAAGGCGGACAGGGCGGCCGATGGAGCGGTCAGCGGCGGCGGTTGGAGAACCGAGCCGCCAGCCCCTTGAGCTTCTGCTGGTTGCCCGGCTTGGCCATCTCCCGACGGCCTCGCTCCACCAGCTGCTGCCCCTTCGGCGATCTCAGGAACATGGTGATTCGCTGCATCAGTGACATGGCGTCCTCCTGTCGATGGTCCCGCTGTCATGTGTACCCCTAACCCGCAACACATGTACCCAGGATGCGACAGCCTCAACCCTAACCGTCCACAGTGGGCGGTAGGTTACCGCCCCGTCGGCACGATGGCGTCGACGACCCGGGTGGCCCGCCACTCGTGCTGCTGGTAGTGCTCGGGGTACGCGGAGACCTGCACCGCCTGAGCGGCGTCGGTGAGCCGCATCCGCTGCCAGCCGGGCACCTGTTCCAGCGCGGCGAGGAACTGCCGGGTGGCGAACTCGGGGTCCATCAGCCGACCCACCGGGCCCCAACCGCTGCTCGAACGCTGCTGGAACAACCCGACCGAGTCGTGGTCCCAGCCGACGCCCTGGTGCGGGTAGTCCTGCGACTCGGGCAGCACGCCGCTGGCCACGTTGTAGAGGTTGCTCTCCTGCATGGCGGTGGCCACCGCGATCACCAGCCCACGCCGGGGCACCCCCATCTTGCGGCCGGCACGGACGATCGCCTCCGCGTTCTCCATCTGGTCCTCGTCCAGCCCGGCGACGGGCGCCGGGTCGGTCGGGCGAGCCGGGGCGGCCTTCCGGGCCGGCGCGCTGGTGTCCGGGTCGGCGGGGGTCGCCGCGGTGGACGGAACAGCGGCGGAGGTGCTCGGGGCAGCCACCCGGTCGAGGCCACGGGACGCACTCTGCTGCTCGGCGCGCTGCGCCAACTCGGAGTTGGAGATCGCCCCCTCCCGCGTCGCCGCGTCGGCGGACTCGTCGCGGACCTGTGCGACGGCGGCCAGGCCGAGGCAGCACACCACGCCCGTCGCCAGCGCCACCTGCGCCCGGCGTCGACCGGTCAGGTCCCGGGCGTACGCCCGAAGCCGACTCGCGGTGGTTGTCCGTTCGGTTGAGGTGCCATCCTCCGTATCGGCAGTGGGGGTACTCGGGGCATACGGGTCGTCGAGGGTGCCGTCGTCACGCATCAACCGAGGCTAGGCAGGGGAAAACCCTGATCACGCACGGTGATCACGTGGCGCTTCCCACACATTCGGCCCGTCCTGGTGGACGACCTGGGCGGCTCGACCTGCCCGGGGAACGTACCTCGCGTACCGGACCAACCAGGCGGCGCACGCAGTCTGGCTCGGCCCGTCACAGGCCGGGACATCCGACCGCGCCACCCGACATGATCGACAAACTCGGCCTTTGGGCCGAACCGGGCTCGTCCGATCGGTCGACCGGACTCGCCTGGCGGCGTAAACAGGTGATTAGTCCGATCGCTCCCACCCCCCGGGCGGCGGATCGCCCGAAGCAGGAATGCGCCAGGATGGCGGGTACGTTGCCCGAACGGGTGCCCTCCGTCGCGTCGGCACTCCGCAGGCACATTTCAGGGAGGTCCGCACCGGTGCTCGACCCACATGAGCTCTATCAGCTCACCGACGATCTGCCCGACCTCGGGCAACCGGTCCTCATCCAGGCCCTCACCGGGTTCGTGGACGCCGGCAACGCCAGCCGGCTGGCGCGCGAGCAGCTGCTCACCTCGCTGGAGGGTCGGCCGATCGCCACCTTCGACGTCGACCAGCTCTTCGACTACCGGTCCCGACGACCGGTGATGACCTTCGTCGAGGACCACTGGGAGAGCATCGACGCTCCCAAGCTGGAGCTGCACCTGCTGCACGATGACGACGAAACGCCGTTCCTGCTGCTCACCGGCCCCGAGCCGGACCTGCAGTGGGAGCGGTTCGTGGCCGCCGTCGCGGGCCTCGCCGCCCGGTTGGACGTCCGGCTCACCGTCGGGCTCAACTCGATCCCGATGGCGGTGCCGCACACCCGGCCGACCGGCGTGACCGCGCACGCCACCCGCCCCGAGCTGATCGCCGGCTACGAGCCCTGGTTGCAACGCGTCCAGGTGCCCGGCAGCGTCGGCCACCTGCTGGAGTTCCGGCTCGGCCAGCAGGGCCGGGACGCGCTTGGCTTCGCCGCCCACGTGCCGCACTACGTGGCGCAGACCGAGTACCCGGCCGCCGCCGAGGTGCTGCTCACCTCGGTGTCCCGCAGCACCGGCCTGCTGCTGCCCGGTGACGGGCTGCGCTCGGCCGCCGAGGTGGTCCGGGTGGAGATCGACCGGCAGGTCGCCCAGACCGACGACGCCGCCGCCCTGGTCCAGGCCCTGGAGGAGCAGTACGACGCGTTCGCCCGGGGTCGGGGCGAGAAGAACCTGCTCGCCCAGGACACCGGACCGCTGCCCACTGCCGACGAACTCGGCGCGGAACTGGAGCGGTTCCTGGCCGAACAGACCCGTCCCGGCGACACCCCGGGTAGCTGACCGGGCGTCGCGGGGGCGAATGCGGCAGGCTGGGGGCATGCGCCTGGCGACCTGGAACGTCAACTCGGTGAAGGCCCGCCTGCCCCGACTGCTGGAGTGGCTGGCCGACACCGGCCCCGACGTCGTCTGCCTACAGGAAACCAAGTGCCCGGACGGCGCCTTCCCCGCACCCGAGGTGGGCGAGCTCGGCTACACCGTGGCCAGCCACAGCGACGGCCGGTGGAACGGAGTCGCCATCCTGTCCCGGGTCGGGCTCGACGACGTCCGGGTCGGGTTCGCCGGTGAGCCCGGCTTTCCCGACCCGGAGGCCCGGGCCATCTCCGCCACCTGCGACGGGGTGCGGGTCTGGTCGGTGTACGTGCCCAACGGCCGGACGCCGGACGACCCGCACTACGCGTACAAGTTGGTCTGGTTCGCGGCACTGCGCGACGCGCTGGCCGCGGAGCTGGCCGGCGGGCTCCCGCTGGCGGTCTGCGGCGACTTCAACGTCGCCCCGACCGACGCCGACGTCTGGGACCCGGCGGTCTTCACCCACTCCACGCACGTCACCCCGGCCGAGCGGGCGGCCCTCGCCGCGCTGCGTGACCTCGGCCTCAGCGATGTCGTGCCCACCCCGATGAAGGGACCGCACCCCTTCACCTACTGGGACTACCGGGCCGGGATGTTCCACCAGAACAAGGGCATGAGAATCGACCTGGTGTACGCGTCCGCACCGTTCGCACGAGCGGTCCGCTCGGCGTACGTGGACCGGGAGGCCCGCAAGGGCAAGGGCCCGTCGGACCACGCGCCGATCGTGGTCGACGCGGACCTGGTCCCGGTGGTCGAGGCGTTCTGAGTGGCTAGGGTGGGCAGATGGCAGTCGTGAAGATCAACGCAATCGAGGTCCCTCCCGGCGGCGGCGCGGAGTTGGAGAAGCGGTTCGCCGCCCGAGCCGGCGCGGTGGAGAACTCCCCCGGTTTCCTCGGCTTCGAGCTGCTCCGGCCGGTCGCCGGCGAGACCCGCTACTTCGTCTACACCCGGTGGGAGACCGAGGAGGCCTATCAGGCCTGGGCCGCCGGCCCGTCCCGCGCCGCCCACGCCGCCGCGCCCGGCGAGAAGCCACGTCCCCCGGTCGCGACCGGCGCCAGCCTCCTGGAGTTCGAGGTGGCCCTGCACGTCCCGCAGCCCTAGGCGGCACGCCCCGCGCTTGATCCACTCGCGTTCAAGGAAATCGGGGTGTCCGACTCAGTCGGACACCCCTACTTCAAGGATCCCGTGTCGATCAAGCCCGCGGACAAAGGCCGTTTCGTAATCATCCGGGGTCTCCGGCGAGGCGCGATACCCCGACATCCTGAAAACCGAGTCGATCTGGCGGCAGCGCGCGCTCCGCGGCGGGCGGGCGTCGGCGCGCGGCAGAAGGGCGTCGTCGGATCAGGACTTGCGGGAGGACTGCAGGGTGGCGAAGGCGATGACGTTGTCGGCGTAGCCGGTGCGTCCGCCGATGAACTGCCCGCCGCAGGTGATCAGTCGCAGTCCGGGGGGCCCGTCGTGACCGTAGATCCGTTCGGCGGGCAGTTGGTCCTTCGGGAAGTGCTCGACGGTGTCGACCCGGAACACCACCACCGACTCGTCCGCCCGGGCCACCTCGATCAGGTCGCCGGGGTGCAGCTTGCCCAGGTCATAGAAGACCGACGGGCCGGTCTTGGTGTCCACGTGCCCGACGATCACCGCCGGGCCGGACTCGCCGGGTGTGGGCCCGCGGTCGTACCAGCCGGTCTCGTTGTGGCGTTCCAGAGGCGGTACGGCGATCGAGCCGTCCCGTGCCTGCCCGACGGGTGCCACCGGCGCGGCCACCTTGATCGCCGGGACCGTCAGGCGCACCGGGCGGCTGGCCGCCAACCCGACCGACTCACTGCGGGCCGGCTGGTCGCCGCCGGCCGGGGCGAAGTCGAACGGGCCGACCGAGCGGCCCAGCCCTGCCCCGGTGGCGAAGACCCCGGCCAGCACCAGCACCACGGCCAGCGGCACGGACCAGGGGCTACGACCGGGAGGACGGCTGCGCCGAGGCGTGACGGCGGTCGGCGGGCGAGCAGCCACTGCCGGGCGGTCGACAACCAGCGGGCGGTCGTCCCGCGGTAGGCGGTCGTCCTCCGGCCACGGGTCGTCCAGCGGTAGGCGATCGTCTTCCGGCCAGCGATCGTCCCGCGAGCGGCGAGCACCGGGCGACGGACGCGCACCCGGGGACGGACCGGCACCCGAAGACCGGCCGGCACCGGGAGGCGGACGCCCACCGAGAGACGGGCGCGGACTGGGAGACGGGCGCGGACCGGACGGCGAGCCGGAAGCGCCGGGCTGGCGGGGACCGGCCGGCGGCGACGGGGGGCGGAAGATCGCCATGGCAGGCTCAGCGCCGCGTAGCGCCGTGGACCGGGCGCGGCCGGCGCAGCGCCGTCACGGCGAGGATCAACCCGGTGATGGTCAGTGCCGCGCCACCGGGCAGCAGCAGCTTGCCGGTCATCCCGCCGGCGCCCCCGCCGAAGCCGGTGGCCGGGCCGCGACTGGGCTGGGACGGCACCTTCTTGACCACCTGGAGCATGGTCGAGGCGGTTTCGCCGTCACGGCACTCCAACTTGACCCGGTAGTTGCCGGGGCGAGTGCGATCGCGCACCATCGGCGCGGCGGTCAGCACCCCGCGCTGCGGCTGCACGCCGACCGCGCCGAAGGCGTCGGAGACGACTGTGGCGCCCACCGAGTTGTCCCGACAACTGGCGCGGATGCCGACCAGGTAGCCGGGCTGCACCGTGCTGGGGCTCACCTCGACGAAGATGTCCACCGGCGATGGCTGGGACGTGCCACCCGGCGGGCCTTCGGGCTGCGGCGCGGGAGCGGCGAGCACCCGAGCAACGGGCGCAGGAGCGGCGAGCATCGAGGCGACCGGTGCCGGAGCGGCGAGCGCGGGAGCGGCGGCCAGCAGGGGCCCGACGAGCACGGCCAGCACCGACAGGGTCACGCCGCCACGGGTCACTGTCACGATGCCCCCTCTCGACGCCGCGCGGCCGTGTCGGGCAGCGGAGCACCCGACCTGCCGTACCAGTTGGATCCTCTCATTTCCGGTCGCACATCACACCCGATCCGTCGTCGGCGTCGCGTACGCTCGTCTCGCTGTGACCGCCACCGACCATGACCCCGCCGTCCCGCCCGCGAGCCGGACGATCCGCACGTTCCACCCCCGCAGGGGTCGGATGAGCGACCGGCAGACCCATGCGCTGGGCCGGCTCTGGCCCGCGTACGGCCTGGATGTGCCGGACGGACAAGTCGTGCCCGTCGACCTGGCCGACCTGTTCGGTCGCCGGGCGCCGGTGGTGCTGGAGATCGGCTCGGGCATGGGCGACAGCACCGCCGCGATGGCTGCCGCCGACCCGGATCGAGATTATCTGGCGGTCGAGGTGCACACGCCGGGAATCGCCAACCTGCTCGACCTGGTGGAGCGCGGTGGCCTACGCAACGTACGGGTGGCGGAGGGCGACGCGTTGTCCCTGGTCAACGGCTTACCCGAGGGCGTGCTGGACGCCGTGCACATCTTCTTTCCCGACCCGTGGCCGAAGACCCGCCACCACAAGCGGCGGATCATCCAGCCGGCGCACGTGGCGCTGCTGCGGTCCCGACTGCGGCCCGGCGGCACGTTGCACTGCGCGACCGACTGGGCCGAGTACGCCGAGTCGATGCGGGAGACCCTGGAGGCGGACCCGGGGCTGGTGGACACGTACGGCGGCTTCGCGCCGCGTCCGGCGCACCGGCCGGTGACGAAGTTCGAGCGGCGGGCGATCACGGCCGGCCGGCCGGTCGCCGACCTGATCTACCGCCGACGGTGACGGGCCGGCCCGGACCGGCGGCCGGGGCCCACCGCCCCGGACGGGGGTCCGGCGGACACCGGGTTGGCGTAGCGGGGCATGATCCAGGCACCATGGACAGGCTATGACGCTCACCGCCGCGCTTCCGAGAAGCGCCGACCCCGACACCCTCTTCGACGCGTTCGCCGGTTGGGCGAAGGAGCGCGGCCTCGACCTCTACCCCCATCAGGAGGAGGCGGTCATCGAGATCGTCTCCGGCGCCAACCTGATCATGAACACCCCGACCGGCTCGGGTAAGAGCCTGGTGGCCATCGCCGCGCACTTCGCGGCGCTCGCGGACAGCCGGACGACCTTCTACACCGCGCCGATCAAGGCGCTGGTGTCAGAGAAGTTCTTCGCGCTCTGCGAGGTCTTCGGCGCCGAGAACGTCGGCATGCTCACCGGCGACGCCAGCGTCAACGCCGATGCCCCGATCATCTGCTGCACGGCGGAGATCCTGGCGAACCTGGCGCTGCGCGAGGGTGTGAAGGCCGACGTCGGCCAGGTGGTCATGGACGAGTTCCACTTCTACGCCGAGCCCGACCGGGGTTGGGCGTGGCAGGTGCCGATCATCGAGCTGCCGCAGGCCCAGTTCATCCTGATGTCCGCCACTCTGGGGGACACCACCCGGTTCGTCGACGACCTGACGCGGCGCACCGGGCGGCCGACCGCCGTCGTGCGCTCGGCGGAGCGGCCGGTCCCGCTCATCTTCTCGTACGCGATGACGCCGCTGCACGAGACACTTGAGGAGCTGCTGGAGACCAAGCAGGCCCCGGTGTACGTGGTGCACTTCACCCAGGCCGCCGCACTGGAACGCGCTCAGGCGCTGACCAGCGTCAACGTCTGCACCCGCGCCGAGAAGGACATGATCGCCGAGGCGATCGGTGGTTTCCGGTTCACCGCCGGCTTCGGCAAGACGCTCTCCCGGCTGGTCCGGCACGGCATCGGCGTGCACCACGCCGGCATGCTGCCCAAGTACCGCCGACTGGTGGAGACCCTCGCCCAGGCCGGCCTGCTCAAGGTCATCTGCGGCACCGACACTCTCGGCGTCGGCATCAACGTGCCGATCCGCACCGTGCTGTTCACCGGCCTGTCGAAGTACGACGGGGTCCGCACCCGGCTGCTCAAGAACCGGGAGTTCCACCAGATCGCCGGGCGGGCCGGCCGGGCCGGCTACGACACCATCGGCCGGGTCGTGGTGCAGGCCCCCGAGCACGTCATCGACAACGAGAAGGCCCTCGCCAAGGCCGGCGACGACCCGAAGAAGCGGCGCAAGGTGGTCCGCAAGAAGCCGCCGGAGGGCTCGATCGGCTGGGGCCAGCCCACCTTCGACCGGCTGGTCGACGCCGAGCCGGAGCCGCTGACCTCCAGCTTCCAGGTCAGCCACTCGATGCTGCTCAACGTCATCGGCCGGCCCGGGGACGCGTTCACCGCGATGCGGCACCTGCTCACCGACAACCACGAGGAACCTGCCGCCCAGCGCCGGCACATCCGCCGGGCCATCGCCATCTACCGGGCGCTGCGCGCCGGTGGGGTGGTCGAGGAGCTGCCCGAGCCGGACGAGACCGGCCGGCGGATCCGGCTCACCGTCGACCTCCAGCTCGACTTCGCCCTCAACCAGCCGCTCTCGCCCCTGGCCCTGGCCACTATCGAGCTGCTCGACGCCGAGTCCCCGTCGTACGCGCTCGACGTGCTGAGCGTGGTCGAGTCGATCCTCGACGACCCCCGGCAGATCCTGTCCGCGCAGCAGTTCAAGGCGCGCGGCGAGGCGGTCGCCGCGATGAAGGCAGAGGGCATCGAGTACGAGGCCCGCATCGAACTGCTCGACGACGTGACCCACCCGAAGCCCCTCGCGGAGCTGCTGGAAGCCGCGTACGAGATGTACCGGCAGGGCCACCCCTGGGTCGCCGACCACCAGCTCTCCCCCAAGGCCGTCGTCCGCGACATGTTCGAGCGGGCCATGACCTTCACCGAGTACGTGCAGTTCTACGGGCTGACCCGCTCGGAAGGCCTGGTCCTGCGCTACCTGGCCGACGCGTACAAGACGTTGCGGCAGACCGTGCCCGAGGACGCCAAGACCGAGGAGCTGATCGACCTCATCGAGTGGTTGGGCGAGCTGGTCCGCCAGGTCGACTCCAGCCTCATCGACGAGTGGGAGCGGCTGCGCAACCCGTCCGACGTGGCGGAGGTGGCCCTGGCGCACGCCGCGCTGACCGACCGGCCGCCGGCGGTGACCCGCAACGCGCGGGCGTTCCGGGTGCTGGTGCGCAACGCGCTGTTCCGCCGCGTCGAGCTGGCCGCGCTGCGCCGCTGGGACCTGCTCGCCGAGTTGGACGCCGAGGACGGCTGGGACTACGACGCGTGGGCCGACGCGCTCGCGCCGTACTTCCAGGAGTACGACTCGATCGGCGTCGGGCCGGACGCCCGGGGGCCGGCACTGCTCATGATCGAGCAGGGACGGGAGCGGTGGACCGTCCGGCAGAGCTTCGACGACCCCAACGGCGACCACGACTGGGGCATCAGCGCCGAGATCGACCTGGTGGCCTCCGACGAGGTCGGCGCCGCGGTCGTCCGGATCACGGACGTCGGCCAGCTCTGACGCCTGCCATCACCCGGCCTGGGCGGCAGCCTTGATCCGGCGCACCGCCTCAGCGGCACCCTCGCTCCAGGGGGTGCCGTGGCCGGGGAGGATCCACGTCGCGCGCAGGTCCTCGATGCGGGCCAGCGAGGCGAGTGCCAGGGCCGGGTCGTCGGTGAACGGCGCCGGCTGCGGGCCCGACCGACCGGTCAGAACGTGTCGGGTGGTGAGCGCGTCGCCGACGAACACGGCGTCGGCGATCGGCACATGCACGGCGATGCTGCCCGGCGAGTGGCCGGGCATCCCGATGACGCGCGGAGCGCCGGGCAGGCCGAGCACCTGACCGTCCCGCACGGTGATCACCTCGCTGAGGTACGTCGTGCGCAGCCCACCCTTGCGGCCCGCGTACATCAGGAAGCTGGCCACGGCACCCACCTTGAAGGTCCCGAAGGGCGCCTTGGACTTGACTTCGCCGCGGGCTCGGGCGGCGTCCGCCTCGTGCACGTAGACCGGTACGCCATGGTCGCGCCGGAGCCGCTCGGCGAAGCCGATGTGGTCGGTGTCGCCGTGGGTGAGGATCAGACCTCGGACGTCGGCGAGCGAGCGACCCATGGCGGACAACTCCGCCAGCAGCTCCGGCCAGTGACCGGAGAGGCCGGCGTCCATGACGGTCACGCCTTCATCGGTCTCGACGAGGTACGCGGCGACGATGTCGTTGCCGATGCGGTGCAGGTGCGGCCCGAGCTTCATGACTTCCTCCGAGGTGATGTCGTTCCCTGATAGCTACGATACATAGCCATGATGCCTAAGGGCCATAGCTATGATGGGTGACGAACGTCGCCCACCCCCGGAAGGACACCGCATGCCGACTCCCGACCGGACGTCCCTCGCCGACATCGTCGCGGCCGCCCGCCAGATCCTCGAGTCCGAAGGGCTTCCGGGCCTGACCATGCAGGCGGTCGCCCAGCGGGTCGGCGTCCGCGCCCCCTCGCTGTACAAACGGGTCCGGAACCGCGACGACCTCATCCGGCTCGTCACCGAAGCAGCCGTGCACGACCTCGGCGAGCAGCTCGGCGCCGTAGCCGGCAGCGGCGATCCGGGCCGAGACCTCGCCGAGCTGGCCCACGCCTTCCGCGCGTTCGCCCACGCCCAACCCGCGGGCTACCACCTGATCTTCGCCACCGGCCCCGCAGACACCAGGCCCAGCCTCGACATCCTCACCCGGGCGAGCGCCCCCGCCCTGCGCCTCGCCGCGGAACTCGCCGGGCCCGAGCACGCCCTGTCGGCCGCGCGCATGTTCACCGCCTGGGCGAACGGCTTCATCAGCATGGAACTGGCGGGTGCCTTCAACCTCGGTGGCGACCTCGACGAGGCCTTCGCGTTCGGGATCGACCGCCTGACCGCCGCCCTGACGACCCTGGACACACCCCGCGCCGGGTGAGTGCCGGCCGGCAGCGCAGGTCCTCCGGAAACCGCACATCTCCGGACCCCGGATTCGCTGGGCGATGTCAGACCCGTCGATTAGAATGTATGTACTAATCGAGTTCCTGACCTGGGAGGACGCTCGTGACAGTGCCCGCCTCCACGCCCCTCACCCCCTACGCCACACTGCTCGGTTTCACCCGCTACGTCGACCGCACCGGCCCCACCAAGGCGACCTTCGTGGGCGGGCTGCGCAAGCAGCGCGCCAGCAGGTCCGGCTTCAACCCGCACGGCCAGTTCGTCAAGGCGCTCAAGGCCGACATCGCCTTCCACACCGGGGGCACGCACCTGACCGGCGTGGTCGACGTGGTCAAGCCACGCTGGCGCCCGCTCTACCAGGCGCTCGTCCCCGGCGCCACGGCCTGGTTGCACTCCCTCGGCGATCCGGCAGCCGTCGACCTCGCCCAGACCCGCGATGCCCTGGCGATGCTGGGTGACCTACCCGTCAAGATCAACCCCCACTTCGGCGTACGCCACGCCGACGGCCGCGCCGAAGCGGTCCGGTTGCACTTCGACGAGGCCCCACCGAGTGAGGAATCGGTGCTCGCCACCCTGCACCTGATGGCCCGACACATGGACGCGGTTCTCCCCCACGCAGAGCCGATCCTGGTCGACATCCGTCGCGGCCAGGCCCACCGCATGCCCAGCGACGCCAAGCCCGACCAGATCGAGCGCTGGCTGTCCGGCGAAGCCGCCGCCTTCCGCGCCATCTGGTCCACCGCCGCCTAAACCCCGCCCCGCCCTCACCACACCCCCCAACCC